>CAZOUO010000228.1:0-3574 GCA_964582975.1 uncultured Thermotogae bacterium | reverse complement strand
GGACGTAATTGGGGTCGCCATTGAAGGAGATCGGGCCTGCGCCGAGGTTTTCCTCGTCCGTGGTGGTCGAATGAGCGGACGGGAAACGTTCTACTTGCGTGCCCCTGGAGTTCCAGACCGAGGAGAGGTCCTCTCTGCCTTCCTCACTCAGTACTACGCCAACGCGTCAGCAATTCCTCAGGAGATCCTCCTTCCCGTAGACGTCAAAGAGACAAAAGCGGTGTCTGCTTGGCTTTCTTCTCTGCGCGGAAGGCAGGCAAAGCTCAAGATCCCCAAAAGGGGGGAAAAGCACCGACTGGTAGAGCTGGCGCGTGAGAACGCGCGATACTCACTTATGGGAGAGAAAATCGGCGCTGCGGTCCGTGAGGAGATGACCGATGCCTTGGCCGAGCTTGCGGAGACACTTTCTCTTTCCTCCTTCCCCCAACGCATTGAGGCGTTTGACATTTCCAACACCCGCGGCGGAGAGGCGACCGGCTCGATGGTCGTCTTTGAAAGCGGCAGACCGCGGCGCGACGCCTATCGCCGTTTTAAGGTGAGAATTTCTGGAAAACCAGATGACTACGCAATGATGGCCGAAATCATCCGCCGCCGCTTCCGGCGAGGCTTGACTGAGATCAGTGATCCCAGCGTCTCCCGCGGGAAGTTCTCCGAGTTCCCTGATCTCCTGTTAATCGACGGCGGGAAGGGGCAGCTAAACGTCGCCTTATCCGTCTTACAACAGCTTGAACTTGAGGGAATCGAGGCGATCGGCCTTGCGAAGCGCCACGAAGAGGTGTATCGGCCGGAAGAGACCGCGCCAGTCGTCTTTCCTCCCGAGAGCAAGGCGCTTCTGTTGTTGCGTCAGATCCGTGACGAGGCGCACCGGTTTGCGATTGCCTATCACCGCCGGCTGCGCGCCCGCCACAGCCTTTCCTCGAAGCTCGA
Source organism: uncultured Thermotogae bacterium (assembly GCA_964582975.1). Taxonomy (GTDB): domain Bacteria; phylum Bipolaricaulota; class Bipolaricaulia; order UBA7950; family UBA9294; genus CAZDDA01. Next base: position 2,647 of record CAZOUO010000228.1, on the reverse strand, counting down.
TGAGATCCCCGGTTTCGGTCCGAAACGTAAGCAGGCACTGATCAAGACGTTTAGATCACTGGAGAAGCTTTCTCGAGCAAGTTTCGAGGAAATCGCCGCTGTCCCAGGAATCCCCCGCCCACTCGCCGAAAAGCTCATAAAACACCTCAAGGGATGAACAGCCCGCAGTTCCAGGGAAGATCCACGTCGTTGCTCTGTGTACTCTTACCTGTTGGCTACGTGTGGTTAGCTTCCTATAATCTGCCCGCCTGAAAGGGGGATTATCGATGGAATCGGCCGATCTGTTGCAACAGCTCTCCGACGCTTTCGGTGTGGCCGGCTTTGAAGACGAAGTGCGCGCAAAGATCAAAGAACTGGTCTCTCCATACGCAGATGAGGTTAAAACAGATACCTTGGGAAATCTCTTCGCCACCCGCAAAGGGAAAAGCAATCACACCCTGATGCTCGACGCCCACATGGATGAGATCGGGTTCATGATAAAGTGGATTGACGAGAGCGGCTACTTGCGCTTTTCTCCCATTGGCGGGTGGGACGAGCGGATCATTCCCAGCCACCAAGTGGTGATCCTCACCCGTTCCGGTGAGAAGCGCTATGGCGTGATCGGGTCCACCCCTCCACACATTCTAAAAGACGAAGAACGAAAGAAGCCGATCCCGCTCGAAGACATGTTTATCGATGTGGGAGCCTCCTCACGACAAGAGGCTGCTGACGTGGGACTGCGAATTGGGGACCCGCTCACGATTCACTATCCATTCACCGAGCTTCGCGATGGCTATGTCGTCGGAAAGGCGCTCGACGATCGAGTGGGCTGTGCGGTGTTGATTGAGGCGGCCCGTCGGTTGGCGGAAACCGACCTTGAGACAACCCTCGTCCTTGCTTTCGTCGTCGGTGAGGAGGTCGGGCTACGCGGTGCCCGTACAGCAGCCTACCAGATCAATCCGGATGTTGCGCTTGCGTTGGAAGGAACGATCGGGGCAGACATGCCCGGCATCTCAGAAGAGAGGCAACCGGTCCGCCTCGGCCGGGGCCCTGCAATTACCGTCGCTGACCGAACGATCATCGTCTCCCGCAGCATGGTGAAGGCGCTGGAACGGGTTGCCGAAGAAGGTTCGATCCCATACCAGTACAAGCTACCGATCGTCGGAGGAACCGATGCCGGCGCCATCCACTTGACCCGGGCGGGAATCCTCACCGGTGTTGTTTCCGTTCCCTGCCGGTTCGTTCATTCCCCAAATTCGACGCTGCGGCTGAATGACCTCGAGAACACGGTCCGGCTTGTCACACGATTTACTGAAGCCCTCCCTGGGCTTCTCCAGTCGGTTTGAATCGAGAAGTGTGTTCGCTCACGGAATGGGAAAGACTTCTCTTCAAGTAAGAGGCCATCGCTTCCCGAAGTGATCTGTCTTAAGTAGCCAGACTCACTCGCCGGGAAGCAAGTTCCTCACGTACGACCTCGGAGAGGCGCTTGATCCCTTCCTCAATCTCTACCTCGGGATTCACGGAGAAGGAGAGTCGCATGGTGTTCTCGCCGCTCCCGTCGACATGAAACGCTCTACCGATGACGTAGGCCACCATATGCTCCAAGGCACGGGGAAACATCTCCTCGGTGTCAATCCCCTCAGGGAGGCGAACCCACAAGAAAAGGCCGCCTTCGGGGCGCGTCCAACCAATTCCCTCCTCCGAGGGCATGTACCGTTCGAGCGCAGTGAGCATTGCATTGCGCTTACACCTATAGCGCTCCCGCAACACCTTCAGGTGATCCTTCACATCACAATCCAAGAAATAACGGGCAGCCAGGTGCTGCGTCAGCTTTGAGGTACACAAGTCGGTCGCCTGTTTCACCCGAATGAGCACCTCGATTACATCGGTATCAGCAATCAACACCGCCAGCCGCAACCCCGCTGCCAACAGTTTGGAAAACGTGATCAGCAGAATCACCCGTCCATCGGAATCCATGCTTCTAAGAGAAGGAATGGGGTTCCCGACAAAGCGAAGCTGTCCGTAAGGGTTGTCCTCGAAGATCAACAGATCCTCTCGCCTGGCGATTTCCAGCAGGCGCTTGCGCTTGGCAAGCGACATCGTAATCCCGGTCGGATTTTGAAAATCCGGGATGACATAAATTGCTTTGAGCGTCTTTCCAGCCCGTCTCGCCTCGGCGATTCGTTTCTCAAGCACATCCAAATCCATTCCGTCCTCTTCCAACGGGACGCCGATCTTGTCGGCCTGGAAGAGGCTGAACGCCTGAATTGCCCCCAAATACGTCGGGAGGCCACAAAAGATTACATCTCCTGGATCGATAAACGCCTTGGCCAGCATGTCCAACCCCTGTTGGGAGGCGGTGGTCACCAGAACCTGCTCCATGTCCAGCTTGAGCCCTTGCGGCTGCAGCCAATCGATCACCGCACGGCGGAGCGTCTGGCTCCCCTCTGAAATGCCATACTGAAGGACATTTCGGTAGTGTTCGCGCAATAGCTTGTTTGCGATCTGTGCCAGCTCTTCACGGGGAAAGGTTTCGGGGTCCGGGAGTCCTCCGGCGAACGAAATGATGTCCGGTTTCTCGGTCATCTTAAGCAGTTCGCGGATCGCGGATCGCTTCAGGCCCGATGCACGTTCAGAAATGCTTTTTTTCATGGAACACCCCTTGCAC
>CAZOUO010000227.1:0-3591 GCA_964582975.1 uncultured Thermotogae bacterium | reverse complement strand
GGGTTACACCCGGGTTGAAGATGGGTTCAAGCGAAGTCTCAACAAGAAGCCCCATGGTAAGATCCGGCGAGACATCCCACTCAGCCTGGATGGCGAGGGAAGGCGATTGCACACTAAGCCTGGCCCCAATATCCATCCCCAGTCCGATCAGAGTCGGAACCACCGCCACAGACAGAACAACGAGTAGCTTGGCAGCTCGTTTCATTTCAAATCCCCCCTTGTTTAACGTCCTCTCTATTTCACGCGTTCGCCGGTCCCGCGTGCAGGTCTTACAGCACCTTTACGACAAAAGGTGCCAAAAAGACAAATCGCGTTACCCCAGCCCAGCGATGGAAAAGGTGACCGAGCGGCCCGGAATCACAAAATGACTCATCAGTTGTGAGCGAAGCCTCCAACAGTGTCCACAATCTCAAAATGGGTAGGCCCTGTCTCAGGAAGAGATGAAACCGTTTTCTGGTTCCTCGCTATTTCAAGGCGGTAACCCAAAGCTAAGCTGCTTACAACCTTATCATAAGGAAACCAGGAAGCCATGAGAAGTCAGGGATAAGGGATGATAGTGGAATTTGAGAAACTGCCCTCAAAAGTGATCGCAGCGGCCATCGAGGGACATCGACGGCTCGGACCGGGTTTATCGAACTCACATACGAACATGCTCTCATCTCCTGGTTTCTTGGCCTCCTAATAGTCAATAAGCCCCTTGCTTTATGTGGTCGAGCTTGCCTGCACGGGAGCACCTCTTGACAGGGTACCCACATAGAATAGTGAAGAGCCTGTTTTCTTCGGAGTGCAGCCGAGATTCCCTTACTCGGAAAGCCCAACAGGAACTACTGTTCCTCCAGACGCGCGCAAAAACAATCCGTCACGTTGAGGACAATTGTCACACACCTTGGAGAAACGAGACCTTTCCCCGGAGCTGTCAGGTTTTATGCTGCTAAAGAGAAGAACCGACTTACAGGGGGTACTTGTGGAGCTGGACCAGTGGCTCATGGTGTATCAGGCTGTCACGACAACCGCTTGCGCAAAGGAGCGGAATTACTGGATCAGCACGGGTATTTTCCTTGTCGCCAATCTCCTTCTTCTACTCCCGCTTGCGTACCTCGCTCTTTCCTACAACACGTTGGGCGGAAGATGGTTCAAGACCGCTCTGGGTGCAGTCGGTTTCCTCATCTGCTTTTTCTGGCTCGTCACTCAGAGGTGGACCACCAGGGAGATTTCCCACTGGGAAAGTCTCCTTCGTGGCATCGAAGGCCAGTTCGCCGGGAGTGAATTCCATCGCGGCAACTACAAGCTCCTTCATGGAGAACAGATTTGCGTTCCCGCTAGCTCGTGGAAGTGCAACGAGTGGTATCCAGAGGTCCAGCGGATTTCTTGGTGCGGGCGTATCGGCCCCCGTGTCCTGATCGTGCTTCTTTCCGTTGTTTTCTTGCTGGGCTGGGTTGCACTTGCTTTCTTGGCTAACGGCTTGTCCTCAACAGGGACTCTTGTGTGAGTCCATCGTCCAAGCACCAAATGGTGCGGCGTTGAAGACATCCAATTAGATCTACTTTTTTCAAGAATTGAAGACCAACATCCCTAAATGCACTTGCGCTCTGAAGACCTTTATTTCTCTGGTTCCTCACGCTCCATGCAAGGTAAGGGATGGTTGTAAGAGGCATTCCTCCCGAGATACTCCTGTGCAATAAAATCCAAAGCACCATCACCGAGAAACTGTATTTCTTTCTCTCGCCGAGACGCTAAGATCGCCAAGGTTCACTTCTTGTCATTCCTGTTGTTCGTGGCTCTTCCTATATTCCTGGTCTCCTCAGCGTTAGACCCTTGCTATTGGTTGTAGCTAACTTTAACTTCAGGGCACAAAGCCAAGAGAGATCTTGACTTCCCTGTATCTTCTTTACGCCGTTCTTCGCGTCTCTGCGGCTCCACGAGAGACCCATCTCTTGGGTCTTTTTCTATAGCACGCCCTTAGGGGCACTAGCGTTGAAGCGTACTCCCTAGTAGACTACAAAGCTAGATAAAACAAGTCTATCGGATCTGACTTGTTCAAAAACTTGCGAAGAGTCCAGACGAGGAATGCATGAACACGGAAAAACGAAACTTGGAGGAGCCACACGGCAAAGCACTCGACCCGGTAAACGCTCCCGATGAAGAAGCGCCCGTCGATTTCATCCGCCAGATCGTAGCCGACGATGTCAAGGCCGGCAAGAATGGAGGGCAGGTTCACACCAGATGGCCGCCAGAGCCGAACGGCTACATCCACATCGGACATGCCAAGGGGTTCCTGCTGGCGTACGGGATCGCCCAGGAGTTCAAAGGGAAGTTCAATCTGCGCTTCGACGACACAAATCCAGCCGCGGAAGAGCAGGAGTTCGTCGACGGTATCGTCGAGGACATGAGATGGCTCGGCGTCGACTGGGACGACCGCATGTTCTTTGCCTCGGACTACTTCGAGCAGCTCTACGAGTGGGCCGAGCACTTGATCCGCACGGGCAAGGCCTACGTCTGCGACCTGTCTCCAGAGCAGATCAGTGAGTATCGAGGCACCGCCATCGGCGAGAGCGAGCGTGTCGACACGCTCCCGGGCCGTAACAGCCCGTACCGTAACCGCTCGGTAGAGGAGAATCTGGACCTGTTCCGCCGCATGCGCGCCGGCGAATTCCCCGACGGAGCCAAGACGCTTCGCGCCAAGATCGACATGGCGCACCCGAACTTGAACATGCGCGATCCGGTGATGTATCGGATCCTGCGGGCGACGCACCACCGTCAGGGCGACGCGTGGTGCATCTATCCGACCTACGATTGGGCGCACGGCCAGTCGGACGCGATTGAGGGGATCACGCATTCGACGTGCAGCCTCGAGTTCGAGAACCACCGGCCGCTGTACGACTGGTTCCTCGATCAGCTGCCGATCACATCGCGGCCACGCCAGATCGAATACGGTCGGTTGAACCTCGCCAACGTCGTGATGAGCAAGCGCAGGTTGCGGCAACTTGTGGAGGAGGGCCACGTGGCCGGCTGGGACGATCCTCGAATGCCAACGATCTGCGGCATGCGCAGACGTGGCTACACGCCGGAGGCGCTGCGAAACTTCATCGGCGAGCTCGGCGTGACCAAGTCCGAGGGGTTCGTCGACCCGGCGTTCCTCGAGTACTGCTTACGGCAGGACCTCAACAGACGCGCACCCCGTGTCATGGGGGTCCTCGACCCGCTGAAGGTTGTGATCACCAACTATCCAAACGAGCAGGTCGAGGAGCTTGACGCGATCAACAATCCAGAGGACGAAAGCGCGGGAACGCGCAAGGTGCCTTTCTCGAAGGTCCTGTACATCGAGCGCGAGGACTTCGCGGAGGAGCCACCCAAGAAGTTCTATCGTCTTTCCCCTGGCCGCGAGGTGCGACTGCGCTACGCGTATTTCATTACCTGTACTGACGTTGTGAAGGATGCGGCTGGCAATATTATCGAGCTTCATTGTACTTACGATCCAGCAACCCGCGGCGGCGATGCCCCCGACGGCCGCAAGGTCAAGGCAACCCTGCACTGGGTTTCGGCCGAGCAGACCATCGAAGCCGAGATCCGCCTCTACGATCACCTGTTCAC
>CAZOUO010000226.1:0-3638 GCA_964582975.1 uncultured Thermotogae bacterium | reverse complement strand
GATGGTCGCCGGACTCAAGTAAAAGTGCCTCCGGAAAAGCCGGGGCGGTTCAGCCTTTCTCTCACATCGTCTTAGCACCCAAGTAGACGCATCGCCATGGAATCCGTGGAGATTCAGAATGAAAGGAAACGGGCTCTTCAGAACATGAGCGAAATTCTTAGCGTTGTAGCCTGAGAACTCGAAAACCTGGCGCCCAGGAAAGCGCTCGGTATAGGCTCTTGTCACCAGGCCGTCAAGGTTGAGGTTTATGACTCCGGCAAGTGGAAGTTCCCAAAGAAGTCTATACGCAACAGGGATCTCGCACGTTACTGCTGGCTCGAGTTCTCTCCGGACGATTTGTTTATAAGTTGTCGGGCCAAGGATATTCTCCAAGATTTCAAAGGCTATCCAAAGATCTTTCTCGGCCTTCGCGGTCTCCAGCTTTGCGAGGAGCTTCTCCTTTTCACTTTCATCCTGAAGAACCTGGGCTTTCTTCTCAAGACCACGCAAAAGAGCCGCATGTAGACCCTCCCAACCTGGCAATCCAGCAGGCTGACTCAAGCCTGACCCTATCCAGGCGATGAGCCTGTTTGTGTGTTCTGCGGTGATGTTTCGCAGTTCAAGGAACGGAAGCTGCGCTTTATAGTCCATACGCATTTCTCTCCACTCTCACCTTCAGAACCTGGGATATCATACGACACGGGTTTTTTCTTCACAAGTTTTTACAAATCTGGTCATGGGCATAGCAATTTGGGGACATGTCACTTGTTTCTCGCGCCTTGCGGAATTCCGGTGACGCATACCATAATTCCTCAAGGAGGATGCTGAAACATGGAGTCGCCGATAACCGTGCGGCATGACCTCAGGCCGGGGGACCTGGGCTACATCGTTTTCCTCCATGGGACTATCTGTGCCCGAGGTATCACTTCGGCAATGAGAGATTCAGTCTGCGGGCGCAGCTCGCCGATTACGGTTTCGAATGAGGGCAGCCCGGGAACCAGGGGACCGAGCCACTGAACCCACGTCTTCTCGACCTGCACGAGCATCCTCTCCTGAAAGAAATCCTCAGGTCCTTCAAAGTCGACGTGCCGCACGGCACATTTCTCGTGGAGGAACGACACGAAGCCGGACAGGTCCATCTGGTTCTTGTAGGTCCCCAGCACGCGCCAGAGGTCATAATAGTCACGGGCGCGTGAACGGCTCCAGCCGCGTTTCTCAAGGGTCTCAGCGTGTTGACGAATTGTGCGCAGCTTCTCGGCAACGATCTCCGCTATCGCATAGACTGGAACCTGCGCTTCGAGAGGCTCGCCGTATTCGTGAATCACTTTCCGCTTTTGCACAGGCTTGAGCACCTTCTCGTCCACCGTGATTTCGATCATGGCGCGCGTGCGGGGTTGCCTGTGCCACGGGAGACGGGCGTGGATTGTGAAAGCCTCTTGGCCCCTCCCGGGTGTGGCTCCTTCTCGGTGTATCGTTCACAGACGATCTCTACGGGGGCGTACTCGTCCAGCAACTTCGCGGCCTCATCACAGGACTCTCGGATTGCTCGTTCCATCGCATTGCCGGTGGGGACGCCTTCCAAGCCGGAGAAATCGAGATCCTCCGAGAAGCGATAGTCGCCGAAGTAGCACTTCTTGAGCGCAGTTCCGCCTTTGAAGACGAGTGTGTCGCGGAGCGATCCGACCAGACAGATGCCAGCGAGAATCCACGAGAGGAGGTAATCCCGTTCAAGGATCTCCCACGAAACGCCGAGCCGCCTTCGCGCTTCCAGAAGACGCAGGCGGAGCGGCTTCATGCCCCGACCTTCCCGGGGAGGTTCTCCCGGATCATCCATCGACGATTGTACGGCCCCTTGCGAGGTCCGGTCGGATCGAGCTTTCGATATCCGTTGATCGGTAGCCGTGCAAGACGATCAAGGAGGGCTGGATCAACGCCCTGTGCTTCGAGCACCCATCCCAGGCGCTTGGAGGTGACTGTATCCAGCTTTTCGGCGTAGGCGATGATCCGCTTGAGATCCAACCGGCTTCCCCTCACCTCGAACGCATGGAGAACCTCAGAAAAGTCGCCACAGTACTCCGGTCTGGACAGCCCATCGAGCAACGTGCGCTCAGGATCGGTGATCGTCACCCGGGCCTCCCCGATCCAGACTTTCACTGTGCCGAAGAAGCGCTCGGGCTTAATCTGAACGAATTGATAGAGCGTTTCGCCGACCGGATAGCCGCGGTCTGTCCGCTGGATCTTGGTACTTCGTACTCGTGGAACGGAGGTCTCCGTGGTCGTCAGCACAAGGACCTTCCTGGGAACCTGCTCCGTCAGACCATGATAGTGCAGGGCGGACCAGTAGCCGATGGCGGCAGGGTTGACCAGCGCCATGGCGATTTCGAACTCGTGGGCTAGCGCGACACCGGGGATCGAGGACGAAAGGGCATAAAGCCCCTTGCGCAGACGGACTAGCCATCCCGACCTGGTCAGATAGTGGAGGGCTTGGCGCAGGTAGCTCTCGGATAGCCCCACGGAGGGAGCGAGCTCCCGCGCCCTTTTCGTCGTGAAGATCCGGTCGCCCGCGGCGGCCAGCTTGCGGACCAGCTCTATTCCATGGCCTGTATGCACCATCTTTTCTCTGGACATTGTTCGTTCCTGTCGAACAATCGAGCGACTCCAATCATCGGCTCGTGATAGTTATATTAGGGCAATTGTTCGTCATTGTCAAACAATCGCCAGTGAAAATCTCTAACCATCAAAGCAGCCTCTAGAGAAAGGGCGTGAAGTCTACCATCGGATTTTACAGGTGCGGGGAGCGCTCCTGTTAGGTAGACTGTCTTCTTGACGGGCCTGCCTGTGCGTCGCACGCAGACAGGGGTGTGGCTCTGCGCAGTAGACGAGACTATCTGGATGAGCGCTCCTAGGACTTCCCTCCTCGACGATGAGTCGGATTGCCGCGTCGTAGGCCGACCGACCTTGACCGTTCCTACGCCTCAGACTTGGGAATCGGTTTCCAGGGCGATACAGCGTACTTCCGCTTCCGCGCACGGCCCCACCAGCATCCTCCCAACGTCAACACCATGAGAAGCCCTTGGATTACCCTGTAGATCGGGTTGCCTCTCCTCGCTCCGCGACAGATCGGACACCCATACTCACAGTACTCCGGGTCCTTGAGACTCCCAAACGGCATCTTCCAGCCCCTCCACCCGTACTGCGGAATTCTTTCCTCTTCGGCCATGTTCAGTACCTCCTTCTCTCATCATTGGCCTCTGTCCCCCAACTATACCACTGTAGACGCTCATTCGTACAACTGAAAAAGCCTCAGAGCGATCGGGTCTTCATTCTCGCCATTCACAAGGAGAGCGATTCGGCGGGGACACGTTGGCCGTTGATCGGATATTAAGTATTATGGAACGTCGAGCCAGATTATTAGGGTTAGATGCGTCAGCCAAGCAAGAAGTTTCGAGCGAGGGCGGCGGCCCGTTGGTGATCGTGAGAAGAGAAAAGGAGGAGGGATGAGCAATCTGGCTGGGATTCCGTCGGCCAATATCCTGTGCTTGCGGGACATGATCGCTGAGATCGACGTAATGAAATCATTACCAACCGCTGAGGAGATCCAGGAGATGATCGTCCGCTGGCGGGTGGTAGAGCTGGGCCTGCACAAGACAGAGGAGAAA
>CAZOUO010000225.1:0-3643 GCA_964582975.1 uncultured Thermotogae bacterium | reverse complement strand
CCCACAAGACGAACGGTTTTACCAGACCTCAAATTAAGGAGCGCGGGGATGAGATAAGCAAAAGTCTTCCCGGTTCCTGAACCCGCTTCGACGACGGACGTCCCGCCCTCCTCGAAGGTTCGAGAAACGAGCTTGGCCATCTCCCGCTGGCCTGGCCGATCCTCAAAAGCAACGAGGCCTTGACCGATGAGTCCATCGCGGCCCAATACCTCCTCCACGGAGCCGATCGCAGTGAGCACCGGCTCTTCCGAAGGCTCCCCTTTAGAAGGGGGCTTGCGCACCTTTCCCCACGGGACAAGGCTGCTTAGAAGTGCGCCCGTCACACCGGGAAGAAGTTGGCCCAAAAGCGAGAGGAGGTCGCGCTCCATTGCCAACCCCTCCACAAGAAGCGCAGCAAACAAGTGACCGATTGCCCCTCTTTCTTCTCCCGTCTCCAACCGGATTCCGAAGTGGGCGCACAGGCTGCTCAAGGAATGCTCTGGAAGCGTGGGCAGAAGGGTCCGGGAGAGAAGGTGCAGGTCGATTACGGCCTCACTTACTTCTTCAGGGGAGTAGGCAACCTGAGGGAGGCCTTCGCTTGGGTCGACGGTTACGGCTGGTTGCGGCTGCCCATTTTCAAACAGGAGAAATTCATGATGATCAAACGCGAGGAACCGGGACAGTCCCAGCTCCTTCCAGGGTACGCTCATTCGGATTAGAGGAGATACTCGAGGAGGTCGATCCGCCTAACGACGCCCACCAGCATTCCCTCTTCGTCAACTACAAAAAGGTTCTTCAGATTCTTGCGAATGATCAGATCCGCTGCCTGGAGGTCGTCGTCGTCCTCTTCGACGCAGATCACATCACGCTGCATGTACTTCTCGATTGGATCATCGGCGATCTGGGCGAGTTTCTTGGCGAGCTGATTCATGTCCGGGATAAACGAGGTGCTGTGGAGCATTTCGAAGTAGCCGGGAAGAGCCGCCTTGATGAGGTCCTTCTCGGAGATGACTCCAATCAGTTTCCCCTCCTCATCGACGATCGGCACGTTGGGCATCTCCGAGCTATCCAGGATGAAGATCAGCTCCCTCACCGGGACGGTCTTCTCCTCCGACGTCAGATCCTTTGTCATGATCTGCCTCACCTTCATGAGCCCCTCCTCAAACCCGTTCCAGGGAGACGTGCGCCATCTCTGCTTCGATCTTGCCCGCATTTTGACAGATTTTTTGGCGGCTCTCCGCACTTGAGATGGCGGCGGCCATGCCGAAGCGGAGTGCCTCTTCGAGTCCTGAATCCTGATTGAGCTTATAGATGAGCCCACCGAGCAGGGCGTCGTCGGCACCGACCAGGTTCTTTAGCGCGGGGGCCCTCACTCTTGCTTTGATCTCCCAAATGGCGTCCCGGGTGATCACGATGTCGCCGGTAAACTCGTGCGAGACAATGATCAGCTCCACCCCACAGGCCACCATGTTCTTCCCGGCAGTGATGATTCCCTCTCGTGTGCTCAGGTCTTCTCCTTCCATGGAGAGACGCTCGCGGATGTCCGGTTTGACCAGATACGGACAAGCGGGGAGAGCGTGGGCCAGGGCACTGCCTCCGGCACTCACCGCCACCTTGGCGCCGGCCTCTTTCCCCAACTCGGCCAGTTCTCGGTAGAAATCGTCAGGGACCCCGGGAGGTAGACTGCCACCGAGAACCACCCAGCTTGCCCGCTTGATCATTCTGTTGTAGCGACGCAGAAATCGGCTGACCTCCTCATGCGAGACGGAAGCCCCGGCCTCGTCGATCAGAATAGGGACGTGTTCGCGGCCTTGTTCCAGGATCGTCACATTGGTCCGCGTTTCTTCCCTCACCCAGACAAAATTGGTCGTCACGCCCTCGTCGCGCAGATCGCGGACGACCACGTGTCCGGTGTGCCCACCGACAAAACCCATGGCCACGCTCTCCACACCCATCCGGGCGAGGAAGATTGACACGTTAATCCCCTTGCCACCGGCCGAGGTGTCGCTCCACGTAGCACGGGTCAGGAACTCATCTTGAGTCACCTCCCCTACCTTCAGCCGATCAATCCCGTAGATCTTATCGATGGCCGGATTGGCGGTAACTGTAATGATCATAACGCTCCTCTCGTTACCGTGGGGACGAGGACCTGCCCCTCCAGAGCGGCGGCAGAGGCCGCTTCAATCCGCACAGGGACGAACGTACCGATCTCCGCCTCACCGGCCAGAACAACGGTGCGATGATCGTCCCCCCGCCCGTAGAAGGCATAGTTCCGGGCTCTCCCTTCCACAAGAACCTCAACCATCTCTCCGATCCACCGCTTGTTCTCTTCGAGGGCAATCTCTCGCTGGCGGGTGAGAACCTCTTGCAGACGTGCGTCCTTGACCTCTTCAGGAACGTCGTCGGGGAGACGGGCACTGCGCGTGCCCGGACGCGGAGAATACTTGGCCACAAAGATCGAGCCAAAACGTGCCGCTTCGATCAGCTCCATCGTCGCGCAAAAGTCGGCCTCACTTTCGCCCGGGTAACCGACGATCAGGTCTGTGGTAATGTTGATTCCCTCTACCATCTTCCGCGCTTTTCCCACGATGGATAGAAACGTCTCGCGAGTGTAACCGCGGTGCATCGCTCGGAGGATCCGGTCACTCCCAGACTGACATGCAAGATGTAAGTGTTTGCAGACGTTCTCATGCTCGACGATCACCTCAATCACACTTGGGGTGATGTCACGAGGGTGTGACGTCGTGAAGCGAATGCGCGGAATCCCAATCTGCGCCACTTCCCTGAGGAGTCCAGAAAAATCACCGTAGCCCGGGTTGTCCCTCCCATAGGAATCCACGTTCTGTCCAAGAAGGAGCACTTCTCGGTACCCGGCCTGCTTCAAGTCACGCACCTCGGCAAGGATCGCCTCTGGTGGGCGGCTGCGCAACGGCCCGCGGGCGTAGGGCACAATGCAATACGAACAGAAGCAGGAACACCCCTCCGTAATGGTCACCATCGCGGTGACTGTGCTTTCCCGCCGGTGTGGAATCTCCTCCATCCCGGTTAGCGCGGGGAGATGGGCAATCAGTTGCCGGCGCTTCTCCGCCTGGGAAAGGATTCTCGGAAGTGCGGAGAGCTCGGCAGTGCCAAAGAGGAAGTCGATCACAGGGAATCGCTTCAATAGGGTCTGTCCACGTACCTGGGCCGCGCAACCGCCAACACCAAACAGGACCGGCTTTTCTCCTTTCAGCTTCGCGATTGCACCTATCCGTCCGTACAGTTTCTCTTCGGCCTTCTGCCGAACAGTACAGGTGTTGAACACCACCACATCGGCCTCGGAGAGCGAGGAGGTGAGCGCATATCCTGCAGGTTCGAGGATCCCTGCGATCCCCTCTGACTGATGGCGGTTCATCTGGCAGCCCCAGGTTTCGATGTACAGATGCTTAGTCATCTTCGATCGCCGCTAATATAACCGATGGGAAATGACCAGTCAAACACTATTTGGGACCGGCTTTGTTTGGTTGGCGCTTTGCGCTAGGCGCCCGGACGCTTGTTCCAGTATCATTCCGGTGAGATGTTGATTCGTCGTTGTGACTGCTACGTACTCCGTGAGATGATCGGTCCATTCCTCCTGTCCCTGATTGGCCTTCTTCTTTTCATCCTTCTCAACCTAATCCTCTCC
>CAZOUO010000224.1:0-3707 GCA_964582975.1 uncultured Thermotogae bacterium | reverse complement strand
AAGTGGATTGCTAGAATGACCGAAAATTTCCAAGTTTTAAATTGCGATTAGTATAGCATAAAATACAGTAGCACTAGAGTTTCGCCATGATATTGCTTCATCGATCCGTCGCCGAGGATTCTCAATAGAAGCAATTCCCGCAACGGCTTGATCGAAGATCTCACGCGGACAGTCGAACCAGTCGTGGTGTCGGCGCAGGATTGCCTCGCGTTCCAGCGGGGACTCGATCAAGAGCTCCAACACGTCATCTTGGAAGACTTTTCTGTCACCAGTCACCGGATGGTCAAAACAGAATACACCCTGACCGCAATGACCCTTGATAGGCTGGAAGGTAAGTTCTGTATCCGACTCAATGGGAGTAATCGTCGCTTTGCGCCCATTGATTGTCTCGGTGGCTGCCCGGAGGAAGTCGTCCGGTTCGAAGCTCAAGTCTCCAATAGTCACCGTGGTCAGATATCTGAAACCAATACTGGCCATGAAATCAGCGTCGCGTCCAAGCTCGTCCCGGATGGGCTCCGGTAAATCTTCATAAAAAGCTTGAAGTAATTGCGTCACAACGGATACTGGACTCTCTGTGAAAGTTTTCTGCTGGGCATCAAGAAGAAACTTCTTCAGGGTATCCGCAATCGCCACAACGAGAGGTGGGTCAGCTTCAAATCGCCTTCTCAGAACGCGATTAAAGAGCCAGTCGAAATACCTGCGGCGCACTGAAGAACCATTATTGGTATGGCTCGTCCTCAAAGTGATCGCTTGGGAAATCAATCCAGCAAAACTTAGGGCCACTATATGGAGATCGTCCTGATCAGACCTCGGCAACAAAGCCACGTTGGACAGTCCAAGGTGGTCCAAATACAGATTATTTAACAGCCATTCGGCGTAAGCCCAGCAAGTTTTCTCATCCTTTTCCTCGACTGCCCACAGCTCGACAAGTGCGTTGACAATCGCACGGCCAATACCAATGACAAAAGCAACTTCCCCGTTCTCATTCGGAGAGCCTTTACGCATAGGTGGACGTTGCAGGATATCACTTCGCAACAAACAAGTTGCCACGTAGTGCCGGAGAACACCGAGGTCCCGCGTTTCTACAACCGTTTCGTTCTCGACCTTGGCTTGCCAGAGATAGTAAAGGATTTCGTCGGTCTGGACTGGAATGAAGCTGATGTTAGCCGCTCGCAATTTGCTAACTTTGCCATAATACTCACTGGTTGCCAGCACATTGACGCCGACGAGCGACTTCAATATCTCGTTGATACCGATGATCGGCACACCATCCCGGCGGAGATAACCATTCACGTATCGATCATCAGCCCATATAACATCGCCTTCTCGTGTCTCAAATCTCAGGAGATCCATAAGACAGTTCAAATCTAGGTTTTCGGCGGACGCTTCCTCCGATGATCTTCCCTCGTCAGAGGAAGTTGAGATTATCTCATAAGCTCCATCGTCTATTCCCTTCCTGATCCTGTTGATGAGATTGTTCAGCCATTCTGCTATTGTATGCATTCGCTCGTAATTCCGTAACTCGGCGCGAACCTGGTCAAGCTCTTGTTGTTCAATGTGCACCTGGAAACGCTCACAAACGATGTATAACAGGTTCGCATCGGCGAGAACTTCAGGGATGTTTCCATGACAGTAGAGCAGGGATCCCTTCTCCGGGACCACTTCACTAGCAGCTCTGCGCCCTTCGTTCCCTAAATCCCTTAGCGCTTCACCATATTTTTCATCGGATAGCGGTCCCTGTTGTCGCAGAGCCTCCACGATTGAACGGCAGTTCACCAAATACCGATCAGCATCCTCCGGCAGTGCTGAGGGTGGACCACTTAGGTTTCGCTTCTGAAGCGGAAGAAAGTCAACGAGATAACCCTCGCTGGCGCGCACGCATTCAAAGAGGGCGACCCAACTCTCACCGAGTTCCTCAACCAACTTAGCGTTTTCGTATGCTGGCGGTAGCCTGCAGTCCTCAACTTGTAGGAACCCTTGTTCCGCCAAGTGGACGATTTGCTGGTAAGCCCGCAGGCGCGAGGGCTGATGAGGTGTCACCATGTCCCGCATCCGAACCAATGCGGGAATGAGATCTACCGGGATGCGGAGTGGTTTAAAAGCAATTTCAACCTCTGCAAGAATTCCTATGTGCGCTGCCAAAAGGGTAGCAGTAACATCGAGATTGAGATGCCATTTGGGCACGTTATTCGGAAAGCCAGACACGAGCACACGGCCACCATGCCTAAAGAGCAGGTAGGATTGTCTCATTGGATCTGGCGCCGCCTCATTCTCTTCGGGGATACGGTGATAAAAATCTACTAGCGGCCGACCTAATTCACTAGCGATCAGATGGATTGGGACAGTTCCATTCCGGTAAATCTCATCGAGTTTCGCCCAATGCTTACGTTGCTGCTTGACGAACGAGACGAAGTCCTCGATCGAAGCTATTTGGATACCACCTCGCTCTTGGTGCCCAAGATCCGCCATTCTCTTCAATAGTGGGCCAAGCTCCTTGTCCAGCCCAAATTGGTAGCCAAGGCTCATTGCTGTCCCAACCGTCTCATCCGGAAGACCTTGGCGCGTCGCCCGTCTCCAGAGCGATATAGCGAGTTCCAGATCTTCCCACTGGACCAACGAAGCAATGCGAAGTGATTGCTCTGCAGTTAGGTTAGACCGCTCGTTAAGTTGGCGCGAAATTATAGCCAGTCCTTTGAGGTCCCCCTTTGTGAAATAGAGCTGCGCAAGACTGAGCAGATTCCCAGCGGTCGGTTCATCGCGTGCGAGCGTCTCCGCTTCAGCGACAGCTTCCGGCAAGATCCCCAGAGCTTGCTGACAGAAGACTCTAATACGCCTTAGTTCGCTAGGAAGTTTTTGTTGTGTAAAGAGATTCCGGTGACTATCCAACAATTGGACGCAGAGATCGAAACGATTGGCATTGTAGGTAGAAATCGCGGCGAGCCTAAGGGCCTCTCCTGTACCAATTTCTTCGACTAACCGTTCTGCCTGGTCAGCCACGTGGTTCCAGTCCTGTTGCTGAACCATCAACTCACAGCAGTCGAACAGGAAATTCGCATCTCTGGTTTCCTCGTAACTGCTCTCGAGGTGTTGAATCAGCTCTTGCCAGTCACCAGTCTTCTTCGCAATCGCCCGAAGTGCAAAGCTCCGCACAGCACGTAGCTCCGAGGCAAATCCAGAACTTTCGATAGCTTTCACCGCTGACTCAGGGTCACCACTAACCACTAGTGACTGGATGTACCAGAAGGTCCACAACGCATCCGCGTGATGCTTCCGGAAAGCAGGCTTTGTATCTTCTAAAAGCTTTATGGCATCCTTCATGTTTCGGGATGCAAGGTAACAGCTGACGAGGGCAAGGATGTGGGGAATTGTTGCCTTACCTTCGGCTACGAGCGTATCGAGTGCTTTTTCACTCGGCTCCAGATCGACGTCGAAGTTGCGTGCAATGGCCCAAGCGATCGCACGATAGTGAGTCGGATCTGCTCGAAGTGTTGCCTGGCAGTACCCGATCGCTTCTTCTTGGCGTTCAAGATCGTTTGCCAAACAAGCTAAATACCACGATTCAAACGTTTGGCACTTGTCTTTTTCGTCTTCGGATTCTTGAGCAAGTTCTCGAAATACTCCTGCCGCTTTTCTAAGGCGTATAAGGCTCTCATCATCGCGCTTGACCAAAGCCCAATCCACTGGTTCCGGCCACTCAACGATGCGAT
>CAZOUO010000223.1:0-3793 GCA_964582975.1 uncultured Thermotogae bacterium | reverse complement strand
TCTCCCGCCGGATGCAGGGGTCTTTACGCGGGAGGTCGGCGCTTTGGCCAAGGCCTACTTTGGGGCAATCGATCAGCAAGGCGACGTCGAGTCGATGCTCGGCCATCTCGACCCGAACGGCTTCAATATCCATGTTTTGTCACCTACAGCCACCTTGACGAGCGAAAACGATTATCGCGAATGGTACCGTGGCATCGTTTCGACATTCAGCAGTCTGCGGCACACGGTGGTGGCCCTTGACCCGAAGCTGGTCACCGGGGACTCGGCACAGGTGAAACTGTCTATTCACTCCGAGGTTGATCGGCGCAACCCTGCACAAGACGAGAATCCTCGAGCCAACGGCACATTGGACATCATCTGGGATCTTACCCGTACGGCGGATGGCCGGTGGGTCATTTCCGGCCAGCGTGAGGCCCCTCATCCCACCCTTGAGTTTTCCAAGGAACGGACACGCCAATTCGCGGTAAGCTACCTCGACAATCTCGACCAACGAAACCTCGACGGCATGCTCGAAGTTCTGGCACCACAAAGCGAATTGAACATCGCGCTCAACCAAGGCCTGATTGTTGAAGACTTTCCTCAATGGTTCAGAATGATTGATGAAACATTCATCAACTCAAAACACAGGATCCAAGGCCTGGTTCCCTTGGAGAATGCAGATGGAACCATTGATGCGCACCTCAGGATTCACTTCACAGCGGACAGGAGGAATCCGGAACCCAACGAAGACAAGTCGGTTGACTTTTCCGTGGATCGCATCTGGACGCTTCGTCCAGACGAAAACAATAGGCCTCAGCTTGTGAGTCAGCGGCCGTTCGTCTTGTTCGACCTGAGTACGCGCGTCGATCCGCTGGACGTCAATGGTGTGCTCGAGGCCGCTCGACGTGGCGACAACGAAGTGGTGCGCGACTGGCTGCGAAACGGCGGTAATCCAAACGCCTATGCTCCGGACGGGTTCAACCTGTTCTTGGCGGCAGCCGCAACCGGCAACGCCGACATCCTTAGAATGCTGCTATTGGAGAGAGTTGGCCCACACAAGGTTGATCCCGATCTTCCGCTCAAAGACCCTCAGCGTCCGAACTACCGCACCAATATCTTGGCGGCACACCTCTCGACCCAGAAGGGGGACGTCGCGAGCACTTTGCTCCTCCTGTCCAAGAATCCCGAACAGCTACATGCGCGCATGGAAGTAAACGGGCACACCCCTCTGCTTCAGACTGCATTCTACGGGCACGTCGAACTGGCCAAGTCAATTCTAGAAAATTTGGGGTCCATTTTGCCCCAGGGGGCCGACATTGAAGAGGAGACACTGCGCCTCTTCAGCGAGACCACGGTGCGGGGGATCAACGCCACGCAGTTCGGGCGTCAGTTCCAAAACCAGGCGATGGTTGATACCCTCGAGCCGTTCGATAAGGCAACGATGGAAGCCAAGCAGGCGGATACCAAGGCGCTGCTTGAAGCAATCCCTGCTGGCCCACGAAATTCTGAAGCCGGCACCCCAGCCCAGGAGGCCAGCGAGACGGTGATCAATGTGATCACGTCCGGTTTGGCTGAGGTCGCGGCGCTCGAGGAACCAGCACGCTCAACAGCGGTGACTCGTGTCACCAGCGAGTTGAAGGAAGCAACCCAAAACCCGGATTTCGATCCGAACCGCTTGGCGGGCGAACTGCTCCAAACGCCAATCATCGCCGCGGTGACCGGTAACGACGCAAACGAGGGGGTCGCCCGACTTCGGCGCGAAGTCGTGGAGATCCTTCTGGAGAAAGGGGCGGACCCAGACAAGGAAGAGATGTACCCGATGGCGGTGGACGCCATCATTCGTGCCGCGGTGTTCAACCACTTGGATATCCTGAAGAGGTTTGAGGCGGTCATGTCATCAGAGGCGATGAAGCAGGCACTCAACCACAAGCCCGCAGTAAACGGCCTGACCGCACTTCACGACTCCGTGTTGCGTGCAGCCACCGGATCAGCCGACTATCTCGAACAGATCCGCTGGGCGCGTGGTCTTGGGGCGGCGGTCGACATCCCGGAGCACACCGGCCGAACGCAACGGGGCTTTGCCGCTGCAGCATTCGTGACCGAAGGTCAGAAGGAAAATGCGGCGGCGGTTTGGGAAGCGCTGCAATTGGATTCGCCACCGCCCAAACCGTATGCGTTGTTCTCATACGAGAATCTGACTTTCCTTACCATCCCAGATCACGTAGCGGACAAGGGCACGGTGTGGCGCACATTGGCAGGTTCTTCGGACGTGATCGTGAAGAGCATCGAGCTTGACGGCCCCAACGCGATGTCCGCGGAGGTTGCGCAGAACCATTCGTTCGGTACGGCGATTATGAACCGCTGTTGGCCGGATGGACGTCCGGTTTCCGCGAAGGAGGTCCAGGCGTTCGCGGCGCAGACTCGGGGTACACCGTTTCTCCCAGTCATGCGGTTTGAGAAATCAGATCCCTACATCAAGCAGCTTCTTGGGGCAGGTTTGTTCGGTGCGCTGCTCGTAAACCCGGAGAGCCCCGAGGCGGTACACGCGCTGCTTCGTGATGTCTATTTCCCGGAGCGGCCCAATGCCGAAGCTGCCCCCAGACCTTCCACGGCACAGCATCCGCTCGGCAAACGCGCTGTGGGGGCGGACAACCTGGCCCAGCGTACCTTTGTGGAATATCCCAAGATGATGGACACCGTCAATAACATGTTCATTGGTGGTCTCTCGTTCAGTAGGCCCGCTCGACCGGACGTTTTGCAGCAACTCTCCGCGCTCAAGGAAATAGGCGTGAGAATGGTCGAAATCGACCACACTGGCATCCGGACTGAGCTCGCGAAATCCTGTGCGAAAGAGGAGCTCGACCTCGAGACAGAAGCGGCGATCTCCGCCATCGAGAACGTCGCTCGAGATGCCGGGATCGTACTGTCAGGAAGATTCAGCACGGACGAGCAGATCCTGCGTGCGTTCGAAAAGGGGTATCGGCACATCACCACCATCACGGAAAGAACCGCCCATGAGCTCTCATGGCGCAGTTGGGTGCCGGGAGGCAAGATAGAAGGACGCAAGCCGCTTCCTCGCGAGATGCCAATTCGACGACCCAGCCAAGACCTCAACGACGTACGACGTGCGTTGGAGGATGGTGAGCTAGTGGTGTTCGGCGCCTTGACCACACCGGACTTGAATAATGCTATCCAACTGGCGAATAGCGGAATCCTGAACGCTGTTGCCATCGAACGCGAACACGGTACCTGGTGCACCGATGAAACGGTTGGACACATCAAAGCGCTGCGGGAGCATACCAATGTGATCGTGCGCCTATGCAGCGCCCTTGATTCAGATGTGGCAACCTTTGTCGGATTGGGTGTAGCGGCACTGATAGCCACAGCGGTGCTCGATGCTGACGAAGCACGACACTTTCTCCGCGCGGTTGAGAAGGCGAACATCGAGACGTACGGAAAAAACGACAAAAGGAAGTGGGCGGTTCCAGTGGTCATGATGGAAACCGAAGGGGCGGCCAACGACACCGACATGATCGTCGCGATGCTCAAAGAACACCAAGGTGTCTGTCACCCCGGTCCACTGGACCTATCGGCTTCTCTAGGAGCGGCGTGGGGGACGGAAAGGTACGAGTCGACCCTCCGCAAGATCGAAGGTACGGCAAAGGCCGCGGGTGTTCCGCTGGCTGGTGTATTGAGCACGCTCAAAGAGGCCTTGAACCACGGTCTCGGCATGGTGCTGGCACCGGTCGGCATGGATAGAGGTGCGCTCAACACGGGCATTGTGGGCACCAATCCACTCGAATCTTTGCAGAAC
>CAZOUO010000222.1:0-3810 GCA_964582975.1 uncultured Thermotogae bacterium | reverse complement strand
GTACGAACCACACATTGCCAACGGCACGGTTGTGTACGCCGGAGTGGACTACGAGAGGATCCTGCAAAAGGCAGAAGACGAGGCGGATGTCGTAGTCTGGGACGGGGGGAATAACGACTTCTCATTCTATCGGCCCAACTTGTCGATTGTGGTGGTGGATCCGCACCGGGCCGGACACGAGCTGTTGTATTATCCAAGCGGGGTTAATCTTCGCCTGGCAGACATCGTTGTCATTAATAAGGTGGACACCGCTTCGCTGGAAGACGTTCAATTTGTGCGAGAAAACGTTGTAGCAGCCAACCCGAAAGCGCAAATCATCGAGGCGGCGTCGCCAATTCAAGTGGACAACCCCTCTGTCATCCACGGCAAACGAGTTCTCGTCATTGAGGACGGACCGACCCTGACCCACGGAGAGATGGAGTTTGGGGCAGGCACAATTGCGGCAAGGCGTTTTGGCGCTCGCGAGATCATTGATCCGCGGCCGTACACCATGGACTCGATCGCCGAGACGTATCGGAACTTCCCGACGATTGGCCCGCTTCTGCCAGCAATGGGTTACGGAGCTGAACAGATCCAAGACCTTCAAGAGACGGTGAATCAGGTGGACTGCGAAGGGATCGTGATCGGAACGCCGATTGATCTGACTCGACTGCTTTCACTCAATGCTCCAGTGGCCCGCGTCCGCTACGAACTCCAGGAGATCGGATCACCCAATCTCAGTGACCTGCTGCAGGATTTCTGATCCCGTCGGTGTACTGATTTCTGCCACTCCACATGCATTGGG
This sequence comes from uncultured Thermotogae bacterium, assembly GCA_964582975.1. GTDB lineage: Bacteria > Bipolaricaulota > Bipolaricaulia > UBA7950 > UBA9294 > CAZDDA01. The sequence continues at coordinate 3,026 of CAZOUO010000222.1, read as the reverse complement.
TGAGAGGCCGTTTAAGAGCGAGCTCGCAAGGTGAACAGACCACTCAGGAGGGCCCCAAGACCAAGGCCCGCGAGTACGCCGGACCGGACATCGCCGAAGATCGCCCCGATAGCCGTTCCCACAACCAAGCCCAGTGGGAGAAGAATGATCAAGTGCTTTGCCCGCGAGCGTAAGAGTCGCTGAAACATCGTCCTCCTTTGACGGCCAAACTTTAGAGATCGCGGCACAAAGGTTCAAGACAAAAGACCCATTGTGAAGGTCAAAGTCAGGCCGTACAATAAGTTTTGGCGCGCGGTCTTTTGATCCGTGCCACGCAATCTGATATGGAGGGACGTCTATGCCGGGAAAACAGATGATGACGATTGACGGCAACACGGCTGCAGCGCATGTTGCCTACGCATTCAGCGATGTCGCAGCGATCTACCCCATCACGCCGAGCTCGCCGATGGGCGAAGTGGCGGACAGGTGGGCCGCCCACGGACGGAAGAACATCTTCGGACAGCCGTTGAAGGTCGTCGAGATGCAGTCCGAAGCCGGGGCCGCCGGCGCGGTGCACGGCTCCCTCGCCGCAGGCGCGTTGACCACAACCTTTACCGCATCGCAGGGGCTGCTACTAATGATTCCCAACATGTATAAGATCTCGGGCGAGCTTCTGCCGACCGTCTTTCATGTGTCCGCGCGCGCGCTGGCCGCACACGCCCTCTCTATCTTCGGAGATCATTCCGACGTGATGGCAACGCGTCAGACCGGGTTTGCCTTGATGGCGACCGCGTCGGTTCAGGAAGTGATCGATCTCAGCCTCGTCGCGCACTTGTCGAGCCTCAAAGCAAGTGTGCCATTTCTAGAATTTTTCGACGGATTCCGCACGTCCCACGAGATTCAGAAGGTCCACGTCGTTGACTACGAGACGATGGCGGAGCTCGCCCCGTGGGACGCGATCGAACGCTTCCGTCGCCGTGCGATGAATCCCGAGCATCCGCATCTGCGCGGCACGGCTCAGAACCCGGACATCTACTTCCAGGGGCGGGAGGCGGCGAACCGCTACTACGCTGCCACGCCGCAGATCGTGGCTGAAACCCTGGAACAGGTCAGTAAAGCAATCGGTCGGACGTATCACCTGTTTGACTACGTCGGTGCCCCGGACGCAGAGCACGTGATCGTGCTCATGGGCTCCTCCTGCGACGTGACAGAGGAGACCGTGAATTACCTCGTCTCCCAGGGGGAAAAGCTGGGGGCACTCAAGGTGCGCCTGCTTCGGCCGTGGTCGGCGGAGCATTTCCTCCAAGCGCTCCCAGAGACTGCAAAGCGCATCGCGGTGCTCGACCGCACCAAGGAGCCCGGAAGCCAAGGGGAGCCGCTCTATCAGGACGTCTGTACTACAGTGCAAGAGTGGGGTAAAAGCGCGCTTGTGGTTGGGGGAAGGTATGGCCTGGGATCGAAGGATTTCACCCCGGCCATGGTCAAGACAGTCTTTGACAACCTTGCCTCTGAGTCGCCGAAGAACCACTTCACGGTCGGGATCGAGGACGACGTAACGCATACCTCGCTGCCGATAGGCGAAGAGATCGACGTGGCACCCGAGGGGACGATACAATGCAAGTTCTGGGGACTCGGAGCCGACGGCACCGTGGGAGCGAACAAGAACGCGATCAAGATCGTCGGTGACAATACCGATCTTTACGCGCAGGCGTATTTCGCCTACGACGCCAAAAAGTCCGGCGGGACGACGGTCTCCCACCTGCGCTTCGGCAAGAACCGGATTCAATCGCCGTATCTCGTCAAGAACGCCGATTACATTGCCTGTCACAACCCCGCCTACGTTGACAAGTACGACCTCTTAGCCGGGATCAAGAAAGGCGGCACGTTCGTCCTCAACTGTCCGTGGACCGGCGAGGAGTTGGACGCGCACCTTCCGGCAGGGCTCAAGCGCACCATCGCCGAGAAGAAGCTCAAGTTCTACACCATCGATGCGGTGAAGATCGCCGCCGAGGTCGGCCTGGGGGCACGGATCAACATGATCATGCAGACCGTCTTCTTCAACCTCGCCGGGGTGTTGCCCGTCGACGAAGCGATCGCCCGATTGAAGGAGGCGATCAAGAAGACCTACGGTCGCAAGGGCGAGAAGGTCGTCCAAATGAACTACGCCGGTGTCGATTCCTCGCTCGACAACTTGATCGCGGTCGACGTGCCAGCAGAGTGGGCGTCCGCCACGGGAAGTCCCAGCAAGCCGGAACAACCGGAATGGGTGCTCGAGGTGCTGCGGCCGATGAGCCTACAAGAGGGGGATTCGCTTCCAGTGAGTGCGTTTGCGGCGGAGCTAGACGGTGCCTACAAATGGACCGGACCGGACGGGTCTTTCCCGGTTGCCACCACAAAGTACGAAAAGCGCGGCGTGGCGATCAACGTTCCAGAGTGGATCTCCGAGAACTGCATCCAGTGCAACCAATGCGCGTTCGTCTGTCCGCACGCCACGGTACGACCGTTCCTGCTCACCGACGAAGAGCTAAACTCTGCCCCCGAGGGATTCAAGGCCGTTCCTGCTGTTGGCAAGGGGATGGAAAGCTACCAGTTCACGATCCAGATCAGCCAACTTGATTGCGTCGGCTGCGGCAACTGCGCCGACATCTGCCCGGGCAAGAAGGGCGAAAAAGCCCTCGTCATGAAGCCGTTGGACACTCAAGCCGATCGCCAGCCGCACTTCGACTACGCGGTCACGCTGCCTGTGCGCGACGACGTCATGTCCATGGAGACCGTCAAAGGCAGTCAGTTCCGCCAACCGCTGTTCGAGTTCTCCGGCGCCTGTCCTGGCTGTGGTGAGACGCCGTATGTGAAGCTTGCCACGCAGCTGTTCGGCGATCGGATGCTCATCGGCAACGCCACCGGCTGTTCCTCGATCTACGGCGGCTCGGCACCGGCGGTGCCGGACTGCTTGAACAAAGACGGCCCCGGTCCCACCTGGGCCAATTCCTTGTTTGATGACCACGCCGAGTTCACCTTCATAGTCGACTCTTTGCGAGGATTCCGGA
>CAZOUO010000221.1:0-3820 GCA_964582975.1 uncultured Thermotogae bacterium | reverse complement strand
CTGCCCGCTGGAAGTCGAGCGCGATGTTCGCCTTGTCGGCAGAGATGAGCGCCCGTGCCACCCGATCCACGTTTCCTCCAGCAAGATAGTGGGCCTCAAGCTCAGCGATGGAGAGCTTTAGGCCTGCCTTCCACGCCGCGATCATGGGAACGATGACCTTGTGGGGGTTCACCTTTCGAAGGCGCATTCCAATGAGCGTCATCGGCCCCACCGGTACCCCAGCTGCCAGGGCGGAGATCCACAAGCCCACTGGCACGAAATAGAAGAATAGCCAGATTGCCAACACCGATAAGATCGGGATGATATAAACCAGGATATTCATATCAGTTTCCCTCCTTTACTTGTCCAAGTTTTCCCATGTGGCTTTGCCTCCATACCTCGTACTGACGTCCCGGCCTGAAAACGCCCCATCCGCTGTACATGACCGTTTGCCGGAAGGAGATCGACTCCCCGTTGAAACGGCAGGTTGCAGAACTGCAGATATCATCAATGATTCAATGGCTCTCTAGCCTGGCGGAGCTAGACTCGAGGTTGTCCCGCTAAAGGTAGACGAAGTAGCAGACGTGCCAGGCGGTGTAGAGAGACCACCCCGTGACAAGGGAGCCGTTTATCACACGAGCAATCCGCTTTCCCTTGAGAAGGATGTAAAGGGGGGCCACGAGGGCCAGGGATCGTAGGAGCACAAGGAAACTGAGTTCCACGGTTTCGCCTTTGAAGCACGGTAGATAGTAGAGCCCATGGATGATTGCCCCAAAGACAGATAGACCGATGAAGACTCGCGGGTCTAGGTCGTGGACTTTGGCTAGACGCGTTGCTCGCCGGTACCAAAAACGTGCGACTCGCACGCACCCCTCAAGAGATAAGCTCAAGCGAATATCACCAGCTTAGAAGGATAATGTAATTCATACTACTCGATATCCTACGACTTAGCAAATGGGGGTTAGATCAAGCATACACTTAGAGCGGAGTCAACAGGCTTAACCTCTGTGCCGTTGAGTTTCACAGCGTCGCAAAGCTACGATTCGGTATTGGCAGCTACACGAGGCCCACTCAAATAGGAGCTTGCACGAACCAGGCGGGTTTCCCGCTTGGCTTGATAGTTGTTTCAAGATCGGATATGATGTATGTGTTGTTGGCAGTCTTGCAGTCGTTTTATTTTGGAGTACAGCTTTTTGGATTCCCACTTAGAGCGTTCTGCTTAGATAAAACCCCCAACACTCAGGAGGTAAGAAGACCATGGCAGAACGTGCAACCGGTACCGTTAAGTGGTTTAACAACGACAAGGGATACGGCTTTGTTCAGCGCGAGCTAGGTGAAGATGTGTTCGTGCATTTCAGCTCCATTCGTGGCGACGGCTTTAAGTCGCTAGATGAAGGGCAGAAAGTCGAATTCACGCTTGGCCAAGGGCAAAAAGGTCCCCAGGCAAACGACGTTGTCGTCGTAGCGTAAGAGGCAGAAACAGATAAACGAGAAGAAGGCAGCGCCGATAACATTAGGCGCTGCCTTTTGTTGTTCTACGATAGCGCTTCGAAAAGGAAGTATCCGTCCATCTTGATCACCCAGACTAAGCAACTCCCGCCTTCTGCTCCAAGATAACGTGCTGCTCACAGGTCTTGCGAAAGTGGTAGCCGTAGATGGCAAAAGTAACAGCCAGCGGGAACAACGTGGGACGGCGAAACAGTGTCCACACCAACAGCTTCCAGTACTGGACCCGCTCTTTGCCCAAGATGCCCAGGCGGTATATGGAACGGAAAAACGCCAGAACGTGCTGGAAGCTCAACGGAGTATGGGTGCTTGGCGCCTTGTAGTCTTGCAGGAACGTCCTCACACGACGATAGTAGTGCTTCGGTGAGTAGATGTATTTCAGGATGTTCCTGTATCCTTCGCGGAGTGTGTCAAGGCTCATGGTAGGAATGATATTTGTTGACCCATCCACGTTGTCTCCCGACACTTGCTCCTGCAGCCGGTTTTCCTTCTTCAGGCGTTCGTAAAGCCGCGTGCCCAGCGGGGCTTGCAGCAGACCCACCATGGCTGTCACAATCCCGCTTTTTTGAATGAAATCGATCTGCCGCTGGAAGATGGAAGGGGTATCATGATCAAAGCCAACGATGAAGCCCCCTTGTACCTGCAATCCAACTCGGTGGAGCCGTTTCACATCCTCAACCAAATTGCGGTTCTTGTTTAGCCGCTTGTTGCATTCACTCAGACTGTCCTCATCCGGCGTCTCAATGCCAACAAAGACAGTGCGAAACCCTGCCTCGACCATCATCTGCATCAGTGGCTCGTCGTCGGCAAGATCGATCGAGACTTGAGTTTGAAATGGTATTCCTGTCTTGCCTTTCTGCCATTCAATTAAGGTGGGTAGCAGTTCACTCTTGAGACATCTTCTGTTCCCAATGAGGTTGTCATCCACGAAGAAGACATCCCCGCGCCAGCGCAGATCATAGAGACTGTCCAATTCAGCAACGATCTGTTTTCCCGTCTTGGTACGCCATCGGTGACCAAATAGCGTCGTTATGTTGCAGAACTCGCAATTGTACGGACACCCGCGGGAGAACTGAATGCTCATGGAGGCATACCGACCCAGATCGGCCAACTCCCACAGTGGGATCGGGCTCTTCCGTATGTCTGCAAACTCAGATGTTTTATAGAGATCTTTGGCACACCCTTGCTCTAAGTCCGTCAAGAACGGCGGCAGGGTCACCTCGGCCTCATTCAGTACGAAATGGTCAATCTCCTCAAACTGCTCGTACTCCGTTGTGAACAGCGGTCCTCCAGCGATGACCGTGAGTCCTGCATCTTTGCACCGGGCGATGATTCGCCGTGCGGACTCCCGTTGCACAACCATACCGCTGATGAACGCATAATCAGCCCACGCTAGGTCCTTTTCACTGAGCTTCGTTACGTTGGTATCAACCAGGCGCTTTGTCCACTCCGTTGGCAGCATTGCCGCGACGGTCAGCAGGCCCAACGGTGGTGAAGACGCCTTCTTACGGATGAATGGAAGTGCGTGCTTGAAACTCCAAAACGTCGCCGGAACCTCCGGGTAGATCAATAGTACGTTCGTTGTACTCCCCTCCTTACTCGCATCTCATACAGCACGATCGGTCGTCCTTTGCTTCGCCTGCTAGAGATACATCGCGATTAGCGCAAGGTACCCTTCTGGGCTTCTCAGAGATTACAACGGACGTGAAAGAACTGTAAAGCTGCCCTTAAGTTCTTAGAATCCTACAGGATTTCAACCACAAATACAACACACAAGATCTGCTCCTTGGTGCAGAATCGCAGACCTCATGCCACAAAGGAGATGATGATGTGTTTGCCAGCATCTTGCACCATTACGTATTCCGCGGCAAAGGTGATAGTTTGTATCATCATATCATGTTTATCTGCCACAAGATCAGCATCAGCGTCACCCCGTGCCAGGACCAGATACAGTGCTTCCCTTAGGACGTACGAGTTCTTTGACCTTCACCCCAAAAACCGGTCCAAAGATAATGTCAAAATCGACATCGATTCACGTTTAAGGGGAGGGATTTCGGCATGCGAACGACGAGGTTCTCCGAGACCGAGATCATCTACGCAGTGAAGCAGATCGAGATGGGCATCTCGGTCAAGGAGATCGCACGCAAGTACGGTGTCTGCGAGAACACAGTCTACCGGTGGCGTAGGAAGTACGATGGGTTGAGCCCTAGTGAGCTACGGCGGCTCAAGGAACTAGAGCGGGAGAACAGCCAGCTGAAGAAGCTGGTGGCAGAGCTAAGCCTGGACAAGGAGATCCTTCAGGAGGTACTGCGAAAAAAGCTCTGAAGCCTGCACG
>CAZOUO010000220.1:0-3847 GCA_964582975.1 uncultured Thermotogae bacterium | reverse complement strand
CCAAGCCAGCTGAGGCCATTTTCCGTTCACTTAATATCCAGACGAGACACTAGCACAAAAAGAATCGGTTGTCAACTTCACTTCCCCTACTAGATTGTCCTCATAATCAGCCGGTCGGATGTCACGAATCATTATGCTTTCGCGGCTGTTCTAGGTAGCGTTGATGCGGCTTTTTCGAGAGAATAGAGACCATGGCGACTTTTGATGACTCTAGTGTGCTCGGTTTGTTCCATCCAGCAGTGGAACGTTGGTTTCGCGAAAGCTTCGCCGGCCCGACTCCTTCGCAGGCGCTTGGCTGGCCAGTGATTGCCCAAGCAAAGAATACTCTCATCCTTGCCCCGACCGGCTCGGGGAAGACGCTTGCTGCATTTCTGTTCGCCATCAACGATCTCATCTGCCGCCAACAACGTGGAGAGGCCTTCCAGGGGGTTCAAGTGCTGTACCTCTCACCGCTCAAGGCGCTGGCGGTCGATATCGAGCGAAACCTGGAGAAGCCGCTTCAGGAGATCCGAGTGGTAGCAGCCGGGCTTGGGCTTGACCTTCCTGTGGTGACGACTGGTGTACGCACCGGAGACACCCCACCCTCCGAGCGGCAGAAGATGCTGCGTCGCCCCCCGCAGATCCTGATCACAACACCAGAATCGCTTCACCTTTTGCTCACCTCGCCTAGAGCACGGGAGATCCTAAGGACGACCCGCGCCGTGATCGTCGATGAGATTCATGCCGTCTGTCCGAACAAGCGCGGCACTTTTCTGACACTCTTGCTTGAGCGGTTGGAAGAGCTCACCTGCAAGCCATTGGTGCGGATCGGCTTATCGGCGACGCAACGTCCACTGGAAAGAGTTGCTCGATTTCTTGGCGGCTACGATGCCGGGGGACATCCCCGGCCGGTGGAGATTGTCGATGCAGGCATGCGCAAGGACCTCGAGCTTGCGGTAATCTCACCGGTGGAGGACATGACAGTCCTTCCTTGTGATGAGGATAAGGGCCCCTCCATTTGGCCAGCGATCTACGAGCGATTGCTGGATTTGATTGCTTCCCATCGCTCCACCCTGATCTTTGCCAACAATCGTCGCAGCGTGGAGCGGATTGCCGCCGAGCTGAACAAGCGTGCAGGACACAACCTTGTTCGCGCCCACCACGGAAGCGTGTCCAAGGCCAGACGCCACCAGATCGAGGAGGATCTCAAGGCGGGACGACTTCCGGCTCTGGTCGCCACCGGTTCGTTGGAGCTTGGCATTGACATGGGAGCGATCGACCTCGTCTGCCAAGTGGAATCCCCCCATTCGGTCGCTCGAGGGCTGCAGCGGGTCGGCCGAGCCGGCCACGTCTATCGCGCCGCGAGCAAGGGCCGTCTGATTCCCAAAACACGGGAGGACCTGTTGGAAATGGCCGCTCTGGCAAAGGCGATGCACGACGGCGAGATCTCTGCAGTCGCAATCGCCCAGTGCCCGCTCGACGTCCTCGCCCAACAGGTGGTGGCGATAGTCGCTATGAAGGAGCGATGTGTGGACGAGGTACTCGCCCTGATTCGACGGGCTGCCCCCTACCACAAACTCACAAGGGAAGCGTTTCTTTCCGTCCTCGACATGCTCGCCGGCGGCTATCGAACTGAAACCTTCTCCAAACTGAAGCCGCGGATCTCCTGGGATCGGGTGAACGATCGACTGTACCCACTTCCAGGTAGCCGCCATCTAGCCATCATCAACGGGGGTGCGATTCCCGATACCGGCCAGTATCCGGTCTTTTTGGAGGATGGGAAGACGCGTCTCGGCGAGCTCGATGAGGAATTTATCTACGAACGAAGAGTTGGGGAGACGATTCTCCTTGGGACTGGTCGTTGGCAGATCCTCGACATCGGGGCCGACCGAGTGACTGTCGCGCCCTCAGGGGAGAGAGTCGCCCAGATGCCATTCTGGCGGGGAGAGGGGCTCGGGCGCGACGTCGAGTTCGGCCGATACTTCGGTGCCTTCCTCCGCGAATGCGAACGCCGCCTTGCCGACTCCGACTTTGAACAGTGGTTGATGCGAAAGTGCAAACTCGATGACGCTGCGGCACAGAATGTCAGGACGTACCTCGAGGATCAGCGCAAACGCGGAGAGAGGATTCCAAACGACCGAGTGATCCTGCTCGATGCCTTCCCCGACGAGCTCGGCGAGCCACGGCTTGCTCTTTTGTCTCCGTTTGGACGAGCCTTCCATTTGGCCTTTCTCTTGGCTGCACTTGCCACCTTCCGCAAAGAAGGAGGAGACGTCCCGCTTGCGGTCCACTCGGACGCTGGAATCCTGTTTAAGCTTGGCAACCTTGTCACTGAAAGGGCTGTGGAACTCATGGGTTCGATCCGGCCCGACACCGTGCAAGACCTCATCGTGGAGGAGCTAGAGGATTCGGCCTTCTTTGGAATGCACTTTCGTCAGAACGCCGCACGGGCGTTGCTCCTTCCACGTCTGCGCCCGGGCCGTCGGACACCGCTTTGGCTGCAGCGCCTTCGGGCCCGCGACTTGCTCGCTTTTGCTCGTGGCTACCGGTCCTTTCCCATCGTCGTTGAGACCTACCGAGAGGCGATCGAGGATCTGCTACCGATCCGAGAATTGATCGCCTTTCTTAAAGCAGTGGAGAGCGGCCAGGCGCAGTTTGTCCTTCGACGTGGGGAGAGACCGTCGCCGTTTGCCGCTTCACTTTTGTTCGACTTCACCGCCCTCTACCTCTACGAATGGGATGAGCCAAAGCCGATTGCTTCAGAAAGTCGGGTCGATCACGCGGCCGTGCAGGTGCTCCTGGAAAAGGAGGCCATTACTCCCCTGTTCGATCCGGAAGCGATCGCGATTATGGAAGAGCGGTTACAAGCGTTGAATTCATCTGACCGGGCGCGAGATGGCACAGAGCTGGTTGAACTCCTCCGCCGGATCGGTGATCTCACCGAGGACGAACTGGGGGAGCGTGCTGAGCACAAGGCCCTCGAAGTCCTTCCCGAGCTTCTCGCCGACGGGCGGATTGCCCGGGTGGAGCTTCCCGGTACCAAAGTCCCCGTACGATTTATCGCGGGCGAGGATCTATCGCGCTACACCAAGCTCGAAGCAGAAGACCTGCACTTCCTGATCTCCCGCTACATCACCTCTCATGCGCTGGTGGCGCGCGAGGAGATCCTTGTGCGGTATCCGATCTCCGAAGGGAAGCTCGAAGAAGTACTCGGCAGGATGGAATTGGTGACGATCACGCAATCGGAGGGACCGCCGGGTCTTTGTGATCCTCAGGTTGCCACCGGAATCCGCCGGTTGACCCTTTCCCGACGCCGTCGTGAGGTCAGGGTCTTCCCGCCAAGTGGGTTCACCAATTACCTCCTTCGCTTTCAGCATCTTAGCCGCCCTCGCACAGGGGTGGAAGGTACCCGTGACGTGTTGGCGCAGCTTGGTTGGTGCTACCTTCCCACGCAGGTGTGGCCGCGCGTTCTAGGGACGCGGGTGAGAGACTATCGTAGAGATCACCTGGATATGCTCTTGCGCACGGGGGAATTCGTGTGGCGCGGGTTCGGGCACGGTGAAGGGATAAAACGGATCGCGTTTTGCCCCCGGGAAGAAGTACAGAACTTTCTTCGCGCCTCCCCACTGGGTGAGTCTGCCAAGATCGAGCACGCAGATCAGGTGCTCGCTGTGCTGCGGGAACAGGGTGCATCCTTTCTCGGCGACATTGCCGCTCAGTTGAACGAGCCTCCTTCCCAGGTTGCTGCTGCCTTGTGGGAGTTGATGTGGGCCGGCTTGGTGACAAACGACTCTTTCGCTGCGGTATGGGTGGGAAGACCCGACAAGAAGCTGTGGCGGCCAGGGAGACGGCGTGCAGGGGGGTGGGT
>CAZOUO010000219.1:1193-3885 GCA_964582975.1 uncultured Thermotogae bacterium | reverse complement strand
ATAAGAGCGGTCCCCGGAGGCCGTGGCGATGACCAGCATCTCTCGAGGCGCGCCGTCGCTTACCACCTAAACTTCGCCGGTACAAGAGCTTTTAGTATCAATGAGATCATTGGTGTCCACTTCCTCTCCTACCTCGGCGCGCACGAGGAGAGAGGGAATCTGGACAGACCTTCGTTCACCAGTGATTTCGACTTGATCGCCACTGGCACCGAACGTGATTGCGCAGACGTGCCCGTCAAGAGGGGAAATCTCCGCTTGCGCGCTTTTCACCGTTTTGCGTGCTTCAAACAGTTCTTCGGCTCGAGGGAGTCCCTGGGTGATGTCTGCACCAGCGACCCCACCGGTGTGAAAAGTTCGCATTGTCAGCTGGGTACCTGGTTCACCAACTGACTGGGCTGCGATCACTCCGACCGCTGTTCCCAGCTCAACCGGCCGATGGTTACTCATGTCCAAGCCATAGCAGTATTGGCAGATTCCGTTACTGACCTCACAAACCATCGGTGAGCGAATCATGATTTGGGGTCTGACTTTGACGCGCGAGATCTTTGCAGCTCGCAACGCTGCGATCAAGCGAGGGGTGATCACCTCATCCATTTGGAGGATCACACGACCCCTTTTGGAATCGCGAACGTCCTCTACGCTCACTGTCCCCACGAGGCGCTCCTGCTCCTTCTTACTGCCAATGGGCAGGTCAGCTTCCATTTTGCCGATTTGTGCAGCCATCTCACGCGTGATCCACTGATTCGCCTCCACGTTCACCTCGCCGGTGCTTGGGTCGGTGATCGGCCGACTGGTGACGCGACCGTAGATCCGCTCCTCAATCGATTCCATGATCTCCGTCTTGGAGAACCGAAAGGGATTAATCTCTATTCCTTGGGAGGTCTCGCAGTCTATCTCCCGAATAATCGTGTCCGAGGAGGCGTCCACAAGTCGGCGGGTCAAATACCCAGAATCCGCTGTCTTCAACGCGGTATCTGCTGCCCCCTTTCGACCGCCGTGAGTGGAGATGAAGTACTCCATGATGTCTAAACCCTCACGGAAGTTAGAGATCACAGGCATCTCGATGATCTCCCCCGATGGCCCGGTCATTGGTCCTCGCATCCCTGACAACTGCTTGACTTGGTCTGGTCCCCCTCGTGCCCCCGAGGTGACGATTCCGTAAACCGGGTTGAACCTGTGTTGACGAAGGTTCTCCATCGTCGCTTTCTCCACCTCGTCGACCGTCCGTCTCCAGACGCGAATCACCGCCTGTGAGCGCTCTTGTTCACTGGCCATTCCGAGTTCATATAATTTGTTGACCCGGGAGACGACCGCGAGAGATCGCCTTATGATCGCTTCTTTCTCTGGTGGGATGAGGCAATCTTTGATCGATATCGTCAGTCCTGCTCGGGTCGCGTACTTGAAGCCAAGCTCCTTCAGGTGGTCGAGCATCTCTGCTGTCTTCTCCCAGCCGAAGCGGTGAAAGCACTCCATAATGAGGCTTTTGATCGCGCGGCGGTCCATCACCCGCTGGAAATCACGAATCTCCAATGGAAGGATCAAGTTCAACTCCGCCCGCCCAAGCGTCGTTTCCAAAAGGTTCCCGTCAATGCGGATCTTCACAGGGCTGTGAAGGTCGAGGAGTCCCTCCTCCTCAGCCCGTCTTGCTTCGAAGATATCCCGGAAGGACTTACCGGCTCCCTTGCCTTCTGGATCGGCCAAAGTCAGGTAATAATAGGCGAAAATTGGGTCTTGGGTCGGGACGCTAAGCGGCTCCCCGTTTGCCGGGGATAGAATGTTCCGAGGGGCAGCCATCAGTTCGCGCGCCTCTTCTATGGCCTTGTTGGAGAGGGGGAGATGGACGGCCATCTGGTCTCCGTCGAAGTCAGCGTTATAAGGAGGGCAGACCAAGGGATGAATGTGGATAGCCTCTCCGTCAACAAGGACGGGCTCGAACGCTTGCACCGAGAGGCGGTGAAGGGTCGGTGCGCGATTGAGCAGCACCGGGTGGTCTTTAATGAGCTTCTCTAGGATGTCCCACACCTCCGGCATTTCGCCGCGAAGGGCCTTATTCTTGATCTCGTCGAAATCGGAAAAAGTCGTCGACTCAAGGTGATGAAGAATGAATGGCTTGAACAGCTCGAGGGCCATCTTCTTGGGAATACCGCACTGGCTAAGCTTGAGTTTTGGATCGACCACGATCACCGCTCGCCCTGAGTAATCGACACGACGGCCGAGGAGATTGCGTCGCAGGCGTCCGTGTTTTCCATGGATCCGCTCCGAGGGCGAGTTCAGTGGTCGGTTGTCGCGGCCGCGGATTGGGTTTTCTCTTTTTTCATTGTGGATCAGGGCGTCGACCGCCTCTTGCAGCATCCGGCGCTCATTGCGCAAGATAACTTCCGGTGCCCCCATGTCGATGAGTTTCTTCAGGCGGTTGTTTCGGTTGATGATCCGACGGTAGAGATCGTTTAGGTCCGTGGTTGCGAACTTTCCCCCTTCCAGCTGAATCATCGGGCGGAGCGCTGGCGGCAGGACCGGAATCACATCGAGGATCATATCCTGGGGGTTGTTGCCCGAGGCACGTAACTGATCGACTACCTCAAGCCGCTTGATCAATCGACGTTGATTCCCGACGGCTGTTTCATGATGGAGCTCCTCAGCCAGGGTCCGGTGGAGTTCGTGCAAGTCGAGGGCCTCGAGCAGCCCTTTGATC
>CAZOUO010000219.1:0-1183 GCA_964582975.1 uncultured Thermotogae bacterium | reverse complement strand
GTCCCCAAGATTGAGTGGAATTCCCGGATCCTTTACCCGAGTCACGAGGAAGATCAGACTATCCAGAAACTCGCGTTCGAGCGCCTCTCCTTTGATCTCCGAGCCATAGCGGTCAGTGAGCATCTCGAATGCGGTCTTGGAGCAGAGCTCTCCCACGGGACTCTCAGCAATTACCGCACCCGCTTCCTCTTCATCGCCGTCGTCGACTATGAGTTCGACGTCTCCGACGATCGGATATTCTTGCGACCCGATCACTACCGCCTGGACCTTCTCTCCGTTGGTAAGACGGCGTTCCTCTACCGTGACCCGACCTCCTTCTTCGGCAATGACGGATGGGGCTTCCTCCACGTAGTGCGCCAGCTCAACCGAGAAGGAGAACACACTTGCCAAGATTTCATATTCCGAGACGTAAAGCGTCTCTCCTGGCCGAACTTCCTTGCACTCTGAGGAAGTGACGATACACAGCGCCTGCTCAATCGGTTCGGTCTCGTAGTAGGCAATTCTCTGAAGCTCCTTCTTCTTCATCCCTAATAAGCGGCTTAAGAGGCTGGAGACTCCTTTTAAGTACCAGAAGTGGATTACCGGGCTGGCAAGCGCGATATGGCCCATGTTCACTCGTCGTACTGAGGAGTCGGTGACCAAGACGTGGCATTTCTCGCAGGTGATCCCCTCGTACTTCTTACCCTTGTACTTTCCGCAAGCACATTCGTAGTCATTCTCGGGACCAAAGATCTCCTCCGCATATAGACCGCCCCGTTCGGCTCGGTGGGTCCGATAGTTGATCGTCTCCGATTCGGTGACCTCCCCGTGTGACCAGCTGACCATTGCTGATGGAGAGGCAAATTGGAGTTTTACCCGCTTGATGTCATCGCCAGAGATCAATCGACTCACCCCTCATTAGATCGTTGCAACAAACCACTAGCCCAATCCTTGTCAAGCAAATAGAAATGGCCCATTACCCCACGGACTGTGGCATGTTGGCGCACACTTTGCTCGCAAGGAGACAGAAGCAATCAACTGCTCACTCCTCAGCTATTGAGGTTGTCGTATCACCACTTTCCTTGGTCTTTTTTTGCTTACTTCTGTAATCGGTGGTGTAATATCCTCTCCCTTTGTAAACCACGCCGATACGGGGAAGAAGCCGCCTTACTCTCCCTGTCGCGCATTGTGGACAGCTGACGGG
>CAZOUO010000218.1:0-3895 GCA_964582975.1 uncultured Thermotogae bacterium | reverse complement strand
CCACAGAACCCATTGCCAGTGCCTAGTGCTTGGGTGACATGCCGCATAAGTGTCATTCTGGGATGAACAAACGCCACCGACAATGAGACTAGAGTCCGGCGTCATAATACTCGGAGTGGAACTTTGGGTCAAGCGACTGGCTGCCGTCGCTTAGAGAGTTGCGGATCGGGCTACAGCAATCCGCTCAACGTGTGTCACCCCGTGAAGGATTACGTCCGCTCCGGGCGTGGCCAGCATCCATATCGAGGACCAAGTCATGGCGCACGGTGCCGGCGGTGCCGACGTCCATGATGCCGATGACAGTTCAGTAGTAACAATTGCGCCCAGGATTTTTCGACTGACATATCTGATTCGTAATATGTGTCACCCCCTCACTTGACAATAACTAACTTACAGGATGCGATTCTGGGCGTTTTTGCTCCCGGTCTGTGATAGCTTCCGCCGTTGAACTATTCGATGTTGTGTGTGATGAAGCTATTGACCAAACAGTAGGCTATGTGATACTCTTCAGCAAGTATCACGAGGAAAGGAGTCAACATGCAGGCCTATTGTATGAAGTGCCGGAAGAAAGTGGAAATCAAGAACCCCAAGTCGATAACAATGAAGAACAAGAAACCGGCAACTCAAGGGCTATGCCCGAACTGCGGGACCAAGGTATTCCGCATAGGCAAGTGAGAGGTCTTTAAGGCTTGAGAAGGGGGCCACATTTAGGTGGCCTCTTTCCGTCTGCTGTGCTGGCACTCGGATTCGGGAACAAGGCCAAACAGCAGCTGCTCAGCCTAACAGATTGGCTTCTTGTATGCTGGTAGCATGATTGGAGATACGCCACCCCTAACAATAGTGAGAGAGAGCCTCGCTGAGGCTCCCTCTCAAAGGTGCGCTGATTGCTGGGCCCTCTACTTATGGATGACGATGCTGCCGCCGGCGATTGCCTGCTGTGGTGACAAGTCTATGTCTTCTGACCCACTTGCATTGTCATAGACAAGGCTGCCTCCAACGAGCCAGATCTTGATGCGGAACTTGTCCACGCCACCGCCGCCGGAGATTTGGCCATCGGTCGCGGTCAGCAGGAATCCGTAGCCAGGCGCACCGTTGACACTGCCAGCGCCTTTGTACTGAGCCTTGGCTCCAGCGACAACCAGCCACTGATAGCTGTCACTGTGGAAGTTGAAGTTGGCGACACGGAACTGGAACTCAGTCTGGCCCGTCGGTAGATCAGCACCCTTCTGATACTTCGAAACGAAGCCGAAGGTGGCCTTGCCGCTCAGTGTTGGGTCTGCAGCGTAGGCCCCTGTGGGAGAGTCGATCCACCCTCCCCCGGTCACGAACCCCCCGGCTGGGTCGTAGACGACAATGAACTGGAACTCGGCCGCGGCACTGCCAGTATCGTCGTCCGCGACGGTAATCCCGATCGTGTAAACGCCGGCCGATGCATACGTGTGGGAAGTCAGCCCGAAGGTCAGCACACCGGAGGCCAAGTTCAGTGTGGTATTGGGCGAACCATCGTCCCAGTTGATTACCACCGTATGCGTGTCTAGCGTGCCGGGATCTGTGAATGTCCCCGACATGTCAGCCGGCGTACCCAGGGCCAATAGCACAATCGGCACGGTGACGCTGGTGATCACTGGTGCCACGTTGCTAACCGTGACAGTGGTGCTTCCAGAGCCACTGCCTGTGTCGTCATCGGTCACCATGGCGGTGATGGTATGCGTGTCGGATGCTGTGCCGGTGGGATTGTCGTCCAGGTACATATGGGAAGTCGGCCCAAAGGTCAGCACACCGGAGGCCAAGTTCAGCGTGGTATTGGGCGAGCCGTCACCCCAGGTGAGAACCACGGTATGAGTGTCCAGGATACCCGGGTCGGTGAAGGAGCCACTGACTGTGGTGGTTGCGTTCTCGTTGATGGTGGCCGGGTTGGCGCTCAGCGTCACATTGGCTGGGGGCACATTGGCGACAATGATGGTCTTGGTGTCGCTGCCCACACCGCCGTCCTTGTCGGTTACGCTCAGGGTGACCACGTAGCTAGCATTTTCATCAGGGGTGAAGGTGAAGCTGGCCCCAGAGCCTGAAGCGTGGGGATTGCCGTTCTTGGTCACGCTCCAGGCAAGGGTGAAGCCCGCCGCTGTGTCTGCCGTGCTGGGATCAGTCACGGCGCTGCCCAGGGCGATAGGCGTCCCTTCAAGACTGCTGGTTGGGGCGCCAGAAATCGACGCTAGCGGCGCTACATTGGTGATATTCACGGTGGCGCCGGAGGTAGCACAAGCGCCCAGATTATCGGTGACACGAAGAACCACGGTCCTGGTGCTTGGGCCATCGAGCCCGGCTGCTGAGAAGGTTGCGGTTTGGCCCGCTGTCTCAAAGTCTCCGTCATTGTCCAGGTCCCAGGTGTAGGTCAGGGGATCATTGTCGGGGTCAGATCCGGAACCACTGACGATTATCGAGCCACCTTCTGCTACGGTGTAGGGGCCATTAGCCTCGGCCGTGGGCGGCTGGTTCTCCGGCTGGAGCTTCATCAGAAAGGCGTCATAGCTCCCCAGATTGCCCTGGCCAGGAAAAGCTTGCCCAGTGTATCCTGCCAAATAGATGTTCCCTGAGCTGTCCAGATCAACTTCATAACAATCTTCTTCGCCCGAGGAAGGACCTAGCTGTAGGGTCCAGTCAATACTCCCACTCGAGTCATATTTTCTTGCAAAGACGTCTATGTAGCCAAAATAGGTCTGACCGGGCAACGCCCCGTAGACATGCCCTGCTACATAGACGTTTCCGAGACTGTCCGCGGCAACTCCCTTTCCGGCATCATTATAGGAGGTGCCGAACTGCCTGGTCCAGATTTCGTTGCCTGCCCCATCATATTTCCTCACAAAGACATCATTTCTTCCGATGGGTGGTTGGCCAGCGAGAGCTCCATAGGTGTCTCCTACCACATATACGTGGCCCAGACTATCCGAGGCAACTCCTGCAGCGTTATCATCATCAGATGAGCCGAACTGCTTCGTCCAGATTTCGTTGCCTGCAGCATCGTATTTCCTCAGGAAAGCATCCTTACCTCCAATATGGGTCTGTCCAGGGAGAGCTCCAACCGCATATCCTGCCACACAGATGTTGCCCAAGCTATCCAAGCAGACCGAAGATGCAATGTCAAAGCCGGAAGAGCCGAACTGCCTGGTCCAGATTACATTGCCTTCGGCATCATATTTTCTTAGGAAAGCATCCCTATCTCCCATATTGGTCTGTCCAGGGAGAGCTCCATAGGTATTCCCTGCCACATAGATATTACCCAAGCTATCCAAGCAAACCGAAGATGCATCGTCAAGGCCGGAAGAACCGAACTGCCTGGTCCAGACTTCATTGCCTCCGCCATCATATTTCCTCAGGAAAGCATCTAGGTCTCCTAGACCGGTCTGGCCTGGGAGAGCTCCACCAACGTTTCCCACTGCGTAGATATCGCCGGAGCCAGTGGACGAAACCGAACTAGCGGCATCGTTCGAACTTGTGCCGAACTGTCGAGTCCAGATCACGCTACCCATGGTGTCATATTTCCTCAGAAATGCATCGAAACCGCCTAGATGGGTCTGGCCGGGAATGGCTCCTCGAGTAACTCCTACCACGTAGATATTGCCAGAATTGTCAAAGGAGACTTCTTGTGCGGAATCCTCATCCGTTGAACCAAACTGGCGGACCCAGGTGATAGTGGGAGGTGAACTGGCCAGGGCAACCCCAGTAGTGCTCATAACGCCAAGAAATGCACCGAGGAGCAAACAGATCAGCGTAACCGATATGAAGTTCATTTTCCTGGAACAGTACTTCATGGGTGACCTCCTTTTCTCTTACCGTTGACTGACTAGGAGCCTGTGTGGGTAAGGCAGCCTATGGCGAGGCGGCGAGCGCTTACGCA
>CAZOUO010000217.1:0-3979 GCA_964582975.1 uncultured Thermotogae bacterium | reverse complement strand
CCATCGGCTCGATGGCAAGTACCATGCCCGCCCCTAATCGTGGGCCTTGGCCCGCTTGCCCATAATTCGGAATCTGAGGGTCCTCATGCAACTCCCTACCTATACCATGTCCCACATACTCCTTGACCACGTACAGCCCTTCGTGCTCCACGTAAGAACCAATTGCATGCGAGATGTCGGACAAGCGGTTTCCAATTGTAACCTGTTCAATCCCGCGCCACAAGGCCTGCTCAGTGATCCGCAGGAGGTGTTGTGTTGCACCGTTCACCTCTCCTACCGGTACCGTTACCGCCATGTCCACATACAGGCCCTCGCGAAAAAGCCCGACATCGATCGAGAGGATGTCCCCTTCTTGCAACCGTCGTTTCTCCGAGGGAATCCCGTGAACGACTTCACTATTGATCGAGGCGCAAAGCGTTGCCGGATATCCCTGGTAGCCCTTGAACGCTGGCTCGGCGCCCGCTTGGCGAATCAGCTTTTCGGCCAGCTGGTCCAGGGAGGCAGTACTGCGCCCTGGGGCGACCTCATCACAGACCTTGTGGACAATGGAAGCGAGAATCATCCCGTTCTTACGTAAGACGGCGATCTCGGAAGGGGTTTTCAATTGGATCATCCGGCGATCAGGGAAGTGATGTGATCCAGCACTTCGTTGGGGGGCCTGTCCCCATTGACTTCAATCAGCAGCCCTTGCTTGCGATAAAAGTCGACCAGGGGAGCGGTTGCACGCATGTATACGCCATACCGGTTCTCTATCACCTCAGCTCGATCATCGTCTCGCAGGAACAGCGCTCCTCCACAGGCATCACAGCGCGTGTCCACCCTGGGTGGATTGAACAGAAGGTTATAGATCTTCCCGCAATCGTGGCAGACACGACGGGAAGAGAGTCGGTGGATGACTTCCTCTCGCGAAAGCACCACGTTGATTACGCCATCGAGCGAAACGATTTTAGCCAGCGCTTGGGCCTGTGTGACCGTCCGCGGAAATCCGTCCAGAATGAATCCATCAGCATCAACGATGGGGTTTCTAATCATGTCGACGATGAGGTCATCGGGAACTAGTTCACCCTTATCCATGTACCTCTTTGCAGCCTGACCGAGGGCGGTTCCGCGCGCCACCTCGTCACGGAGGATGTCCCCGGTAGAGAGGTGAACAAGGCCGATCCTTTCCGCAAGCAGCTTCGCCTGGGTTCCCTTTCCCGCACCGGGAGGACCGAGGAGGGCAATTCTTCGCCAGCCCATTATCCCCTCCTTCCCAAAAGTCCTCCAGCTTTGGTCAGGCTCTCATAATGGCGCATCACGAGGTGTGCTTCGATCTGCATCAACGTGTCGATTCCAACCCCCACTACGATCAACAGTGAGGTTCCACCGACAAGGTACATCCCGCGAATGCCACTGATCGCGGAAAAGACGTAGGGCAGGACAGCAACTGCGGCCAAAAACAGTGCACCGATAAGGAGAATCCGATTCAACACTCCCGAGATGTAATCGGCCGTTGGCTTGCCAGGCCGGACGCCAGGAATAAAGCCACCCGCCTCGCGAACGTTTTTTGACAAATCCTGAGGGTCAAACACAATTGAACTGTAGAAATAAGTGAAGAACAAGATGAGAAGCACGTAGGCTATCATATATGGGAGGCTTCCGTTCGCAACGTACGGTTGAAGCCAAGAGAGCGCAGGAAGCCACTGCGTGAAGGTCATTGGCATAGTAAGCAGTGCCGAAGCGAAGATTATGGGGATGACTCCTCCTTGGTTGACGCGGATCGGGAGGTGCGTGGTGTGTCCGCCATAGATACGGCGCCCGGAGGTTCGTTTGGCATACTGGATCACGATCTTTCGCTGGCCCTGTTGAATCATGATCACACCAGCGATGACCACGACCAAGATGGCAAAGAACGCCACCCCCCAGAACGGGCTCACCGTTCCGGCGGAAATCTCGATATAGGTGGATTGCAGCTGTGCAGGAAATCGAGAGAGGATGCTGATCATGATGATCATGCTGATCCCGTTTCCGATGCCATTCTCGGTGATGCGCTCCCCGAGCCACATCAAAAAGATCGTTCCCGTGGTCAACGAAAGGATCGAAGTGAGATAGAACCAGATCCCACCACTTGCCAGGCCCCAATTAATGATCAGCATACTCATTGTAGCAGCTTGAATAACCGCCAGCCCAAGGGTTGCCCAGCGCGTGTAGGTGGTGATCCTCCTCCGTCCCTCACGGCCCTGCTGCTGCAGTTCCTTCAATTTCGGTATGACAGCGGTGAGCAGGCTGAAGATAATCGACGCGTTGATGTACGGGGTAACCCCGAGAGCAAACAGTGAGAACCGCTGCAACGCTCCTCCGGTGAACATATTGAGGAAATCAAAGATCCCGCCGCCCTGGGTGGCAAAGAAGTTCTTCAGCGCCTCTGCATCGACCCCAGGGACTGCAATGTGGGTGCCGAGGCGAAAGACGACAATCGCGCCCAGGGTAAATAGGATCCGCTTACGTAGTTCCGGGATGCGGAACAGGTGTGCAAATTTCTCCCACATCGCTACAGCGCCTCGGCCTGGCCGCCAGCCTGCTCAATCTTGCGTCTGGCTTCGCGAGTGAAGCGGTGTGCTCGCACTGTCATGGGCTTGGTTAACTTGCCTCTCCCGAGGACCTTCAATCGGCATTCTCGCCCTTTGATGAGGCGCATCTCCCGCAGACGCTCCAACGTCACGACAGCTTCAGGTGGGAAGCGAGCCTCGAGTGTATCCACGTTGACACAGGCGCACACTGCTTTTGTGTAGTTGTGAAAGCCTCGCTTGGGAAACCGCATCCATATTGGGGTCTGCCCGCCCTCATAGCCGGGCCGGACCCCTCCACCACTACGCGAGTTCTGACCTTTGGTCCCGCGACCGCTCTCGTGGCCGCCGTGTCCAGACCCATATCCACGCCCGACGCGTTTCCGCTTGTGGTGACTTCCTCGAGTCGGCCGAAGTTCTTCAAGCCTCATTCGCAACCTGTGCCTCTGCTTCAGTCTTGCGTCCTCTTAGCACTTCAACCTCGCTTTGGCTGCGCAGCTGGACCAATCCGTTGATCGCTGCCCGCGATAGGGTAAGAGGGTTAGTCGTTCCCAGCGACTTGGTCAGAATGTCGTTTATCCCTGCGAGCCGACAGATTGCTCCCACTGTGACACCAGCGATGACCCCTGTCCCAGGATGAGCTGGCTTCAATAGCACTTTGCCTGCTTTGAACTTTCCAATCACTTCGTGGGGGATTGTCCGTCCGTCCAGTTGAACCTCGATGAGGTGTTTCTTGGCGTCGCGGATCGCTTGGTGAATGGCCCGCGGAATCTCGGTCGTATTGCCTACACCAACTCCCACCTGCCCCTTGCGATCCCCGACAACCATTGTGACGCGAAACTTCAGATTTCGACCACCTTTGGTGACCTTACTAACCCGCCTGATATCTATGATTTCGTTCTCGAACTCGTCAGTGGTGATCAAAATCTCAACCCTCCCTTCCGACAAGCTTTGGCCAGAGCGGCCACTATACCGTGGTAAGGATAGCCGCCACGGTCGAAGACAAGAGTTTCAATGCCTTGTTTTAATGCCCGCTTGGCGAGGAGTTCTCCCACTTTCTCCGAGGAGCGAACGTTACATCCGGTAACGGTTTCCCGTAACTCTCGATCCAGGGTTGACGCCGATACTAGGGTCGCTCCTGCCTCATCGTCGATTACCTGAACGTAAAGATGGCGCAGGCTCCTTGTGACGCACAGCCGAGGACGCAAATTGGTGCCGTGGATTTTCTTGCGAAGCCGGCGATGGCGCTTGTGACGCTCTGCCTTTCTGTCAATCCTTGGCACTGTGCTCATCCTCCCAACCCGGTAGCTTGGCCGCCCAGTTTACCGGCTTTGTGTATTACCTCTTCATCCTTGTATCGGATACCCTTCCCTTTGTAGGGCTCCGGCTTGCGGAATGCGCGGATCTTGGCTGCAACTTGTCCAACCTGTTGC
>CAZOUO010000216.1:0-4000 GCA_964582975.1 uncultured Thermotogae bacterium | reverse complement strand
GTCTTCGGTTCCGTTCGATGATGTTGATTCTACTCGCCGATGGATCGAAAGGAAACTCGCCTCCACACAGAGCACGATCAAGAGCTTGCAGGAACGTGCTGCTACTCGCTCTGCCCAGCAGGAGAATCAAGAACACATTGTCAAGGAGATCGACTTGCAGGAAGAGAGCATTACTACGTGGTGGGGAGAAATCCATAGAGCGCTCCTGAACACCGGATTGCCGGTTAACACCGAGCTAGGTCTGGAGCACCAACTTCTGGAAACAGCGCGAGCTGAGCTAGCCAAATACAACCTGCCCGGACTTCAGAAGAAGCGCGACAAAGCCGCCCAAGCTGCCTCACGGGCAGAGGAAAGAGCCGTGCACGCCGAAGGCGAACGGCACTATCGGATTCAACAGATAGTCAGTCTTCTGGACCGCTTGGGTGTAAGAGAACAAGCTCACCCAAACCGTGACGAATTGACAGAATGGTTACCAGACTTTGAATGCGTAACCGCAGACGACCAAGATCGGTTTGAGCAGGAACAGCTTGAGCTTCGAAACCGTGAGTATAGTCTCAATCAAGAAGCAAAGCAACTCAAACAAGATCTGAAAATCAATGGGCAAGCGCTCGACGAGGATGCGTGTAGTGTGGCGGTTCAACAGCTTGAACGTCAGAAGGCTATATGTCAGCATGCAGCGCCGATTGTCGATAACGTACGGGAAAACATCCTGCAATCAGTGTTACCCAAGACTCTTGATTATATGCGAGCAATGTTGCCGTTGTTGACTGACGGGCGCTATCACGATGCCGAACTAGATGACGAGACATACAAGATTCGCGTTTGGGACAGCCAGGTACGCGACTACGTCGAGAAGGATGTGTTCTCTGGCGCAACACAAGATCAGTTCTCATTAGCATTGAGGCTAGGCTTCGCTTTGGCTGCACTCCCTCATGACTTGGGAATCAGACCAGGCTTCATCTTCCTGGATGAACCGACAGCGGGTTTTGATGGTCGGCGTCGGGCCGCGCTGGTCGAACTCTTGACGCGTGGCGAACTGGCACAACGCTTTG
This sequence comes from uncultured Thermotogae bacterium, assembly GCA_964582975.1. Lineage (GTDB taxonomy): Bacteria > Bipolaricaulota > Bipolaricaulia > UBA7950 > UBA9294 > CAZDDA01. The sequence goes on along the minus strand of CAZOUO010000216.1, from coordinate 2,948 downwards.
AACAGATATTCCTCGTAGCGCCAGATGGTGCTTTTCCAGTCAACCCCTTTCCACATTACATTCGCCTAGCTGGTGGTCGTGTGGTGGAGCAAGATCTCGGCGCAGAGCTAGCCTAGTGTCAATCGCCGGGCGATAATGGTCCATACAGGTTCACCCAAACTGGTCCATGGTGGTGTTGGTACAATTCCTGCCTGTCGGGCGTACTTTCTTTTCCGCGACAGATGGGAAGGAGAGGGGAAATGCCCGGAAGGAGGAAGGAGACCGCGGGTATTCGAGACATTTTTGCGACAGATCCAGCACGGTCCGAGCGACCGAGCGGTGGCCGCGGCTACCAGCGTGAACCGCAAGACGGTAACACGCTACCGGGCCTGGGCGATGGAGCAAGGGCTGCTGACTCAATCCCTTCTGTCCACCGACCCGGCCCAGACGAGTGACGGGTGAACCGATGTTTTTGATATTCTAAAAGGGACCCACCTGGTTGAACGTTGACAATCGAAAATGTACCCACCTGGGCCCAGGTCTGCTATCATCTGGAAGGACACAATCCAGGGGATAGCGGAGGAGGAGATGATCAGTGTGGAGCAACGAGAGCAGATCCGGCGAGCCTACTTCGTAGAGGAGAAGGCTATCCGGCAGATAGCCCGGGAGCTCAAGTGTTCCCGGCGAACAGTCCGAAAGGCCATCGCCTCACCGGAACCGGCGGTGTACACACTCACCGTGTCGCGTCCGGCTCCGGTGCTGGAACCGTACAAAGGGCGCATCAAGGAGCTGCTGGCGGACAATGAGCGGCTACCGCGCAAGCAACGGTATACCGGGCGCAAGGTTTACCAAACCATCCAGAAAGAGGGATACGTCGGCAGCGAATCCACCGTGCGGGGCTACATCGCCCTGCGTCGACAGACGAAGAGGCAGCGGACAGTGTACCTTCCCTTGGAGTTCGATCCTGGTACTGACGGGCAAGTGGACTGGGGAGAAGGCGTGGCGATCATCGCCAGGGAGCGGGTCAAGGTGCAGTTGTTCTACATGCGCTTGTGCTACTCCCGGAAGTTGTTCATGATGGCTTTTCCGAGCCAGAGGCAGGAAGCGTTTTTCGAAGGGCATGTACGAGCATTCCATCACTTTGGTGGCATACCGCAGCGCATCAGCTACGACAACCTGAAAGTGGCGGTGCAGCGGATCCTGGGAGGCCGCAATCGCCAGGAACAGAAAGCCTTTATCATCTTTCGCAGCCACTACCTATTCGAGAGTCATTTCTGCACACCGGGTCAGGGCAATGAAAAAGGGCGAGTGGAGGAGGGCGTAGGCTTTGGGCGGCGTAACTTCATGGTGCCTCTCCCAGACGTGGCTTCCTTCGAGGAGTTGAACAAACATCTGCTAGCTCAGTGTCTGGCTGACGACAGGCGACGTGTGGACCGCCAGGCGGTGACCATCGGTGAGGCGTGGGAAATGGAGAAACAGCATCTGCTCCCACTACCGGAGCGAGACTTCGATTGCTGTGTTACTCGACCAGCGACGCTCAATTCCTACAGTCAGGTAGTGCTGGATACCAACCGCTACTCGGTGCCGGCCGACAAAGCTTACCGTAACCTGGTCCTCAAGGTATATCCGTTTCGGGTGGACATCCTACACCTAGACGAGGTGCTCGCTAGCCATCGCCGCTGCTACGGCCGAGAACAAGACATCTTCGATCCGTTGCACTACTTACCCTTGTTGGAACAGCGCCCGGGGGCTTTCGAGCATGCTAAACCGATCCGCCGCTGGCGCAAGGACTGGCCTCCGGTCTACGAACGCTTTCTGGGACGTTTGCAGGCGCAGGGCTTGGATGGTCAAAGCATTCGCGAGTTCGTGCGTGTCTTGAAACTGCACCGCGACCACCCTGCCGAACTCGTGGAACAAGCTGTGAAGCAGGCCCTGGACTACGGTTGCCTCCGTGCCGATGGTGTCGAACTCTGTCTGCGCCAGTTGTTGAACCCAGATACGCCAGTGCCAGCCTTGAATCCGGCCAATCTGCCCGCATGGGCTATGGTGGGAGAACAGTTGCCAGACTTGAACTGCTACGACCAACTGCTGGAAAGGGTGTGACCATGGAAACCACGATGCTGCTGGAGACCTACCTCCATCAGTTGCGCCTACCGACCTTTTTGCACAACTACGGCAAGTTCGCCGAGGATGCAGCTCAGAACGATCTCACCTACGACCGCTATCTGTTGGCTCTGGCCGAGCAAGAGGTTGCCCAGCGAGAGGAGAACCGCAAGGTGCGGCGCATCAAGGCGGCTCGCTTCCCGGTATTCAAGGAACTGGCTGACTTTGACTTCTCCTGTGTGCCCAGCCTGAACAAACAACGGATCCTGGAACTGGCACGCGGTAGCTACCTGGACAAAGCCGAGTCGATCATCATGGTGGGTAATCCCGGACTGGGAAAGACCCACGTGGCCACTGGCATCGCCTTGGCATCCTGCCGCCAAGGACATCGCGTGCGTTTCTACAGCGCCGCAGGCCTGGTCAACGAACTGCTCCAAGCCCAAGACGAGCACCAATTGGCCAAGTTCCTGGCTACCGCTCTCAGGCATCAGCTAATCGTCCTGGACGAGTTGGGATTCATCCCTTTCTCGTCCACCGGCGCACAATTGATCTTTCAGTTCTGTTCCACCCTCTACGAGCGGGTGTCCATGATCGTGACGACCAATCTGCGCTTCGCTGACTGGACGCAGATCTTCGGTGACGAGCGTCTGACCGCTGCCTTGCTCGACCGGCTCACACACAAGGCACACATCCTTGAGTTCACCGGGGAGTCGTACCGATTCCGGCAGCGAATGCAACGAGAGGCTGAAGATGAAGGTCACGACTGACGGGCTGTGGACGGTGTGGACAACTCGCAAACAGCGGCGACTTGACCACATCGCCCACAGCCCCGGCGACGGCGAGGTGGGTCCCTTTTCGATTGTCAA
>CAZOUO010000215.1:0-4048 GCA_964582975.1 uncultured Thermotogae bacterium | reverse complement strand
CACTGGGCCTCGTCCTTCTCGAAGCGATGATGGCCGGGACTCCTGCTGTAGCGCTGGGAAAGATGGGGGTTCTGGATGTTGTCACATCTGGAGAAAGCGGCATCCTAGTCGAAGAGGATGAAGAGATGTTCGCCGCTGCCTGCAACTCGCTCTTACTAGATGAGAAGAAGCGACAGAGGCTAGCTGAGGCCGCCCAACGGCAGGCCCGTTCACACGGCGCCGATGCCTCCACGGTGCGATTGCTAGAGATCTATGAGGAGGCAAGACGCTGGCGAAGATAGCCGCCGCAACAGAGGAAAAGAGGATGTACTGATCTAAAAGCTTGTTGCTAGTGACACTCACTGCAGAAACCTCGCCAGCAATCATCGAAAAAAGACCACTCCAGTATGGTTTCATGGGAAGGAAGTGCTCCCACCAAATGGTGAAGCCAAGGGGCAAAACAGGCGCCGATTCTCTCGCTGCTGAACCCACGGAGAGCGCGTCGGGAAATCGAGAAAACACTGCTGAGCCTATCCCATCCCGTTGGAGTAAAACGGAAGAAGAGCCACCCTGGGGACGTCTACTGCGGGCATTGAGGGACGCAGTCCTTCTGGTGTTAATGGAAATAATTTGGGCGTTTAATGCCGCGTTCGTGTTCTTAATTCTTCCTCTTATTGTAAAAACCTACAAACATGGCGAATTGCCTTTAAATCCGTTCATATTCTGTGTCACCCACGTTGGCGAGCTAGACCCCTATTTTGTGTTAAAGGTATCTCGTCATTACAGGACGAAGGCTCTTTTTGAGCGGGATGGTCCCGAGCCGATCGCGCGCTTCCTTCTCAAGGCGATGTGGCGATTTCGCGTTTCGCAACGTCCGGATCTGAAGCCAATCTTAAACAAAAAAACGATTGAAGAGGTCGTCTCCTACCTCAACAGGGGCGGAATACTCATGATATTCCCCGAAGGCTATCGGCATTGGGAGAAAAAGCTCTACCCTGGCGTGGCGATAATCGCGCGCCGCGCCAAAGTTCCTGTGGTGCCCGTGGGAATAGAGCACGGGGACGTTTTCCGCAAAGAGCTCCTTGGAGCCCCGGTCCGAGCGATGATGAGAGCACTTGTAGACTACCGTCGAGGTGAATACGTGAAGGTACATTTCGCCAAGCCGATATATCCAGATCCCGATCTCGAAGAACGAGAAGACGTTGACCGGCTGATGAGGTTAATCGAGGCCAGATTTGGAGAATTCTATGGGCAATTTTACAACTCAAGCGGTCCCACTTGGGTAAAGCAAGGTAATGCTATCCCGACTCAGGGCTGAGATGATTGGTTGTATCAAGGCGTTGCACCTGATGGGGTACAGGTTCAGCGCCTAGACGGAAAGCAAGTGGCGTTCACAGAGGAGGTTTCGGTCCAACTGAGCGGCTTGTGCCTGTGCAAGCACCTTGTTAAGGAGATCCTTCTCCTTCCAGTGGGCAAGACGATCGGTAAGCGGGGCTAAGCCCATCGCCTCGGCTCCGGTCATCGCCCCGCAGGCAAACGCCTCGGCCACCTTCTCTCGATAACGAGGCTCCCGAGTGAGGTGATGGTCGAGGATGGTCAGCTTTGCGTTGGCTCCACACACGGCTTCCTGGCAATTCGTGAGCGCCCGCGCAAGCGTCTGCCTGGACTGAAACGGTCCCAAAAGGTACGTCGCCGGTCCGTCGAGGATTAAGACATCCGGCCGCTCTTCCACGATCCAAGTGGCATAATCCTCGATGATCGGGCCTTGGAGATCGGAAGAGTACAAAAGCTTATTTCCTGCGTGGGTCACTACCACCCCAAGTACCCAACCAGGGCTCGCGTATTCCGCTCCGTGGAACAAGGGTTCGCTAAACCGCACAGTGGTCTCACCGATCTGAAAGGTGCGGCTGTCGGCAAAAGCCACGTCGTCTCCTAGGCCCTCCTCATCGACCCAAGAACCATTTTCCCACAGATCCACAAGGCGCAGGAACCGTTTGCGCCACTTACGTAGGAGATCGTCGCGGCGCTTTGCCTGGGCAGCAAGAGGCAGTCGTTCCACTGGGTCGAAGTAATCCCCTTTATTCGGCGGCCGCTCTTGAAATGTCAGCCCCTCAGCCTCGGCCAATGCAGTAAGGAACCTCCGTGCTCGAGTCCACTGTGAGCGATTAATCCAGCGGTTTGGGTCCTTGATCCACAAGGTCTTACCCTGGTAGAGAGGGAGGAGTTCTGGCCGAAAGTGGTCGTAGTGATAATGAGTGATGATGAGGTGAGTGGCGCCCTGCGCAGCCAATCCGATCGCCTGGTTGGCAAGATTGAGATAGTAGAGCTTGAGGGGATCTGGCGCTGGGTAGCGCGGCTGCATGATCGCTGCCCCCGGGTCGATAAGGAGCGACAGATCCGGTGTGCACACGAGCACACACATCGACTTTGCTCCCAACGAGTCGAACCACACCGGCCTTATTTCCATGCGTCTGCCTTTCGCAGTCCAAGAAAACACTATCGTTCGGTCTCCCACCTGAGGGTAGTCTGCGGAAGAGAGCCGGGCAAGCCGGTCGGCAATTCGGGTCGGCGCTGACGCAGTAACAGAACGGCCTTTTAACACTTCACCATTGCTTCACGGTGACATCACCGGATTTTCACTTCCGTTCGCTACGCTAAGTTGAAAATTCGCTAAAAGGAGATCGCTATGATGCGCATCGCAACCCTCAATATGTGGGATCGATGGATACTGGCAATTGCCTCGTTCTCAATGCTCCTTTTTCTTTTGACACCTTGGGTAATGGTTCATGGCCAATCCGACAAGGTACAACAGGTTGAGATTCGGGAATACCAGGGCGAGCGATTGGGGTCAGTGGAAGATTTCCGGGAAAACTCAATCCGCGGGGTTCAATACATCGATCCGGAAACCTATCTGTTGGCCGTAGACGGCCTCGTGGAACAAACGCAATCGTTTACCTACGCGACGCTTCAAGAGATGCCGCGCGCCAAGAAGCTCGTCACGATTCACTGTGTGGAAGGCTGGTCGGTGAAAGCGTTGTGGGAAGGGATCCCTCTCTCTACTCTATTTGAGCAGGTCCAACCAAACACAGAGGCCAACACGGTAATCTTCTACGCTCACGACGGATACAGCACGTCGCTCCCGCTGAATGAAGTCCTCGAACGGGATCTCATCATCGCCGACAGGATAAATGAAATCACATTGCCTCCTGAGCGAGGATTCCCATTCCAGCTTGTGGCCGAAGATAAGTGGGGCTACAAGTGGATCAAGTGGATTACCCGGATTGAGCTCTCAAACGACCCAAGCTACCGTGGCTTCTGGGAAAGCCGTGGCTACAGCAACAAGGGGGCCGTCTCGGGGCCAATGTTTGGAGACTGATTCCTAAAAGAAGAGGTCGTAACCCTGAAATCACAAAGTTGGTTCAAGCGTTTGAGCTGCTTCAGTGGTTGGGCGCTTCTCCCACTGAATGCTTCTGCAGTTTTTGAGTGGGTACGCAATCCTACACCCAAGAATCTTTGGAGGCTTCTTAGCAAAGCCGACTGCCTTCAAACTTCACGCGATGATTCAACCGATCACGGCTGTGGCGTTTGTGTTACACGGGGTTCCTTTCTTGCGAGGCGTCCTTCGGAAACGAGGCTTGAGTGGTCTTGCTGTGGACATCCCTCTTCTTGTTGCAGGAGCAGGATTTCTCGCGTCAGTAGTCTACCTCAGAGTGCTCGGCTGATAGGGTTTTTCAAAAAGGACAAGACCCCCTCAGGGGTCTTGCCTTATTTATCCGTGTCCAGAAGGCGTTACCGCTCCTGCCATGCCTTCCGCTCGGACATCCTAACCCTATCCCCTACTTGTGGACGCGTGATGAAGAAGGTTTGGGAGTTGTGTGAGGCGGACGGGATCGATGATCGATGTTTCCACCTCCCAAAGGCGCCCGCCCTTGGCAAAGAGAGCCTTCATTGGAGTCGCTGTAAATGATGAAAGAACTCTAAAAGAGACTGCTTCCTTCAAACGCCATACAGGGTAGGGCGTGCACCCCTAGAACTGGACCAGTCACAAGTAGAGAATCGGCTCGAAGGG
>CAZOUO010000214.1:0-4063 GCA_964582975.1 uncultured Thermotogae bacterium | reverse complement strand
GCCGGTATCCTTCTGCACATCAACATCACCGCAATGGAATACAACATGGGCCAAATGGAACCGCTGATGACGCTTGTGGATGAACTTGGCACCGGGATCTTGTTGATGTACCAGCTGGTGACGGTCGGGCGAGGCCGAGGGATCGAGGAGGCGGCACTTGATCGCGATGCCAACGGACAGTTGGTCCGATTCATGGCCGAGGCCCAGCGCAGGCTCCGTGCAATCATCGAGCCGGTGGCCGCGCCTCAATACTGGTCGTACCTCGTTGAGCGGGCAGGCATTCAGGGCGGATTCCGCCTACGCTTGGCACAAAGGCTCTTTCACGGCTGCGCCGCCGGCCGGGGCTTCGTCTACATCAAGCCGAACGGCGTGGTGTGGCCGTGTCCGTTTGTCGAAGTCAGTTGCGGCAATGTTCGCGAGGTATCTTTTTCCACCATTTGGAAATCTTCTCCCGTCTTTGACGATCTGCGCAATCGAGGGACACGTCTGAAAGGCCGCTGCGGCGACTGTCGCTACCACGAGCTGTGTGGCGGCTGCCGGGGTCGGGCCTGGGCAACAACCGGTGACATCCTCGCGGAGGATCCCTCCTGCTTCATCGAGGCGCCGAAAGGAAACGAATGACCACACGTCTCCAATTGAACCGGCTTCTCGAACCGATCCGCCCACAGATGGAACAGATGGAGGCGCTGTTGCAGAGGCAGCTGGCAGGGCTGGAGGAGCCGCTTTGCACGATGCTTGGCCGCGTACTTGCAAGCGGCAAACGGCTACGGCCGGCGCTAATCATTCTCACCGGTGAGCTCTTTGCACGCCCCTCTGAGCCGTTCCAGCAACTGGGAGTTGCGGTGGAGATGCTTCATACCGCCACCTTGATCCACGACGACATCGTGGATCAGTCTGCTCTACGTCGGGGGAGCCAGGCGCTGCACACGATTTGGCCGTTGAGGGAGGCCGTACTGGTCGGGGATCATTTGCACGCCCAGGCGGCTGCGCTGGTCGCGGAGTTAAATCGGCCCGCCATTCTCAGAGTGTTTGCCAAGACGCTATGCACGATCTGTGCCGGTGAGATCCGACAGACCTTTGTCAACGAAGGCAGGCTTCGCAGCCGAGACGAGTACACTCGAAGCATCGAGGCCAAGACCGCCTCTCTTGTGATCGGCGCCGTGGTGATGGCGGGCCTTCTCGCCCAAGCTTCGGAGACGCAGCTTGCCGCGTTACGCGACTTCGGGCGAGAATTCGGCCTCGCGTTTCAGATCGCGGACGATGTACTGGACTTCATTGGTACCGAGGCGCAGTTGGGCAAACCGCCGGGCAGCGACTTGCGGCAGGGGCTGATAACGCTTCCCACCCTCTGTTATCTGGAGCAGACAGACAACGATATCGCGGTCGGCGCCGTGCTATCCGGCAAACGGAACGACGAACACATCCAGTCGGCGATCGAGGCAGTCTGCACATCAGGTGCCATTGACGCTGCCCTTGCCCAGGGCCGGGTCCACGCTGCAAGAAGCCAGCGGGCGCTTGAGGCGCTGCCCGACAACACCGCTCGCGAAACCCTTCACGCTCTGGCGGACTACGTGGTGACCCGAAAGCGCTGATCTTCAACCCGAATGTCTAATCAGACGATCCGAGCAATTCGGGATCGAACAGCTCGTTGGGGAATTCCTCCGTGGTAATCTCGACGATCTCCAGGTGTGTACGATTTCCGATCAGAAGCTGGTTCTCGATGCGCTGCGTCTTGACGTAGAGATCCTCATCGTTTGTGGCGTAGGCTTCGAAGAACACCTTGTAGAATGGAAGGCCGCTCAGTGCGTAGAGCGTCATCGTTACTGGCTGTAGCGTCTCAGAATCGGCGAGGACCGTCACGGCCTGGAAGGCGACGGTGACGTCGACCGCCTCCAGATCGACCTCGATTGCCGGGGCGCCGTCTTCCAGGGTGACGTCGCGACGTTCGGCAACGGTGTAGTTGGCGACGAATTCGATCCCGCTCGTTTGGGCAACGGCAGCATCGCCGAACAGCTCGCTCGTGGCACTCGTTTTGATCGGAAAGTCCAAATCGGGACCGAAGAAATACGTTGCCTCCGGCGTGGAGAGGTAGATCTGGCCCGCCAACTCCTCCGGGGCGAGGAATTCAATGCGCGCGACGTCCTCACCGTCGATCGTTTTGAACCGCAACCGGGTGGTGGCCTCCTTTGTGCCATCCGCTGTTTCGGCAACGATGGCGATGGTGATCCCGGTGGTCGTCTCATCGAACAGCCGTGCTTCATCGAAGGCCGTTAGCAGTTCCTCATCGGAGAGGCCCGTCTGTGCTGCACCGAAGGCTGCGCAGAGGACCACTGTGGCAATGGCAATGAGAGAAGATGCACTTTTTTTCATATCTTGATCTCCTTCTCTAGGCATCGTGTTTCGTTTAGATGCTACGAAGTGCCTCGACGATCCGCAATCGCGCGTTCTTGGCCGCCGGATAGAGCGTGCTTAAGAATGTTGACGCGATTGCGGTGAAAAACGGCAAGAAGAGGGCAACCGCTGTGATCTGCACGTGCAGTGGCTGGGGGATGGCCGCTCCTGGGGGTGTCCAGGTGACGCCGACGGCGTTGAACACAAGACCGATGATCGTTCCGATCACCAGCCCGGCAAACCCTCCGATGGCACCGAGGAAGATCCCTTCAAGCAAGAACGAACGAAATACCCGGCCGCGGGTCGTGCCGAACGCGCGAATGGTTCCCACCTCGCGGGTGCGCTCGAGAAACGACATCGTCAGCACTTCCAGCACGCTGAAGAACACAAGCACAAACACGGCAACGGTGGCGAGCCCCGAGAACGCATCGTAGAACGTGCGGATTGACTCGTACGTTGTGGTGAGCTGTTGCCACGGACGCGCCTCAAGTGGGATCCCCGCTGCTTTGAGGCTTTGCTGGATCGACGCAGCGTAGTCCGCTGCCTCATCAAGGTTTTCCAATCCGATGAGGATCCGCTCCACTCCGTCGGTGCGCAGCAGCCGCTGCGCGAACGGCAGCGGCACCAGTCCGAGTTGTTCTTCCACCGTTTCCGTGCTGTAGGTCAAAAGACCGACAACGGTGACAGTGGCTGCGTTGAAGTTGCCGGAGACAGTGCCGGTGGCGATGTTGATCCGATCGCCTGGGCCTACATCGAGTTTCCTTGCCAACGCCCGACCGAGGATGATCTGACGCGAGGCATCTTCGGCGAGAGGCTCACCGTCGATCACGATGCACTCGTAGTTGTTCACGCAGTTGCAGGGGACAAACCCGCGGCCGATGAGCAGGGTGCTGCCGCGCTCGTCACCGATCAGTCCGGCGAAGTCGAGCTGCCAGGTGACGTCGATCACGCCAGGGTCGTTTTGCACCATCGCTACGACCCGATCGAGAGTCGCGGGGTCGATCAGGACGTCGCCCTCGGAGGCGGTGTTGTCGAGCAGGCGCGCATCCGCAATTTGCACTGCGCCGGATTCACACGCCAGAGACTTTTTCGTCGAGGAGAGAGCCTCGTTGATGAACAGAAGGACGAAGTAGAGAATCGCCACGCCAAGTACGATCACCGTGAGGCTAAACGCAGTGCGCCGCTTGTTCCGGAACACGTTGCGAAGCGCAACCTTGATGTCCACTGCTCGCCTCCTACGTGACGCGCAGCGCGTCGACCACCCGCAACCGTGCCGACTGAATCGACGGGAAGATTGCCGAGAGCAGCGTGGCGACAACACTTACGATAAACGGCAGCCACGCGGTCTGTACGGTCAGTCGGATTCCCAAGACGACCGGTTCCACCGTTCCTGGAGGCTGCCACGCGATCCCCACCGCGTTGAACGCCAGACCCAGTATCACGCCGAAGGCGATGCCCGTGCCACTTCCCAGAAACGCCAGCCAAATACTCTCCGCGAAGAACAGGCGGAACACCTCCCCACGTTTGGTTCCCAGTGCCCGGATCGTTCCCACTTCGCGGGTGCGCTCGAGAAACGACATCGTCAATACCTGCAGGATGATGAAGAACACGAGCACAGAGACCGCCAGGGTGACGACCCCAAACAGGGCGTTGAAGAACCCCGTGAGTTGTT
>CAZOUO010000213.1:0-4083 GCA_964582975.1 uncultured Thermotogae bacterium | reverse complement strand
GAACGTGAGTGACCATGGAAGCAACAACATTTGGAGCGTCTCCGGTGAAGGGAACTTTTGGGAGGACTATGAGGGAAGCGACGCCGACGGTGACGGGATCGGCGATGATCCGGTCCGTGTTCACCCCGTCGGTGCGGAGGACTCCGCACCCTTTGTTTCTGCGGGATTTGTCCGTGACGGCCTGGGTGTTCTCGCCACGCTCGAAGAAACAGCGCTTTCCTTAGTTACGAAGGATGGAGAAGAGGTACAGATTCCGGTCTTGATCGCCGATGAAGATGTCGAGCGATTTGTTGGATTCCGTGGTTTTCCTGTGCTCCTACTCGCAGACTTTCCTGGGATCTTGTTTGACTACGGTGAGGAGGTTACCGGCGGTCTCACCGGTACGGCTTTCACGATGAGAACGGTGAGCTTCCCGCTCGACATTGCCTTTTTCGACGGGAGCGGCGCGTTTGTGGGAAGCGAGATGATGGAAGCGGACTCAGAAGAACGATATACTGTTGATCGCCAGTTCCGGTTCGCACTGGAGTTAGCAAGCGGCACCCTTGCCGAGGGTGGGATCGGGGCCGGCACGCAACTTCTCCTTCCAGAGAAGGACTGAAGTGGGGCACATTCTAGCGGTAATCTTCGATCTGGACGGAACCCTAGTCCGCTATCATGGGGTAGAATTTGAGTCGAGCTGGGGGGCGATCGCCGCAGCCGCTGGGGTTCAAGAGGAGTCGAAGTGCCTACTCAGCGAGTTTTTGCCACGCCCCGATGCCTATCCAGAGTGGGTCAGGCGCGATGCCGCTCTTCTTGCTGGCATTCCTGTGCCAGAGGTCACCAAACAAATCTTTCCCCCTCCGTACGCTGCTGGTGTTCCACGGGCGATCGATCGGCTCCGAGAGCGATACCGGTTAGGAATCCTTTCCTCAGGCGTTGACCTCGTGGCCGAACACGTTCGCGCCGACCTTGGGCTGGAGTTTGCGATCGCCAATCGCCTCTTCATTGAAGACGGTCGCTTCACAGGGAAGAGCGAAATGCTGGTCGATCTATGGCAAAAGGACGAAGTGCTGCAACAGGTTGCAATCGAACATGACCTTGCACTTTCTCAAGTTTGCTACGTGGGGGACCACCTAAACGACATCCCGGTGATGCGAATTGTCGGTCTGTCGATCGCGTTTAATCCCAAGGACGGAGAATTGGCGCGAATTGCAGACGTCGTGACGCATGATTTTGCCCAGATTCCAGACATCATCGAGAAATTCGAGGATCAAGAATGATGTGACCGCGCGGCTCGGGTGAGCCACGCGGCCCCGTTCTCGTGTTCAGGTTGCTTTCCCTTAGCTCAAGGGAAACTGATCGTGAAGCCGAGTCCACCGCTCAGTTCCCACGTGGCCGATAGGGCACCCCATAGATAGATCGCCAGACCATCGAACGCGTATCCCAGATCGAATCGTTGTTGGGAAAGCCCAAACGGTATCAAAGAGAAGGTGGTCTCGCTGCTGATGCTGAATCCATCGACCTGAAGAGAAAGGTCAAACCAGACATCGTCAGTCAAGGTGGGATAGATTGTTGCTGATGCGCCTAGTCCCCCGGAGAACGACACTCCATTCAGTGGGGCATCGAATAGGGTTGCCTCGCCGTAGATGCTCGCTGAGCTGAACACCGGAGGGAACGGAAAAATCCCTATATACAGCTTGCTGCCCAGCGTGAGCCAATTCCATCCGAAGGCGAGCCCGAAAACCTGCGAGATACTGAACGGTGACGCGTAGCTGAGACTCGTCGTGCTGGATATTGTGAAGCCCGCGTAGTCTAGGTAGAGACTGAACCAGGAATAGTCAGCGAAGGATGGATATACCGTCGCCTCGCTGCCAAGTGTTGCGCGTAGACTTGCTTGATTCTCTTGTGCCAAGACCCCCGCCGTCATCGCGGACAGGAGAAATAGGGCAATGAGAATGACGCTTAGACGTCTCATTCTGAAACCTCCCCTTTGAACAGTACTTGAACAGAGGGTAATGTAAGTCGCATTGCGAAGAATCGCCAAGGTCCGATCGATTTTCTCACTTGCGCACTGACACAAGTGCGGGGTGTCCGGTCAGAAACGTGACAAGAAGCCCAGAAAAAAGCCTCAGAAGGCAGGCTTGGAACACAGACTGGTTTAGTTAAGAGCGAAGGGCTCTGCAGTATTGAACCGCTGAAGTGTTCGAGGTGCGATTTTGAAATCGAAACAGGATAAGTCGCGAAGCTGAAACAAGTTAGGTCCCACAGATTCGGTCACCCGCGTCTCCCAGTCCCGGGAGGATATAGCCCTTTTCGCCCAGGGGACAAGGACCACTAGATCGAGCACCTTTCCCGTTGTCCGTTCAAATGGGGTTTCCACCTCTACCTTGCGCAAGGGATAGCCTCGCGTGATCTCGCAGACCATGAACGCTGTCAGTTCTTCAAGGAGGAGACGAAAAGCGTGATCGTTTGTTGAGATGGCGCGCAGACGGGTCAACTTACTCTGGATAAGCGGGTGGTCAAGAATGTGTAAGTCTGACATCTCCCCTCCGACATGGTCGGACTGAATCGACAATACTCGATCCAGGCAGCTCCGATAAGCAGGGAGGAAACTCCAACTCTTCTCTCCAAGTGGGCCTGCGAAGAAGAAGCTACGCTACCGCCTACGTGCCCCGGCAACCTGTAATGAATCAGCGAGGATGTAGGGCGCCAAGCCACCAGGACTCTCCCGTTGTTCTTTGCTCAATGCACGGATGTCGAGCAAGTCTTGGTAGATAGTCCCGGCAACCATTGTTCGGTCGAGCCTCCCTCTGATCTTTACATAGACGATGTGAAACCCAAGCGATTGCACAGAGAATACTCCCTGGGGGTAGTTCCCGGAGTGAAACCCCATTCCGCCGGTGAGCAGAATTCCCTCCTCCAAGTCGGCGATCATTTCTCGCCACGGTGTTTGCCCCGGTTTGATCACTAAGTGGCCTGGCCATGGTCGTGGTGGAACTTCAATTCCACTGGCAAACAGGGATCTTTTGAATCCGTTTCCTGTAGAAGGTTTCTTCAATTTGGCAGCAGAGTGAAGGTCCAGAAGGTAATTACGGAGCGAACCGTTTTCCACCAGCATGAGGGTTTGGCACGGAACTCCTTCATCGTCGAACGGCCGCGATTGAGGATCGCCCGGCCTGAGGAGATCATCGATGATCGTGAGCTTGTCGGAGAGAATCGTTTCCCCTACCCGTTTTGTAAGCGGCGAGGTCTTCTTGACAATCGCTTCTCCACTCAAACCAGCACACAGAGGAAGCGTCAGGAGCAAGGAAGCCTCCGGTGCGAGAATCACTGGGAGACGGCCTGTTCGAGGAGTAGAGGCTTGCTCCGTCCAGCCATACCATTCCAGGAACTCCTCGACTAATTCCTCTGGAACTCCGAAGGGTGAGATCGACGTTTTGTGCTTGTAAACGCCTATGCCTGCACCTTTAATCGGAGCGCCGAAGGAGAGAGCAAGTTTAGTGGATCGGTGGTCGCCGAATGCTCCATCGGTCGTCTCAATGGTGATCTGCTCCGTTAAAGCTTGGCACTGGATGAGAAGTGCAATGTCTGGGCGGGTGCGCGCGATTCTTTCCTTCACGGCCTCGCAGAGCAAGACAAGTTCCTGGCTGGTCTGTGCAGCGGTATTGTCGTCATAGGCAGTGACTATTGGGAACTTGCGGGTCGTAGAGAAAGAGAAACCGGCCTCACCACCGTACTGAGCAGCTGCCTTTGCCTCTTCCAGCAACCCAGCCTGGTTAGGGGCGATCCCACAGGAAAGACCAAGGTGCCTCTTGTCAATGACTCGGAGTGCGACGGATGACAGCTCATTCTCGCTGATGCGCTGTAGAGTGTAGTTCTCGTAGCAAACATCAATCTTGTGCTCGCGATGCCAGTAGAGCTCTGCTTGATCGACCTGCGAGCTGGCTAGTTTGATCAGGCCGGTCATTCTGTCCCTCCGATCGCGACGGTGTCAACCTTGATGTGCGGTGCCCCTTTGCCTGATTTGCGATTAAGTTGCATCGGCCCCCCGCCCCCCTTGCCACAGCCGCCCCGCTCGCTGAACAACAGGTCATTCCCTACCAT
>CAZOUO010000212.1:0-4115 GCA_964582975.1 uncultured Thermotogae bacterium | reverse complement strand
GCAAGACCGTGGAAGAATGGGGCGAGATGGACAACCTGGGTATGATGCAACAGCTCGGTGTTGTGCCTCCCCCCGGACAGGGCGGAGGGTAGTCTCTGTGGACAGCCTTTCCATTAAGGCAGGTTGGGGATACGTCAAGACTGCTATTGAGCATCTCGCCTATTGCCTCTCCTCTGATTATGCCCGTGCGGAGAAGGTAAAGGACGTTCATCGGGTCATAACATTGACGTGGCAAGGCAGCTTCACCGCGAGCTAAGGCGTGCAAAAGCTGAAGGGAGGTAGCAACGATGAAATATCTCGTAACTATGGAGCTTATCGGAACCCCACCAGTAGCTTCTCCTCAAGAGCTTATCCAATTCTTGGAACAGGTGGTCATACCCAGTGAGGAGGCTGCGATAAAGCTGATGTCAGAGGGGAAAATCCTTGCTGGAGGAGACCTATCTGGCCGAAGGGGTTGGGCGTTTATCATGGAGGCGGCATCCAACGAAGAGCTAAGCCAACTATTGATGCGCATCCCCCAGTGGTCTTTGCTAAAAGTAGATGTGACTCCCCTGGACAGCATAGAGGAGCGACTTGCACAGACTCGCAAAGGTCTTGAACAAATGAAGGAGGGCCTGAAGTAGAGCTTCCCGCCCTTTGAGCGGGGCATTGAAGTTCCACGCTGGAGTTGACCCGGTTTCGTGGACACTTTAGGACTTGGAAGGGAGGAGTTCACGATGCCGAAGACACGACCGCCGTATCCGCCGGAGTTTCGGCGGCAGATGGTGGAACTTGTACGGGCTGGGAGAACACCGCGTGAATTGGCGCGGGAGTTTGAGCCATCGTACGAGACGATCTCACCATTGGGTTCGACAGGCAGACTGCGACGAAGGCCGCAGTGCTACCGGGCTGACCACGGACGAGCGGGAGGACTTACGCCGTTTACGCTGTGAGAACCGCCAGTTTCATCTGGAGCGGAAGCTTTTGGCAAAAGCCGCGGCCTTACGCTTCAGGAGGCCGGCTCGGTGCCACCAGGGTCTACGAGTTCGTGAGCGTACACCAGGATCGCTACCCGATCGCCATGCTGTGCCGTCTGCTGGGAGTCTCCACCAGCGGGTACTACGCGTGGCGCAACCGTGGACCGTCAACCCGCGCACAACAGAACGCCGCTCTTGTTGATCGGATCGCGATGATCCATGCCTGGAGCCGAGAGACGAACGGGGCACCACGTATCCACGCACAGCTTAGGGAAGAC
Organism: uncultured Thermotogae bacterium; assembly: GCA_964582975.1. Lineage (GTDB taxonomy): Bacteria > Bipolaricaulota > Bipolaricaulia > UBA7950 > UBA9294 > CAZDDA01. Next base: position 2,881 of record CAZOUO010000212.1, on the reverse strand, counting down.
GGAGTGAAGGTTGGACACAATCGAGTCGCCAGCCTGATGCGCGTGGCTGGGCTTCAAGGAGTCACTCGACGAAGGCGCCGCGGGACGACCAAACGCGATCGTGAGGCATAACCGGCAGCGGACTTGGTCGATCGAGAGTTTACCAGCACCGCGCCCAACGAGCTGTGGGTGGCTGATATTAGGTATGTACCGACCGAGGCCGGATTCCTTTACCTGGCAGTTGTGGTGGATGCGTTCAGCCGTCGCGTGGTTGGCTGGGCAATGGGCGGACACTTACTTGAGAACACAGCGGGTGCTCGATGCGCTGAAGATGACGATCGTGCAGCGGCGTCCGAAAGGCGTGATCCATCACTCGGATCACGGAACACACTACACGTCAATCGAGTTCGGTCGCCGGTGCAGAGAGGCTGGCGTGCGGCCGTCGATGGGGTCAGTGGGGGACTGCTACGACAACGCGCTGTGTGAGAGCTTCTTCGCGACGCTCGAATGCGAGCTGCTTGACCTGCACGTGTTTCACACCCGAGCAGAGGCGCGAATGGCGGTGTTCGCTTTCATCGAGGGTTGGTACAATCTACACCGTCTGCACTCGTCGCTTGGGTATTGACAGGCCAGTCCGTTACGAGAAGCGGCATGCCGCACAGGTCGAGGCGCAACAAAAGGAGGGGTCGATTCGATCTGAAGTACGGTGTGGGACGTCGAACGGGCGCATCGAGCCGGCGCTCACTCAAACACCACAGATGTCAAGCGCTACACTGTCCACGAAAACGGGGTAACTCCACAAACGTACAGATTCCGCAAGACGTTGCCACCATGCTCATCCGAGAGATTCGCCAAGGCGAGGATGAGCGCAGAGCCAACCTGAAAACAAAGCTCCAGCAGTGGGAAAAGCAAGCCAAGGAGATTGAGTTTCGACGAGATCGGTCGTATGTAGACCGACTCGATGGTGTGCTCACCGAAGCCCGCTGGAAGAAGCTTGATGATCAATGGGCCAGCCGAGCAGAAACGCTCGCTAAGGAGATACAGTACCTCAAGAACGCTATTCAAACCACGGCGAAGGATGATGCAGAAGAGGTTTTCGAACTTCTAAAGAGGTCTTCAGAACTGTACTTTGAGCAACCACCCGAAGAGCAAGCGGAAGCCCTGAAAATCCTGGTTTCGAACTGCATCCTCAAAGGAGAAAAGGTAGAGCCAGTCTACAGAAAGCCGTTTGACCTGGTAGTTGAAGGGGTCGAAACTAGCAACTGGTACACCTGAAAGAACTCGAACTATTGATACGGAGCAATTCCTCCTAGCTGTTCTGCACTGGCTATTTCCTTCTTCCACAGCTACCATTCCGATATGCGCGTCGGCTACGTTCAGATGAATCCCACTTTTGGCGAGGTTGCTAGCAACCTAGAAGCTGCAGAGGAATTGATGCGTCAACCAACTGTTAACCTGTGGGTTCTGCCGGAGTTGTTTGCGACCGGGTACCAGTTCGCTTCGCAGGCAGAATTGGACGCGCTTTCCGAGCCTGTTCCGGAGGGGCCCACGACTCAAGCGCTCATCGCGTTTGCACGAAAGCAAAATTGCTTCATTGTGGCTGGGCTTGCTGAATACCACGGGGGTTATGTGTATAACAGTGCGGTCTTGGTTGGGCCGGATGGCCTTCTCACCTGCTATCGCAAGGTGCACCTGTTCTCCATGGAGAAACAGTGGTTTGCGCCAGGGGACACGCCTTTTCTCGTGGAGGACATTGGTCCGGCTAAAGTTGGCATGATGATCTGCTTCGATCATCTGTTTCCCGAATCCGCCCGCACCCTGGCGTTGAAAGGGGCGGAGATCATCGCCCACCCGTCCAACTTGGTGATGCCGGTCTACGCCCAGGTGACGATGCGAAGCCGTGCATTGGAAAATGGCGTGTTCACGGTCACCGCCAATCGCGTGGGCATCGAAGCCCGCACCGATGAGACGCTACGCTTCACCGGGGAGAGCCAAATCGTCTCTCCTTCTGGAGAGATCCTCGTTCGTTCCCCTGCGGAAGGGGAAGATGTCCAGGTCGTTGAGGTCGATCCAGCCCAGGCGCGCGACAAATCCCTAAATGCTTATAACGATCGGCTCGCCGATCGGCGGCCCAACTTCTACCTACACTAGTATTTCGTGTGGTTACCCAGTGTTGAGGCCATTACGAATATTCTCTATGAGGCAGCCAGGAACCCAGGTAGCAAGAAGGGAAGAAGCACGACCTGGTCCGGAACCTTTGAGAAGGAGGGATTGAACGTTCCACAAAACCCTCACACCGTCTTCACAACAAACCCACATCGACCGATTACCGTTACTTTGGTGGAAAAGGAAGAGGGAACCTCTTCTTGCTGTACCTCCTTACTGGACAGCCCACTACACCACCAGCCCGGAGAGGCTCTCTAGAGAGCCTCTCCACCTCCTTAGCCGCCTCCCACTGGCGGAAGCAGCGTGAGCCGATCTCCGTTGCGAAGCACTGTGGCAAACCCTTTTCTAAAAGAGACGTTTTCTCCGTTGACGAGCGCGTTGATGTGACGGTGAACCTCGCCACTATTGGCAAACAGACGCCCTTTGACTTGGGGAAATCGGCGGGCAAGCTCGTTGAGAGCGGCCTGCACATTTGCGCCTTCTGGCAAATCCAGGCTCAGGCCAGATGGATCCACTTCGTGCTTGAACGAGAAGGCGATCTCGACGGTGATCGTCATTGTCCCTCGATCAATCGGTGCGAGATCGCGTTGTGGCGGCTAATGAGATCGTAGAGCGACTCATCGACCAATCGGCCGTCGCGCACGCGGAACTCTCCATTGACCAGGGCAAAATCCACCCGATCGGCGGCGCAGTGGACGATGGCGTCGGGCTTGGCGCCGGCGATGGCGCGCGAGAC
>CAZOUO010000211.1:0-4133 GCA_964582975.1 uncultured Thermotogae bacterium | reverse complement strand
CCCTACCAGCACCCAAACATGCAACGTATCAGGCAATACCGCGTCAGGCCGGTCCGACCGACTCACAAGCAGCGTCTCGTACTCAAACTCGGACAGCCTTCCTGCCGAAAAGGCAGCGAAATCGTGGCTTTTCCACGCCTCGGGCGCGAAAGTGCGCCTGGAGCCTAAACGATCATCGTTCAGAATCTCTTCAAGGGAGGCCAGCGCTTCGACGAGTACTGTCACCTCTTCAGCGGTATGTGCTGTTGTATTCGGCTGGAGGACCTGGGGGAGCTCATCGCAAAGAACAGGGACCAAGAACACTAAAAAGGAAAGGATCACCAGAAAAAGGGATCGCCTCATAGAGTTCATCTCCTAGTGGATGGCTCCAGTTTACTAGACCGGCATCTGAAAGGGTAGAGCCTAGGTTAGGGAGGTCAACCGCAGTTCACGGCGCCAAGCTGCTACGCATTGCTATTGCTTTCACGTGAGCGATGTTTCCCCGATCGGCTTGCTCAAACAAAGAAAGTCATCTAGACTTCGTGCTCGAGGAGGGCCCGTCTATGAGACAACTTGTTCCTTTGTTCCTTGTCGGCGTCACTTGCCTGTTCGTTGGTCTGCTTGTTCTTGGACGACAGATCCACATTCCTAGCGAAGTGGAAGTGTTCGGCCACGTCATCATTGCCGCAACCGGAGCGTTCTACGAGAAAGCAAAAGATGGCGAGCTCATTCCGCAAAAGTTTCAAGCCTGGCCGGGAGAGCACGGCTTACGTTCCGCGGATTGGTTCGACGTGCGCATCGAGGCCGACCGCGACGACGTGATCGTCTTCGCCCCGGGTCTGCACAAGTTTGACCTGTGGGTCTTTTCACCAGAGGTGTCGATCACCACCGATCCGAATGTGGAGGAGATCGCAGAGATTTGGGGGACAGTGGAGATCGATGCTGATGGCGTCACGCTCGACTCGATTGCGGTGATCGGTCCACGAAAAGGTCATTCCAGCGGCCATGGCATCGAGATCAACCGAGAACTAATCAGCCGTATCACGATTCGCAACTGTCGGGTTGAGGGAAATGAGTGGATGGGGATCCACGTCATCGGCCCACGGGGCGAGATTGCTGAACTGCGGGTGGAAAACTGCCAGATAACCAACAACGGCAGTTTTGGAATCGAAGCCCAAGCTGTAGCGAAGCTCATCATCACCGGTTGCACCATCACCGGAAACAGCGAGGGCGTGCACGTGGGAAGTAATGTTGACCAAGTCGAGATGTGGGATAACAACGTCTTTGAAAACCGCATCGCCGACGTATACCGGAAACCTTAGCCTATCCTTGGCCGACCCCAGTGTCACCATCAAATCAAAGCAGGGCTGTCGCCTATTTCGCCGATGCGAACGCTCTAAGCTTGTTCGTCAGACGTTGCTGGTGGCACGGCGTCCTTGGCTTCAACGCGCGTGAGGGCGGAAAGCTGCAAGCGGAACGCTTGCAGATGAGCCTCGGCCTCCTGTAAGCGGTTCAGGGAATTGCGAAGATGCTTGCCGACGAGCTGGACGTCCCCGTCGACGCGGTCAAACGTTGCTTGAAGCTCGGAGAGCCGCCCAAGGACCGTGGTGATGTTCTCCGCAAGTCGCAGCCCGTTCAACCCAAGGAGGATCGTCTGGAGGTACGCGTACAGCGAATTCGGTGAGACCGGGACGACTCGGCAGGAAATGGCGTAGGCAAAAAGATTGTACTCCTCAGGCAGGCCCTCATCGCGGGTGATCACCTCGTAGTACACGTTCTCCGCCGGGATGTACATCAGCGCGAAATCGAGCGTGCCTTCGCTCGGTCGGATGTACTTCGCCGCGATCGCGTCAATGTGGGTGCGCACGGTTCTGATCAATTCGCGTTTGACCTTCAGGCGCTCTTCCTCGCCTGCGGCCTTCTTCAGCCGGGAAAAGCTGGCCAGGGGAAACTTGGCGTCGACCGGCACCAGGTGTTCTGCCAGCCGGATGATCGCATCGACCGTATCACCGCTCTTGAACGCGTACTGCAGGCTGTACCGCTCCTGTGGAAGGATCTCGGCAAGGAGGTCGCCGAGGAAGAGCTCGCCCAATCCACCGCGAAGCTTCGGCGAACGGAGGATCTCCTGCAAACTAGCAATGTCGCGGCCGACTTCGTAGATTCGCTGGTTCGCCTCAGCTAACCGCCCCAACGACTGTTTCACCTCGCCGATCACGCTTGCTGCCTTGTCCAAGCGCTCGTCGATCTTGCCGCTCGATCGGGCCGAGACTTCGAGCGTAGTTTTCAACTGCTCCCCCACCTGCTTGGTCAGTGAATCGAGTTGGTTCTTGAGGAGTTCACCCACCTGCTGGATCTGCCCGGAGAACGCCGTCTGATTTGCAGCAATCGTTTCGCGCACTTCCTGGCGAAGCCGCTCGACCTCTTCTGTCTTTGCTGCCCGGCGGCCAAATCGGCCAGCCAGCACTAGGTAAAGCAACAGACAAGCCACCACAACGACCAAGAGAATCTCAACCGGGCTCATCGCGACTCCTTGGCCGCTCCGACTAGTCGCTCTTTCAACAACTCGGCGAGGTAGTAACCGGTGTAGGAGCTCGGAGTCTGCGCGACTTGTTCTGGCGTACCGGTGGCGATCACCTCACCACCGGCGTCGCCTCCCTCGGGACCAAGATCGATGATCCAATCCGCTGTCTTGATGACATCGAGGTTGTGCTCGATCACCACGACCGTATTGCCTGCCTCCACGAGCCGGTGCAGCACCTGCAGAAGTTTCTCCACGTCAGCAGCATGCAAGCCGGTTGTCGGTTCATCGAGGATATACAACGTCTTTCCGGTAGCGCGGCGGGACAGCTCTTTGGCAAGCTTGATCCGCTGCGCCTCACCGCCGGAGAGCTCCGGGGCTGGCTGACCGAGCTTGATGTAAGTGAGGCCAACGTCGTAGAGAGTCTGAAGTCTGCGCCGCACGCGCGGGATGTTGGCGAAGAAGGTGTGCGCCTCCTCAACCGACATGGCAAGAACGTCGGCGATCGATTTGCCCTTGTAGCGGATCTGTAGGGTCTCCCGATTGTAACGCGATCCCTTGCAGACGTCGCACGGAACATAGATGTCGGGGAGGAAGTGCATCTCGATTTTCTCTTTCCCTTGCCCCTGGCAGGCCTCGCAGCGGCCGCCCTTGACGTTGAAGCTGAATCGGCCGGCGGTGTAGCCGCGCAGCCGGGCATCGGGCGTCCGAGCAAACAGCTGGCGGATGTCATCGAACAGCTTGGTGTAGGTCGCCGGGTTTGAGCGCGGAGTGCGCCCGATTGGCGACTGGTCGATCTCGATCGTTTTGTCAATGTGCTCTAAGCCAAGAATGTCCTCGTGCGGCCCGGGCCGACGGACCGCTTGATGGAGGCGATGCGCCACGCCCCGGTAGAGGACCTCCTCGACTAGCGAACTCTTCCCCGAGCCGGAGACGCCGGTGACGCAGACGAAGCGGCCAAGTGGAATACCCACATCGATGTCCTTCAGATTATGGGTCGCGGCACCGACCACTCGCAGCGCCTTGCCATTTCCCTTCCGGCGCTTCTCAGGAATGGGAATCAAGAGGGTTCCAGCAAGGTACTGGCCAGTGATCGAACGCGAACAGGCGGCCACATCCTCCGGTGTCCCGGTTACCACCACTTCACCGCCGTGGGCACCAGCGCCGGGGCCAAGATCGACAATAAAATCGCTCTCCCGCATCGTCTCCTCGTCGTGCTCCACCACGATAACGGTGTTTCCCAGGTCGCGCAGTTCCTTGAGCGTCTTAAGCAGTCGCCGGTTGTCTCGCTGGTGCAGCCCGATCGACGGCTCGTCAAGGACGTACAACACGCCGGTGAGTTGGCTCCCGATCTGCGTCGCGAGCCGAATCCGCTGCGCCTCACCACCGGCGAGGGTCCCCGCCTGCCGGTCAAGGGTCAGGTAATCGAGCCCCACCGCCACCATGAACCCCAATCGTGCCTTGATCTCCTTTAGGATCTGTGCCGCGATCAGCGTCTCGCGACGGGAGAGTGACATGTTCTCAAAGAAGGTGAGAGCACTGCGAATGGAGAGCGTGGTCACTTCGTGAATGTTCAGCCCGTCTATCGTGACGGCAAGGACCTCCGACTTCAACCGCGCACCCTGACAGCTTGGGC
>CAZOUO010000210.1:0-4145 GCA_964582975.1 uncultured Thermotogae bacterium | reverse complement strand
ATCTACGGCGGCTCGGCACCGGCGGTGCCGTACTGCTTGAACAAAGACGGCCACGGTCCCCCCTGGGCCAATTCCTTGTTTGAGGACAACGCCGAGTTCGGGTTCGGGATGCGCCTGGCGCTCTCCGCCCGCCGCGACCGACTGGCCCGCTTAATCGAAGAAGCGATTGCGGGTGGCATCTCTGCGGAATTGAAGGAGGCAATGACCGCGTGGCTTGCCGGCAGGAACGACGCGGCGGCCTCCCGCGAGGCCGGTGATCGCATGGCCGCTCTGTTGATCCAAGAAGCCGAGGGACACGATCTTCTAAAAGAAATTCTTTCCGCGCGCGATCTGTTCACCAAGAAATCCGTTTGGTCGATCGGAGGGGACGGCTGGGCCTACGACATCGGCTACGGCGGTCTCGACCACGTCGCGGCGATGAATCAGGACGTGAACGTCCTCGTTCTCGACACCGAGGTCTACTCCAACACCGGAGGCCAGTCTTCGAAAGCGACCCCGACCGGCTCGGTGGCCAAGTTCGCCGAGTCGGGCAAGAAGACGAGCAAGAAGGACCTTGGCCGGATGCTGATGAACTACGGCTACGTCTACGTCGCCTCGGTGGCGATGGGCGCCAACAAGAACCAGTGCCTCAAGGCCTTTCTCGAGGCGGAGAGCTACCCCGGACCGAGCGTGATCATCGCCTATTCCCCGTGCATCAACCAGGGACTGAAGAAAGGAATGGGCAAATCTCAGGAAGAGGAGAAGTTCGCCGTCGAAGCCGGCTACTGGCCGCTGTACCGCTTCGACCCGCGCCTGGCCGCCGAAGGGAAGAACCCGTTCCAACTCGATTCGAAGGACCCGACCGGCGACTTCCACGACTTCCTCATGGGCGAAGTCCGCTACGCCAGCCTCGTGCAGTCCTTCCCCGACGAAGCCAAGAAACTCCATGCGAAGCTTGAGGAGGAGTACAAAGAGCGCTGGGAGACGTACAAGCATATGGCTGCTTGAGCACAGCTCAGGCAGCTTGGAAGAACGCCCTCCGGCGTTTTTCCGGCCACTGAACTGAAACGAAAGCCCGCCTCACACGAGGCGGGCCTTCTTTCTGACCTGTTACCAAGGCAAAGGCTTGTGAATCTTGCTCCCATCTGGAAACACGAGAGGGTTCGGGAACTGGCATCTCAGACACGATTTGAGCTTGATCGAAAAAGACTCCGGCGCGATCTTGGCAAGTTCGGCGTTGGTGCGCTTGTAAGGAAAGGCGAACAGAAGGGGCTTGGAGGGGAACAGTCGTTTGCACGTAACGAACGCGGGAGCCAGGTCGGTATCCCCCGTTACAAGAACTACTGCGTCGGCCTGGTCGAGTTGGCAGATCTCAATGAGCTTCGCAGCGATCGCGACATCCGTCTCTTTCTCCTCGTGTGTCATGATATCTCTGTTGCACCGGTTGCAGCGAACGGTCTTCTTCTTGAAGCGCCCAAGTTGGACATCGACTCCGGTAGCGCGCAAGCAGCGGACGTAGAGGGCATGTCGATCGATCTTGTCCGGTGACCGGTGTGTGGGCGATGCGGAGAAGTAGTAGATGCGCTCCAGTTCGGCTCGGCAACCAATGATTTGCCCCACAAGGTGCAAATACGATGTGCACAGGCGCCTGAGGTCGAGCCACTTCGTTGTTTTGCCTCCGGCGTCGCGCTGAGCCTCAACCAGCGAATGGTACAAATTGAAACCATCAACAAGAAAGACAACGCGATTCATGGGCGAGAAAGGAAGAAACCCTCCGGATCGCGACCCGGAGGGGGCCAGTGAATCAACAACCCACTGGGGATGAATCCACAACATAATGTACACTGTTGGACCACTTGTGTCAACTTTTACCTCGTCTGCAACTGGCCTGTCCCACATCATCTATGTTCACAACTTAGCTTACGTCTTACGCTTCATGCTACTACCATGTAGCCGCTCCTGCAAACCAACTATCCGCGTGAGACCAAGTCGTACGCTGTCCTAGCTCGATTCCAAGGATCCGACCGGCAACTTCCACGACTTCTTGATGGGCGAAGTCCGCTACGCCAGCCTGGTGCAGTCCTTCCCCGACGAAGCGAAGAAGCTCCACGCAAAGCTTGAGGAGGAGTACAAAGAGCGCTGGGAGACCTACAAGCAGATGGCGGAGGGGTAGTACAATCGCAGATCAAAAGAAGGGGAGTGACATGGTCGTCACTCCCCTTCTTTCAAAGTGCTTAGCGCGCCGGTAGTGAAATAGCCAGCATCCTCTGTTTAGTTGGTAACTGGGGTTCGCTTTACTCTTTCTCGATGTGCCTCCTAATTGCAGCACGTACTTCTTTGTCCAAAGCCTTCGCTGTGTCGTCACTTATGGGCAGATCCAGCTCCGTCACAACTTCCTGTTCTTCGCGTCCCCTGAGAACTCGACGTCGAGTGATTCTCAGCCTTCTGGAAGCTCCTCCTTCATCTCGTGCCATACTCTTCGCTATTGTGGTTATCAGCTCTACAACTGACTTGGCCAGTGCGGCAGACGCCGCTGCGAGTCCCAACACAAGCACGATCTCCGGGCCGCTCTCGTGGCCTTCCAGCACGTAGCGCGCATCGCCCTTTTCGATGAGGACATCGCCCTCCTCGGCAATTGGCCCTTGCGGGCCTAACCACGTGTTCACTGCACGCCAGGTTTCAGGCCAGTGACGGAAGTGGCAGCACGTGAATGGAACGGGTGACAGCTTGAGTATCACGTAGGCGTCGGAATCAGCAATTGGCCCAAGGTACTTGGCGGCGCGTTCAACGGAATGGGCAAAGAAATTCATGGCATTCCTGCCCTATGTACCAAACAATGATATGTGTGCAATTCCCCAACGCGACAGCCAATCTTCACGCCCCGATGCTCGGCTATCTCTCTATCCATCTCCCCTCCATCCTCCCATACTAACATCTGTACTCGTACCACACATCGTACAATGATGAGATTCCTGGAGCAAGTTCACCGGGCGTGCACGTTTGAGCTGACCTAATTGCGTGTAAAGCATCGGTGGAGATCGGACAGATGAGGGTTAGTGCCCTTGACTTCTGGGTCGTAGTAGTGTAAGGTCATGTTCGGAAAGTTACAGGGGAGCGCAAGCATCATCAATAAGCTCCCCTTTTTATCTCTTACTACTGCTTCTCAATAGCTGTTCGGAGCGTCTCCAAGTCCACGAATCTGTTTGCAGCGTTGATCAGCTCGGTCGCTGTCATCTGACGACGACATGCACAGTGAACCTGCTTCCCACGTTGCCTCAGCTTCTCAGCTAGGATTGCGAAATCGCCGTCACCCGAAAACAGGATGCACCGATCGTAGTTGTCGCTCAACTCAAATGCACAAAGGGCAAGCTCAAGATCCAGGTTACCCTTCCTCGCTTCTGCACCATGAGCATTCCGGCGTACCTTTGTCTCCTTGTCATGGACGGTGTACCCGCTTATGGCAAGCATTCGGGTGAAACGGCGATAGCCTTGGATCCTCACAGTCTCCCGGTAGTGTGGCGCTGCTGAGAAGTAGTGCGCCTCTGTGACGTCACCATGCTCTGCGAAGTGCTCCAGTACCCGTTTCCAATCGATGTTCCAGCCATTCATTGTCTGGGCATGAATAAGGTTCGATCCATCGATGAAAATGCCGATCCGCAATGCCAGCCTCCTGTTGAGAAGCAGCAATACTACTCCTCTCTCGTGTTGTCATTGCTTAGGATATCATGTCGTCTCTTCCTAATTCAAGAGGGCTCATCTCGACAGCGGTCATGCTCCGGAGTACGAAGAAATGGCCTGTTCGTGGCGCGCCAGACAGGAAAGCCCTCTATCGCTGCTCGGAGAAGGAGTGGTTCGGATCAAAAAGCAGTTTCATGCCACAGATGCAGACAGGCGCTTTTCCCTATCTGCTGCAAAGGCGAGGCATGCACGGACGTCTTCCCGTGTCAGTTCCGGGAAGTCATTCAAGATCTCTTCCTCGGTCATCCCAGAGGCGAGATACTCGAGGACATCGGAGACCGTGATCCTCATTCCGCGGATGCAGGGCTTGCCGCTCCTCTTTCCCGGCTCAATCGTGATAATCTTCGAGTAGTCCATGCGACTAGAATACTCTCCGGTCACGTCCGTCAATGTGGTGTATTGATATCGCACCATCTTCGTTGGCTGAT
>CAZOUO010000209.1:0-4176 GCA_964582975.1 uncultured Thermotogae bacterium | reverse complement strand
ATTCCGGGGAGCTGCGGGATGAACGAGTCGGCGCCCGACAAAAGGGCAAGCTTTCGGCCGCTCGGGTCCTCTAGCTCGACGACCGTCCCGTATCCGTCAAGCTGGATTGGCTCCCCCACGATGGACCAGGCGTAGATGATTGCGGCGCGAAGGGGCGAAAAGGTCTCAAGGACGTTTCGGATCAACAGGGGGAAATCCACCGTCAGCGGGAGGTTCGACCGCAGAAGATCCGGGACGACCAACACGATGTTGCGATCCTCTTCCTCAAGGCGGTAGAGGAAGGCCACATCTCCAAGAGCAAGTACGATGGCGCCAGCTTCTGGGAGCGTCACCTGTGGCGTGGTGCGAACGCGGAAGTTAAGCGGGTCAACGCCGACAAGAAGCGGGTCATTTGGGTCGGCGACCGAAAGCTTGCCCGCCTGTACCTCTTTCCCGATCGTGATGAGACCTTCAAGCCCAGCGTGGACGAGAAGGATGTTGCCACCGGTCTCGGCAGGCAGCTGTGCGTTATAGGCGACGGTGAGGTCGGCTGGATCGGGATCATCGGCTGGAACCAGGGTGATCGGCGCAGCGGCGGTCAGTGCGGCCTCGAGATAGCGATTCGGCTCACCGATCCAGCGGACGCGTCGCTCAAGGCCTCGGTGCAGGGTGAAGGTTCGACTGTCGTCCACTGAGAACGCATCCTCAGGCTCGAGGGTCGCGGTGAAGGAGGGGCCGTGAGAGCCGGGGAAGGGAAGGGCGTATCCTTGAGCATCGCCGGGCGGAAGGAGCGCGGACAAAACCGCGCTGTGGGCACCGTCGCTGATCCGCACGAGACGCTCTTGATAGACACCGGTGTCGTTTCGGATTTTCACAAACGCAGTCGAGCCGCCCCCATCGTTGTCCTCGCGTACGGTGAACGCAGTGATGGCAAGGTTCGCCCCGCCGTCAAAGATTACCTGCTCGACGTCGGGAAGCGGAGGTTCTAGCGGCCGATCGGTAAGCAAAACCACGCGCTCGAAAGCGGCAAGGCCGCCTTGGCTTGCCAAGAGACCCTGCAGCGCTTCCGTCGTCCCGTTCCCGAACCAGGTGGGTTGCGATCCGCCGAGCGCTTGCCGTGCCTCGTCGTGGTCCTCGGTCAGTGGCACAAGCACCTTTGATGCGCGGGAAAGCTGAAGGATCGTCACCGGGGTTGACGGGAATTCGTCGAGGAGCGCGAACCCCCCTTCTCGTGCGAGGTCATAACGCGTCTTTTCCGATTCGGTACGGGTCCGCATGCTCGCGCTTGCGTCAAGCACGATCGCCATTCCAGAAAGATGAGGCCGCAGCCCGCGAAGGGTCGGCTGTGCCAAGGCGAAGGTCATCAGGGCAAGGACAAGCAGCTGCACAAGCAGCAGCGGCTCGATGCGTCTTCGCAGTCGGGCGGCCCGCGAGCGCGGGTCGCTTCGCAGCCCCTCCCACAGAAACAACGCCGAGACCTCGACGCGGCGACTGCGGGCACGCAGGAAGTAGAGGAGGACAATTCCTCCCGCCAAGGCGAGCAGAACCAGGGCACCGGCATTGAGCAGGGTCATTGGAGCACCCCTCCGGCGCGCAGGTGTTCGTGGATCAGCCGCTCAGGCGGCAGATCGGTCGTGGCCAAGAAGTACGGAATGCGGCGGTCGGCAAGGTAACCGCGAAGCGCGCCAAGATAAGCCTCAAGACGGCGCGCGTATTGGGATAGCGCGCCTTCGCCAACTGTCAAATCGATGTGTCGTGCCGTCTCCACCTCCTCGATGCGGACGCTGCCTTGGAGGGTGGGGCGGAGTTCCTCTGGATCGACGACCTGGACAACCACCAGCTCATCTCCGCGATGCAACAGCCGCCCGATCCCCTCTTCGTATCCACCTTCACACAAAAGATCGCTGATCAAGAAGACGAGGCTGCTCTCGCGGGAGTGTTCGATGTATTCGATCAACGCGCGATCGAGGGAGGTCTTTCCCACCGGGGTGACAGGCTGCAGGACACGAAAGATGTGGGCCATCTGCCTCATCCCGTGCCGCGGTGCGATTGCGGGCAAAAGGTGGTCGGTAAAGGGGTACAGGCCAACCCGGTCGAGCCCGCGCAGGCCAAGGTAGGCGAGTGCTGCGGCTAGGCGAGCCGCGTAGCGCACCTTGGGCGGGTCGCCCAGGCGCATCGAGGAAGACAGATCAAGAAGAATCGCGATCGGTAGGTCCACCTCGTGGACGAACGTCTTGACGAGCACCCGGTCCAGCCGGCCGACGATGTTCCAGTCCACGTAACGGAAGTCATCACCCGGCGTGTAGTCACGATAGTCGGCAAACTCCAAACTCACCCCGGCGCGCGGTGAAGGATGCACGCCGGCAAGGCGCCCCTTGCGCCGACCCTTAACGATGAACTTCAGATTCGAAAGGCGCTTCAGGAACGCCTCATCGATCAATGGCTCCATCAGACCACCGCTGTCTCCTTCCACACCTCGGCAAGGAGGTTGGAAACCTCTATCCCCTCGGCCTCGCCCTTGAAGTTGAGGATCACTCGGTGCACCAACGCGGGGCGAAAGACCGCCTCGAGGTCGGCCCGACGGACGTTGCCTTCCCCGGCGAGGAAAGCGTGTGCCTTGGCACCAAGGATCAGCGCGATGGCCGCACGGGGGCTTGCCCCGTATTCCACGAACTCCTTCACCTTCGGTGTGGCGTGGGGGCTATGCGGGTGGGTCGCCAACACGAGGCGGCCCACATAGCGTCGCAGCTCCTCTGCAATCGGGACCTCGCGAACCACCCGCCTGGCCGCAAGAATCTCCTCCCCTGTTGCCACCGGCCCGGGGAGGCGCAGGCCGGCTCCTTCCGTGTTCCGCTTTGCGATGTCCACCAGTTCATCGAGACAAGGATAGCCGACGGTTGCCTTGAGCAGGAACCGGTCGACCTGTGCCTCAGGGAGCGGATAGGTTCCCTCCATTTCGATCGGGTTTTGCGTGGCGAGAACGATGAACGGTTCCTCCAAAGGATAGGTCGCCTTTCCCACGGTGACCGTTCGCTCCTCCATCGCTTCGAGCAGAGCCGATTGGGTCTTCGGGGTCGCCCGATTGACTTCGTCGGCGAGGACGACGTTGGCAAAGACTGGGCCGGGTGAGTAAGTGAATTGTCTCTTTCCACCGTCCTCGGTGATGATGTCCGTACCGACGATGTCCGCCGGCATCAAGTCGGGGGTAAATTGAATGCGGGAAAACCGCAAGCCAAGCGCACTTGCCAACGTGCGAACAAGCAGGGTCTTCCCCAGCCCGGGAACGCCTTCCAATAGCAGATTCCCCCTGCACAGAAGGGCAATGAGAGTCGCCTCGATCACCGCCTCGTGGCCGACAATCACCCCCTCGATCGCCCTTTGCAGCCGCTCAAACGTTGCTTGTGCGGTCTCCAGATCCTTCTCTGTGATCATGGTCCTCCTTGGGTGATAGTTTCGAAGTACTGTCGAACGACTTCCCGCACTTCAGAGGGAATCGAACGTCCATCGAGTATGGCGCGGAGCGTCTCGTAATTGATGGTGTAACGGTTTACCTCCCCAGCCTCAGCTGTACCAGGCTCCACTGGCACGCCTTTGGTGAGAAATTCCTCGAATTCCCCGGTCGATCCGATCGTTGCCGCTAGATCTGTTGGAACAAAGCCGGCTTGCTCCTCCTGCGGCGTCCCCTGCCCTTCAGCTCCCTTCGTACCGCCGTGGGAGTCAAGATCCTCCTCCCTGCCCCAGGGCTGATCTTGATCGGCTGATGCCTCATCCGTTCCTTCGTCGGTGGAACGCTGACCGGTTCCTGCTCCATCAGGGGTGGACATCTCTTCTGGGGTCTCGGGCGGGGTCCAAGCAAAGGCTTGCTCACCTTCACTTTCCTCGGCCGGCGGGTGGATCTTTTCGATCTCTTCCGGGGTTGGACTCTCCTCAGCCCGAGACAAGGCCCGTGTCAGTCCGAGGGCCTGTTCAACTTCGTCCTCGAGAGCCTCGGGGTTCGTTTCCTCAACAAGGCTCTCCAAGGCCTGTCGCAGTTGTGGGCTGGTGACCCCAGAGACCAGCTCGCTTAAAGCACGACGCTCCGCTTCTGTCAATGCCCCTTCTTCTTGCCTCAATCGCTCTTGAATGCGGGAAAGCAGCTCTTCGATAGCCTGCGACAGTGCCTGCTGCTCCTCGATCAGCCCGCTTAAGTCCTCCCCC
>CAZOUO010000208.1:0-4180 GCA_964582975.1 uncultured Thermotogae bacterium | reverse complement strand
ATTTGATCACCTTCTCGGTCACAGATCCGACCGGGGCATTCGATACGGCGGTAGTACAAATCGATGTGCGGGAAAGACCACCGGTTGTCGGCGTCCTATGGGGAATATGGGACATGTACGTGACCTTACAAGAAGAGGCACAGACGTTTTTGCTAACCATGACATCCACCTTGACCACTGTGTACGTCCTTGACCCATGTGAATTCCGGGGGGAAGCGACGTTTTCAGAGACCGGATTCTCCGCCCTCGCTCTGAAGGCAGATTTTCCGCTCGGGGACCTGGCGTTGGTAGTCTCCACCCTGGCCTTCGACCCGACGAGCAGCTCGCCCTTCAGCTATTGGCGAACCGTCACTCGCTTTGAGGTTGACGGGATCGATTGCACTCACACGTTCTATCTGTCCGCCGACAGCGCCTCCTCGTACACCACCCTTGTCGCAAGGTGGAAGATGCAGGACGTATCCTTGACCAGTACGACAAGGTTTTCCGGGTGCGACTTCACCTTCGATGAACAGGAGATCAGGGCGCGATGGGTTTGGGCTCCCTGCGGGCTTAGCGTTAATGCGACGTTGCGCATCGAGTGCGCAGGGTTTGATGAGTTCTCGCTCCCAGTGCGGGATGTTCCTCTCCTCGGCCAGGAGTGTGAGAGTCCTTGCATTTATCTGACGCTTGAAACGACGTTTACGACGGTAAGCAAAGAGGTGACCGGAACGTTTACCTGTCGATCGAATTGGGTCGATTGTGTTATGGTCCTTTGCGAGGTAAACGCTGATGCAATGAATATCCCGGGCGTTTCTGTTTACGGACTACGACTGAAGACGAGCCTGCCCGGAGGCGTGGAATTCCGCGCGGATACCTCGTTCAAGGACTCCAAGAATGCTTCAGTGACCGGCCACTCCGATTACTTTGAGAAGTTGGCGCTTACCGGCCCGACTTTGCCCTGCTGCGGTCAACCCGGCAGGTGGCAGATTGCTACCTACTTCAAATCGGGTGGGACCACGCTATTGGGCTGGGGAAAGACCACCTTTCTGTTGCGTACCTCTCTCGGTAACCAGTTCGCGATATTCGCCGAAACTACGTTTCGTTCTGAAGAACCGAAGTGGGTATGGACCTCCGGGTTCGAAGCCCGCTGGTAAGAAACACGCGCCGCATCCAGCCCTCGAACCGCGGACGTCTGGGATGCCTACTCCGGGGACGAGTTTTCGGCGATTTAACTAACCAAGCTCTTTCCCGGAGGAACTGTGAATCCAGGTTCAGGAACGTCGTTCTCCGCTCCGCACGTGAGTGGAACCCTCGCTCTGATGGTGTCGGCTACCCCCGGCCTTTCCCCGACCGAAGCAATTGACCTCCTCAAGCAAACCGCAGAGGATCTCGGAAAATGCGGTTGCGATTGCCGCTTCGGCGCCGAACCAATCAACGCCAACCAGGCTGTGGTTAGAGCAACCTAACCCAAGAAGCTTGGTATCTTGCCCATCCCTGCAAGTACGAGAAAAGCTACAGGTCTAATTGCATCACTACCTGTCACGGAATTATATTAGCGAATGACCTGGACCTCAAAAGACGTGGCCACTTCATCCTATCTAATAGCAAGTGGCCCAGCTCTTTGAACACTTATTGTCTATTGTTCATTTAAAGATGCTCATGAGAGTTCTAGCATTGCCGGCATGCTCACTACTAGCGCACGCGTATCTTTGGTGAGAGGCGCATTGCTATGGAGTCTTTCCGGTGGAATACATAGAGAATCCGTTGGGGTCAATACTTGATTTCCCATTTCTGATTCGAATTGCACCCTGCCTGCCACAACGATGAAATACTCAAACTCACTATGGGAATGAGGCTGCACAAACGTTTTTGTTTCATCCCGTGCCCAGCACTCTAACACCTGGAACGCTCCGTCTTGTGACCTGCAGAGCTCTTTGAATTCCCAGCTACCAGCTACGAAGGTGTTCCTATCCGTCGGCTTGATTATTTCGGAAACATGCGCAGGGATCTTCTGGCTATCTTTGATGGCCTCTGTTACCGCCTGTTCGTACTCTTCCTTGGAAACTTTTCCCATTTTAACGAGCTTATCGCCGATCGCTTCAGGAAGAGGTGGGCGAGAAAGAGCCCTACGAAGGATGGAGTTGCCTATCGCCTTTACCGAGAGCTTAGTCTGGGTCTTGCGCCGTTTGAGCTTCAGATAAACGTCGTCTTCGAGTACCAGGTGCTTTTTGCTTGCCATAGGCACTTCCGTTAATTTTCGTTATTTTTATTAATAAAATACATTTAAAACCCGTCCTTAACGTAGCTACCGCGATAAAACTTGTAACTCACGGCATTCCTCATTATAATACTTTGTTGAAAGCGTGCAAGTTCTTAGATCAGGACTTGCTTGCCAAAGGCAGACGTTTCTGAAAAAGGCAAACCTGTTCCAAAGACAGGGACGCAAAGCCACAGGCCCTGCCTGTAAGGGTCGCTGGGTTGCCAGAGACATAAGCCCGAGAAGTGTACAACGGCTGGTAAGGAGGGCGTGGTGTTGTATGGCGACCCAGAGGGGGTTGCACGACCCACTTTGATAAGGTTTGGCTCACGATTGCTCGTGGGCCTTTTTGTGTTTGATAGGGGCTGGTAGGCAGATTCAATAGGTAGAAGGGGTGCCAGAGTTGAGCACTATAGGACCCGTTGGCGCGGAGACGTATAGAGCTTCTCTAAAGCACCCCTTTTTACCATTGTACCGGATCACTTTCCAACAACCAACAGCCACAAGCAAATTCTGTACTGACAGGGCAGGATCGGTGGAGGGAGCAGGCATGAGAAGGAGATCGTATTGACGGGAAGGTAAAAAGCTGAGGCTCCCCGGAATAGGGTAAGAACCCGAGAGCCTCTGCGAAAAGGAGTTCCGGTGCTAGCGAAACCCCTCAATCTTCTAAATCAACCTAACTATCTCGTATCACCCTCGTTATTATTGTTCCTTACTGGTGAAGCGGTTAGCCTCGCTGTCCCCCAGGGAAGTGACAGATGTCCACGTCGAGCGCCTGACTGTTTAACCAACTTTTCTCGCGGATTCTCTGAATTCCTCCTTACGAAAACGCGGTGGCTCCATTCGCCTTGCATCTCTTCTTCTCAAATCACTCCGCTGAATGTAGCAGTGCTTGGCAAGCCACTACTGCAAGAGAAGTTGGGGGCTTCGCTCATAAGAAGGAGGTGATCATAGGGAAACAACTTGTGGTTTTGGTTGGAGGGTCGAAAGGGCAAACCTGCCGAGAGGCAGGGGCGCAAAGTTCCAGGTCCTGCGAGGGGGGAGGACGGCTGAGCCGCCGAAACCTTCTGAAGAGGTTGTAAGGTTTACCTTTTTAGGAGGTGTTAGATGAAGATGCGATTCGGAATGACCGTAGGAATAATCTTGGTGCTGATCGGAGTGGTTTCGTTACTGGCAGGAGCAGCTTCTGAAACGGGCACAGTTACTACCGGAATAGCCACAGTATTTGACGTGACGATGCCGGAGAACACGGTCGCGTTTGGGAACATCACGACCAATGTTAATGGAATTACTGAGGGCGAGTATCTCGAGCTGCGAGTCAATTCAAACGTCACCTATACGGTTCAGCTGAGTTGTAGCGGCAACCTAAACTTGGTGGGCAAGGATGACAATGGAGTTAACGAGATCGAGACAGAGTACGCTGTTTGGAAGGCAATTGACTGGTACGATTGGCATAGCCAGCAGGCCGACAACGGGCATACGCCGGATCACGCTGAAGGATACGTTGACGATGCTGGTGAATGGGCCTTCAGTGGCAACACAGATCCCACCTGGTTCGAGGCCGAAGTGCAAGGCGGAGGAGTCCAAGGCGGGAATGTATATCCTGAGACGGGATTGAATCAGTCGCAGCAGGATTTTTCCGGTCCGTTCTATCTGCCAGAGCATAGTGCGGATTACGTCTGGTGGTACGACCCGGATTGGGGAGGTGTATGGAATCCGAATTGGTACAACCACGGAGCGGACTTGACACTAAAGATCTATCCGTATCTAGACGTGTTCGAAGATTACGGCACCCGTGCGGGTAGCTATAGTGGTACATTCACCATCATAGTTACAAGCGTCAACTCACAAGTCCCGTAACCGGATGCCGCTGGTGGAGCACTACTAGTGTATCGAGTTTCGTAGTACTGTTTACAGGTGGCAGGTTGAGGCAGGAGGAAGAAA
>CAZOUO010000207.1:0-4210 GCA_964582975.1 uncultured Thermotogae bacterium | reverse complement strand
GTGCATCTGCGTTCCTTCCCGTTCTGCTTCGTTTACCTCCGACTTTTCTGCCGGCATGTCTTCTCGCCGTCGCCGATAGATGATGTGCGTGGCTGCGGCTCCCAGCCGCACTGCGGACCGGGCCGCGTCCACTGCCACGTTCCCGCCACCGATGACGGCAACCTTCTTCCCGCGAAGATTGGATGGCTTCCCCAAACTCACGTCCCAGACGAAGGAAAGGCCCTGGAAGATTCCGGCAAGATCTTCCCCCGGAATACCTAAACGGTGGGTCGCATGCGCGCCCACGGCTAAGCAGACGGCCTTGTAGTCTTGGTCGAACAGCTCATCGATCGAGAAATCCACCCCCAGACGCTTGTTTGTTTGAACGCCCACTCCTCGATCCTCGATCAAGGCGATCTCTTGTCGAACGATATCCTTGGGTAGCCGGTAATCTGGAATGGAGAGAAGTGCTCCTCCCGGCTCTGAATGCGCCTCGAGCACGGTGACGTCATAGCCTAACGGAGCCAAGAAATATGCAGCGGTCAGTCCGGCCGGGCCGGATCCCACAATCGCTACTCGTCCCTTTGTCGGCTGGGGGGGAGGGGTAGCCCGCTTTGCTGGACGGGCGAGTTCGACATCGGCCATGAACCGTTTCAGCTGCCGGATGGCGATGGCCTCGTCCGTGTCCCCTCGCCGGCATGGCTCTTCGCACGGATGGGTGCACACGCGGCCACAGACGCCCGGGAACGGGTTTCTCTGACGATGAAGCGCCAGCGCCTCGGCGAAACGTCCTTCACCGATGAGGGCCACGTAGCCTGGCACATCCACGTGTGCCGGGCAAGCTTGTTCGCACGGAGCTAACACCAAGTCTGGACACACACCAGCTGGGCATTCTTTGTTTTTTATATGCGCTTCGTATTCCTCTCGGAAGAAACGAATTGTCGAAAGCAACGCATTGGGGGCGGTTTGCCCCAGGCCACAAAGGGAGGTTGTTTTGACCATCCGCCCAAGCTTGACCAATCGCTCGAGGTCTTCTTCGTCACCTCGCCCCTCCGTGATCTTTGTCAACAGATCCAGCATGTGCGGCAATCCCACTCGACAGGGCCCGCATTTCCCACAGGATTCATCCACCAAGAATTCCATGAAGAACCGGGTCAGGTTGACCATACAGGTGTACTCGTCCATTACCACCAACCCCCCCGACCCCATTATTGCGTCCAGCTCCTTCAACGACTCGTAATCCACAGTTACGTTCAGATGGCTTCTCGGAATGCATCCGCCCGACGGTCCTCCAATTTGTGCGGCCTTGAACGCTCGTCCTTCCTGAATTCCTCCGCCGATGTCGTAGATAATCTCTCCAAGAGGCATCCCCATCGGGACCTCGACCAGTCCCGTAAGACGGACGTCTCCGGCCAACGCAAATACCTTTGTTCCCTTGCTTTGTAGCGTTCCCAGCTTCGCAAACGCTTCCGCGCCGTCGAGGATGATCGGGCTGATGTTGGCGTAGGTCTCTACGTTGTTAACCAACGTGGGCCTTCCCCACAGCCCATGCTGAGCAGGAAATGGTGGTCTGGGTCTGGGCATTCCCCGCCGTCCTTCAATGGAAGCGATCAGTGCGGTCTCCTCTCCACACACGAACGCTCCCGCTCCAATTCGGATTTCCAGATCGAAATCGAACGAGGTGTCGAGGACCCCTTCTCCCAACATCCCCAGCTTACGTGCTTGTTTGATGGCCTCCTCCATCCGCGCTATTGCCAACGGATACTCTGCCCGCACGTACACGTACCCCTCACGTGCTCCCACTGCGTAGCCTGCGATCGCCATGCCCTCAATGATGCTGTGTGGATCGCCTTCCAAGAGACTTCGATCCATGAACGCGCCCGGGTCCCCCTCGTCCGCGTTGCACACGACGTACTTAATCTTGCTCTCTGCTTTTTGGGTGTATTCCCATTTGGTGCCGGTGGGGAAACCACCCCCGCCACGTCCCCGAAGCCCGGAACGCTTCACCTCTGCGATGACGTCCTCGGTGGACATAGAAGTGAGTGCTTTAGCCAATGCGGCGTACCCATCCCGCGCAATGTACTCCTCGATGGACATTGGGTCGATCAGACCCATGTTTCGCGACACTATACGCACCTGCCGATCCAGGAAAGGGATCTCATCACAGGTTTTGACCACGTCACCGCCTGCGGCAACCTGAAATAACAGGTCCTCCACCACCCCACCGTTAATCAGGTCTTCTTCCACAATGCGAGAGGCATCCTCGGGGACGACCTGACAGTAGAAGGTACCCGCAGGGCGAATGACAACCAGAGGACCGAGGCCACACAACCCCATACAGCCGACCCCGACCACCCGATGCCCAGCATCCAAGCCGCGCTTGGCAATTTCTTCCTTAAGGGCATCTCGGACGCGGGGAGCGCCAGACGATATGCAACCGCCACCCATGCACACCAGGATGTCGCGCCGCGATGAACCATCTGGCAAGCCCCATCGCAGCTTGATGTTGTCTCGGGCAGTCGCTCGCAGCGCTCCTAATTCATCACGACGCATCGAAGCTCCTGTACAAATTCCAAGTGAAGTCGTCCCCTTCTTTGAGAGCTGTCCGTCAAGTTACTCGCTCGTCCATCGGCTCTTTGTCGTATCGCGACAGAATCTCCTTCACCCGCACCGGTGTCAGTCGGCCGAACACGTCGTCATCGATCATCACCGCGGGCGAAAGCCCACAGGCTCCCAAACAGCGGACGACGCTCAGACTAAACTTTCGATCGGGAGTCGTTTCCTTCGGGTCAATACCCAACGTCTCGCGGATCGTATCCAACACTTTCTTGCGTGCTCCGCGCACGTAGCACGCCGTTCCCAAACATGCCTTGATCGTGTGGTCTCCCTGCGGGTGCATTGTAAAAAAGTGATAGAACGTCACGACGCCGTACACCTGGGCCAGCGCAACCCCCAAGGCTTGGGCGACCACTCGTTGTGCCTCCTTGGGGATATAGCCTAGGACATGTTGCACCCGATGAAGGGCCTGGATGAGCTCGTGCGGCCGTCCGGCGAACGGGTTTACAAGTTTGGCAACCTGGGTTTCTAGGTCTTGTTCCAACCGCACCTCCTGGCTTTGAGGCTCCCTTCTTGCACCTCAGCGGCCTCGGTCGTCTTTTAATGACCCTGGCTTTCTTACTCTGTCCTCGGGTTGTTGATTGATTCGTCAGGAACCAAACTTAGGGTTCCAATTGTTATATCCAAACAGAATTGGCAGGACCATGCCACTGAATCGACACAGCCCACCGCAGCCCGCCTCGCGCTCCCCAAAGGTGGTCGTTGCGTCGCGACGGACGTTCGGTCCCACGAACAACACCGGAACAGGATCTGGGGTATGATCACCGTAGTCGATCGGGGTCGTGTGGTCACCGGTAAGGGCAAGGTGGGTATTTTTCCAATCGACTCCTTCGGTCAGGGGAAGGACAAGCTCATGGTCAATTCGCTCGATAAACGAGATCTTCGCCACTGCGTCTTGATCGTGGCCCGCGTTGTCCGTCCCCTTGACGTGGATGAAAACGTAGTCCAACTGTTCCAGCGCTTGGAGCGCTGTGTCAGCTTTGGATCGAAGGTCAGTGTCCAATCCACCGGTGGCACCGGGCGCGTCGATGCGCTCCATCCCGCAGGCAAGGCCGATTCCGCGATAGAGGGCCCCGCCAGCGATGACAGCTCCACTTACGCCGTAGATAGTTTTTATCGGATCAAGACGGGGTAGATCGGCCGCTCCCCGGATAAGCAGAAAGTTCGCAGATTTTTCGCCGCCGCGGTTTCGCTGCTGGTTCACGGGGTGATTGTGTAACACCTCGACACTTCGGTAGACCAGTTCATTCAACGCCACCGCGGTACGGCGAGCAGCCTCATTGTCGTAGCCTTCCTCTGGGTGGAATTCATACGCTTTGGCATTGATCTGGTGGGGATCGTTCTCCGTCACATGCCGAGAAAGTTCCTTTCCTCGAAGACGCAGTGCTCCTCGGTGCTCAGTACTCGGCTGAAACTCAAACTCGATCTCCAGCGTTTCACTCAAGCGGATGTTGTTCAGAGATTCGGCCAATTGAGGCTGTCCTTCTGCGATCCTGCCGGCACGACGATCCTTGACGATGAACGTCTTTCCGCGTGGCTCCACAGTGGCGAAATTGGCGCGGAAACAAATATCGCCAGGCTGCACATCCATTCCGATGCCGAGACACTCGTAGAC
>CAZOUO010000206.1:0-4301 GCA_964582975.1 uncultured Thermotogae bacterium | reverse complement strand
CCAAGCCAGCTGAGGCCATTTTCCGTTCACTTAATATCCAGACGAGACACTAGGGCTTCGGCGTACTCCGCGCTTTCGGAGAAAAACGAATCGACGGCTCTCTCCAGGTTCTTGATGCGCCCCAGCAGCTTGTCTGCTGCAGCCACGGTCAACGTCGCTTCCTCCAGCTCCTTCCGCGTGTTCTCCAGGGACTCATCAAGCTTGCACAGCTTGGCCTGGTGCTCCGCGATTCGCTCTTTTATCTCTTTGGCCGCCTTCACTGCCTCAGGATCCTGCTTCGGCTCTTTGACTTCCTCGGGCTTCGCTTCGTCATGCGCCTTGAGCTCCGCCACGCGTTTGTCCAGTTGACCCTGCAGGCTCTTCCTATGCTGCTCCTCCATCCGGCTTTCGACCAGCGTGATCTCTTGGTTGAGCGCAGCCACATTGCCCTTGATCTGCTGTATCAGTTCGCCTCGCTCAGCAGTCAAGTACTGTATGAGCTCAGGTAGAGACCCACATCCGAGGCGATCCGAAGGCTTCACATGCGAGAAGATCACTCCCATAAGTTCGCTGTAGAAGCGCGTTTCTGTCGACTCCTTCAGCTCCGTGCAGATGTCCTCCAGATACTCCTGCGGGATGTACTTCACGTACTCGGGGCTTGTGGTATCGATCTGGCTGTCAAGGCGAAGCCCAGTTGTGTGTTTGGAGTGCCAATCGATCTTCGCGCTGAACATCTGTCCGAGCTTGGTCCTGGGATCCAGGAATCTCTGTTTGTTCAGGAACGAGAACTGGGTTGGGACATGTGCATTCCCTAGCAGCGCCAGCACATCCGCGAGCGCGCTCTTCCCACTACCCTTCTTGCCGATGATCGCCACGAGCCCGTGATTCACAGGGATGCTTCCAGAGAACCATACGTGCTCCTCCTTGGCTTGCGGTGTGCGCTCGAAGCTCAGTCCGCTCACGTACTTCGTTGGCTGCTGGTTAGCTCGAACCACACCTGGAGGCGTGTCCCCCAGGAAGATCCGCGCTGACGGTTCGTTGATGAGTTGTCGAAGCCCCAGGAAGCCTGGATCACCCTTGATCCACATGGGCACCTTGACGCCGTATTCCTCTATGTTGTGGTTGTCGGAGCAAAGGAGCAGTGGCAGTTCCACGTTGATAGTCGGGAAGACGACCTCTCTGTACCCAGCGCAATCGCCTACTGCCCCGACCTCGTACGCATGGAGATAGCGCTTCACATACTCTGTCTTGACCGCTTGCTTGAGCACTTCGGCATTCGAGAGCTTCTCGATCGTATTGCTCTTTCCTCCCGCATGGACCGTCACGATTCCGCCCAGGTCTCGGATGGCTTCGCAGCCTTTCTCGAATGGCACGAAGACCTTCTCGTCTCCAGTCTTCTTGACATCTGCTGGCGTGATGCCGAGGGCTTGTAGCTTCGTCCACAGATCCTGCAGGTCCGAATCCTCGCTGAAGATGCCGATGTAGTGGACGGACTCACTTCCTCCAAGTTGCGACCGCAGCTCAATACCAGGAAGGATGGTGAGCTGATCCCCTCCGAGCTCTTGCATCTCGTGGATCAGCGACACGTCAAGCGTGTGGTGGTCTGTAATCGCAACTACCTCGACGTTGGCCGCAAGAAGCACCTCAACAATTCGCTCCGGAGTCACTCCCTTGTTCTCGTATTCGTAGCTCGCGGGCGTGTGTAGGTGTAGATCCCAACGCCTCCAGACTGACCCACGCGGATCGCATCTCATGGCACTGCCTCCTACAACAGCTTGCCAGTCAGCAGTTTCGGCGCCAGAGCGTCACGCACAGATGCTAGTCGCTCCGACTCCAACTCGTTCAGGCGAATCGACTCATCCAGCGGGGACGAAAGGTCTTCGAAAGACTCGACCAAATCAGCACTTTGGGCAATCCACTCCAGACCTGAGAACTGCCCTCTATTGATGGCGCCAAACACTGTGCCTTCGGACTCGTACTCACGAAAGCGCTCCCGCAGTGAGAGCATCGAGTAGTACGTATAGGATCGGCTGCCGCTGTTGTGACGCACTCCAGCCAGTCCCCGCCCCAGACAGAGCTGGACTGGAGCCATGTTCACATCGCCAACGGGAGCCCTGACACTCACCAGAGTGTCTCCGGCCTCGGCGATTCTCTTCGGGGCCGTGCAGAAGACCCGTCTCATCGGGAACCTGAAGCCGAAGTCGCGACGGCCCTGGAAGAATGGCATACCGTCGCCCTCCTCGTTGTATGTGGAGCCAGGTGGCGACTGCCCCATGGTCAGATTAAACTGCTCTCCGATTGTCGAAACCTTCCATCCCGTCGGGATCTTCCCAAAGGGGGAATCCTGGAAGGAATCCGGGAAGAGGGCGGCGGTTTCGGGGTCCATGCCGACGGGCTCCCGGCCTTCGGCCTTGGCGTGGACGGGATCGAAATCGACGAACCAACTCTTGAAGATCGCCCGGGCGATCGCCTCCAGTGTCCGGTTCATCCGCCGATTCAGCTCGATCTTGTCGTCCAGCGTTCCGAGGATATACGCTATGCGCCTTTGCTCCTGGAGTTCTGGCATTGTGATCGGGAAGTCCCTGAGGTACGTAAGGTTCGTCTTGGGAACCCCTGTAGCCTCTGCATCACGGATGATCTTGGCCAGACTCGACGGAGATGAGACGTAGTAGTAGACGAACAGAGCGTCAGCCTGTTTTGGATCGACGCGAAGTCGCATCTGGTTCGACGAAAGTAAGTACGTGTCAGTCTCGCCATCATCTGGGACAAGGCCCGTCTGACCAAGTGTCCCCTTCTTGGTGAACACTATGTCGTTTGCCATGCAGAGGCTTCGCTCTAGCTTCTTTGCAGTCTCCGGCGCAACGTAGACGAACTCGGAGCCATCGAACCGAGACGGCCCGAGCGTCAGGTTTGAGCCTCTGATGACAGGGATGCCCGACTCCGTGTAGAGCTTGGCTGGGAGGTTGGAGCCAAACGGCCCATCCACGAAACCCGCGTCTCCGTCGAGTGCAATCTTGCCAAGTGTCGTTTCACGCCACTCTGACATCAGGGCCGTTCCTTCTGCCTTCGTATGTCTACCTCTCTTGAGGTAGATTGAGGCTCTCACTCTCCGTCAGGATGCCCTTCTCATACCAATCGATCTGGGCCCTTGCACGATCCAAGAGGACAAGTGCGCCGAAGCTATAGGCGAAGTCCTCTGATCTGCCGAACTCCTCAAGCTTCCGCCGATCCTGATCAGGGCTGTCTTCAGTCCACGTCTTCTTCGCCTCGATCACCAATAGGTTCGCGTCACGTCCCCTACAACCTCGGTGGTGGACGATGATGTCGGGATAGACTGTCTTCCCTCCGATGTCATCGCTACGAATCTGCACAGGATCGATCGCCAGTCGTTTCGTATCTGTTCCGTTCCGGTTGTATTCGCAATCCACGTTCCACTCCGGGAAGGGCTCCCGAAGGTATGTAGCCAGGCAATGAGTAATCGAACGCTCATTGACCTCGTATTCGAAGAGCTGAGGATCACATAGGTAGAGACGCCGCACTGCGTCACGAACGATCTTCTGAACCTCCGCGAATTCACACATCGAACCCCAGCCCCTTCAGGTTCTTCCGGATCTCTTCTTCGAGGCGTTTCGACTCGGCGAACTGCTCGGACAGCTTCGCAGTGAGCCGCGCCATCTTGTCTTCGAAAGGCTCGTCGTCCTCTTCGGCGTCCGGTGCGCCGACGTAGCGGCCCGGTGTGAGGACGTGACCGTGCTCGCGGGTGTCATCGAGTGTCGCGCTCTTGCAGTAGCCGGGGACATCCTGGTACTTCCCATCCGTCTCTCCCCGCCATGCATGATAGGTGCCCGCGATCTTGGCGATGTCTTCGTCGGTCAGCTCGCGGTGGACGCGGTCGACCATCGTGCCCATCTGCCGCACGTCGATGAACAGCGTCTCGCTCCGACGATCGCGCAACGGCTTGCCTCCCTTCGTTGGCGTGCCCGCCTTGTCGCGGGCGATGAACCAGAGGCAGGCTGGAATCTGCGTTCCGTAGAAGAGCTGTCCGGGCAGCGCGATCATACAGTCGACGAGATCGGCTTCGACGATGGTCTTGCGGATGTCTCCTTCGCCGGACTGGTTCGAACTCATCGATCCGTTGGCGAGAACGAAACCGGCGATGCCTGTCGGTGCCAGGTGATGGATGAAGTGCTGCACCCAGGCGAAGTTTGCGTTGCCGATCGGCGGAGTGCCGAACTTCCAGCGGACGTCCTCGCGCAGGCGCTCGCCGCCCCAGTCGGAGTCGTTGAACGGCGGATTGGCGAGGAGGAAGTCGGTCTTCAACG
>CAZOUO010000205.1:0-4344 GCA_964582975.1 uncultured Thermotogae bacterium | reverse complement strand
AGCCTATGCCAAGCATTTTTCCCACCTTGTCCAGTGCCTCGCCAGCCGCGTCATCCACTGTTGATCCGACCAGTTGATAGTGTCCGTACTCTCTTACGATAACAAGGCCGGTGTGGCCGCCGGAGACGATCAGGGCCATGAATGGGGGCTCGAAGGCTGCGGGGCTCAGCCGGTGCGCGAAGATGTGGCCTTCTAGGTGATTCACGCCAATAAATGGGATACCGAGCCCGAAGGCGATTCCTTTCCCCTGGGAGAGGCCAACAAGGAGGGGACCGATCAGCCCCGGACCGTACGTGGCGGCAACAAGCGAAAGATCGCTGAGGGAGATCTCTGCCTGTGTCAGTGCTTCTTTGACCAGGAGCGGAAGCTTGCGCAGATGGTCACGGGACGCCACTTCGGGAACAACACCCCCGTAGCGTGTGTGGAGCTCAGCCTGGGAGTAGACGAGGTTTGCGCAAAGTCGCTTCTCACCCTCCAGAACAGCCACCCCGGTCTCGTCGCAGGAGGTTTCAATCCCCAGAGTGTAAAAGGGGTGGCTCATCGAATGTATTCGGGTCTCAATACCGCGATATAGGGGAGATTGCGATACAGCTCGGCGTAATCCATCCCGTAGCCGACGATAAACTTATCCTGTTCGAGGACAAATCCGGTATAGTCAATGTGAACTGGTGTCTCACGGCGAGCGATCTTGTCGAGCAGTGCACAGACTCGCAGCGAGGCCGGTTTCCGGGCGGCAAAACTGCGCATCAGGTAATCAATCGTGTACCCGGTGTCGATGATGTCCTCCACGAGCAACGCGTCCCTCCCTTCGATTGGCCGCTCCAGGTCCTTTATTAAGCGAACCGCACCAGGGGAAGTCCCGTTCCCATAGGAGGCAACGCAGATGAAATCAAACTCGACTTCGGTGGGGATTTGACGCACCAGGTCGGCCAGGAACACCAGCGCTCCGTGCAGAATACAGATCAGAACGGGTGGGCGCCCTTGAACATCGCAAGCCATCCCACCCGCACTGTAGTCGTCTGCGATCTTCTCTCCGAGTTCCCTCACCCGAGCCTGGATCGTCTCCTCGCTGTACAGGATCTCGGAGATTCGACTCCCAATTGCTCCTTCAGCCAACCGTGGCGCTCCTTTTTCAAACTTCACTTCCGAATGGTAAATCGACTGTAGAGTTTCTCCATCCTCTCTTTGATCCCGCCGTACTCGAGATCGGGATAGGGAAGCATCGCGGCACCGGAGAACCCCTGCGCTCGAATGTCGTGTGCCTTGCCCGCGATCCTGTGTCGTACCCAATCCCAGTACGGTTGGTCAAACACGTCTGCCGGTTCGGTCAGCTTCCCCTCGTGCATGGAAAACGCGAGGCAGGAGACGATCGGCGGACCGTCGAAAAACGAGACGCCCGTTCCGGCCTTGACCGGCATTAATGGACCGGTGTGACTCCCGCGCATAAACCCGGCCACGAAATGTCCGATTTCGTACGGGGCAAGGATCTCACCGGTGGCCGGAAAGTTCTTCTGGGTGCGGACGAGCATGATCGGATCGTCCTTCCCAACGTATTTCCCCGCGATGTTACGGAGCCTAGTAGTACTACAGACAACGGCCTGGCCGCCATCGGAACGGGAGTGGATCGACTCCACGACGAACCGTCCGTTGTCGCGCAATAGCGCCGCGAGATCGTAGGCCTCCTCCGGGGTAACAAGCTCGATGACCCGGTCCTCTTCTGCATGTTCAACGTCCATCACGGTAAAGGTGAATCCCTCGCCTATCGCCGGTGAGAGAATGAGACCGGGGTTGTACATCGGATCAGCAAACGCCAAATAGAGCGGAAGGTTGTAGGCGCCCGGTTCGGTTTTGTCAGCGGTGAACAAGAGAAAGGGTTCGTTTGCTCGCTCCTCGAAGGCCATCTCGGCCACCGCAGGACCTAAACCCCTCACATTTCCGGAGAATGCGTCCTTGAGCAGGTCCTGGCCCGCTCCGTATAGCCCCTGTCTCTTGGCCACTTCGGTCCCGGCCTGAAATGCCTCCCACGCCAAGCGATGCACTTCTTCGCACTTCGTCCCCCGCTCGTGGGTCAGCAAGATAGCGATGTCGTCTCCGGTGTGGCCAACGAAGCGATCAACAATCAATCCGTTTGCTCTCTTTGCGATAGTCGTTTCCACCTGTGCCAAGAGCGCTTGGCTCGGCTTGAGATGTCCACCGATGCTCCCAATATCGGCCTTTATCGCCGTGACCGTGATCTTCATCCCCGTTCAACCCCCTACGTAATAATCGGGACAGCAAAACAAAAAACTTTACTGCCTGTGCGCAAATTATAGGTGTCTCAATCGACAAAAAGCAAGGCGACGCCTTGGCTCACCCTGAATGGACTCCCCATCGTATCCTTCCCCTGGCTAACTCCCCATACGATCCAGAAAGCTCTGAGTCGATGTGACTAAGGAGTACAGAGGGCATCTTGACCTCAACCAAGATTTCTCTGTTCTTCGGCAGCTGTTTTTTAATCACACAAGAATCACTCTGGTCGTCTTTCGGCGATGCACTCTACTGCGTTGAAATTCTCAACGCTGGGGCCTATGATCGCCTTACCTCGGATGAAAAGGTGAAATGGATGAGGAACAAGCGCGCCTTGATTATCATCGACATGCAGCGAGGTTTCCTTGAAGAAGGATATCCTCTATTTTGTGGCCAAGCCGCCCGCCGCATCATCCCTCCGGTGCGCAGATTGATCGAACAAGCGCTAGCCAAGGAAACGCCCCTCTTCTTCACTGCGGACGCACACGCTCCCGACGATAAGGAATTTGAGATCTACCCTCCCCACTGTGTCCGCGGAAGCGTAGAAGCCGAGATAATCCCTGAACTGGCCTCCTACTTAGACCGTGCTACTCTCATCGAGACGACGCGCTACAGCGCTTTTTTCAACACCGACTTGGAGCAACGGTTGCAGCAAACAGGGGTTACGCAATTGATCGTTTGCGGAGTATGTACCGACATTTGCGTCATGCACACAGTTGCCGACGCCTATTACCGCGGCTACGAAATCGAGGTTCGCGAGGACTGCGTCGCCTCCTTTGACGAGGAGGCGCACGCCTTTGGGCTTCGCCACATGGAGACAGTTTTCGGAGCGAGGATCACGCAGGGGAAGACCCAGTGACCGAGAAACGACGATTTTCACCATCCGAAGAGATTCTCTCTGGCCAGAAGACTGACGTATACTTCCTTCACGCCCGTCACATCCTGGAAACAGAAGGGATCAATCCACGCGTTACCATGGAAGCCTTTCCCACTCGCGATGGTGTCCTGTGCGGAATGGAGGAGGTCAAGCAGTTGCTCGAGGCCGTCCTTCCTTCCGGAAGCGAGGTGTGGGCCATCCCGGAAGGGAACACCATGGAAGAGAGAGAGGTGGCACTTCGGATCACCGCTCCCTACCAATCGTTCGGCATTCACGAGACGACCATCCTGGGGATCCTCGCTCACGAAAGCGGCTGGGCCACGGCTGCCCGCGCCTGCGTGGAGGCAGCAGGAGATATCCCGGTGATTCACTTCGGCGCGCGGCACGTCCACCCCGACGTTTCCGCTCGCCTCGAGTACGCAGCGGTCGTGGGTGGGTGCACAGGATGTGCAACCCCGGCCGGAGCCGCGCTCACCGGAATTGCTCCTTCAGGAACGATTCCTCACGCCCTCATCCTGTGCATTGGGGACACCGTGAAAGCCATCGAAGCGTTTGAGCGTCACATGGATCCTCAGATCAAACGAATCGCTCTTGTGGATACATTCAAAGACGAAGCTGAGGAGAGTCTCCGCGTCGCTCGCGCCTTGGGCGAGCGCCTGTGGGGGGTGCGACTCGACACGCCTTCCGAGCGCGGACGGGTCACCCCAGAACTGGTCCGTGAGGTCCGCGCCAGGCTCGATCAGGCCGGCTTTGGCCATGTCCGGATTGTCGTCAGCGGTGGGATCGACTCGGCCCGCATCACGCTCTTTCGAAATCGAGATGCACCGGTGGATGCCTTCGGAGTCGGAAGTGCCATCTCGAGCGCTCCACCGATCGACTTCACCGCCGACATCAAGGAGATCGAAGGGCAGCCGATCGCCAAACGAGGGCGCATTCCGGGGATAACCCCCAACTTACATCTGCAAAGGATTCTTTAAGCCCAGTTTGAGACCCTCCTTTTCTGAAGCTACCATCCAAAAAGAAACCATGTCAAGGAATGACCACTTCGCCGACAAACTCGCCTGCCTGCCCGCTTCCCCCGGGGCCTACCTGATGAAGGATGCCCAAGGGCGGGTGATCTACGTGGGAAAGGCCGCAGTGCTTCGGGAACAGTATCAATAGATTCTTCAGGCAAAAGCGAT
>CAZOUO010000204.1:0-4350 GCA_964582975.1 uncultured Thermotogae bacterium | reverse complement strand
ACTACGGGAAGGACGGAGAGGTCGCCGGAAACACCTTTACAGTAAAGGTTGAGATAACGGCGGATCAGGATCTGTACGGAGTCGGCTTGACAGAGGAGCTACCCACCGGGTGGAGAGTCACGCCGATCGAGCACAACGGGTTCCTCTATAAGCGGTCCCGTGTGCAGTGGATCTACCCCAGCAAGCTTCCTGCCGGGGCTACCTTGACGGTCATCTATCAGGTAGAGGTGCCCCAGACCGAAGCGATTGAGATGTCGGCAAGTGATCCGTGCTACGTCAGTACCACCGACCTATTCGGCCTCGTAGATGCGGCGCTTCCGTGTCTGGAGGTCATAGTCACCGGTGATAGCGCGGTCGATGTCAGCGATTGCCTCTCCGTGCTCGTGGCCATCTCCAGGTGGGATGTCGAACATGACACGATCGATATCACGTTGTCGGACAAAATCTCGTTCCAGCAGGTACAGCGAGCGATCGCGTTCTGGCTGGAAGACGAGGTGGTCCCGCGAACGTGTGGGCTGACCGTAACCTATGAGACCTTGAAGATCATCATTGGATACTGGCTAACCAATACGAACATCTGCGATCCCCTACCCGGCTCGGTTCGGGACCCCTGTGACCCCGAGCTCCTGCCGTGTGTACCAGGGTGAGCCCACAGTTAAGGTAAGCTTAGGAGATGGTGCAGATGAGAATTGATAGAAACCCGGCGAGGGGAATTCCCCTCGCCGTCCTTTTTATTGCGCTTGCGATCACGGTGATTCCCATCACCGCGGCAGAGAGTACTTCCCTCAGCGTGAGGCAATTCCTTGAGCCAGCACAAATCTACGTCGCTGGCACGGAAGGAGAGCCAGCCGTTGCTACCGTAACGCTCGTTGTTGAGGAAATAGGACCGATGGAAAGAGTTCCGGTTGACTGCCTCTTGGTGATTGACGTATCGGCCACCTCCGACCTTGCCGTAGCGAAACGGTTCGCATTGGACACGATTGATCGCTTCTCTCCTCGGGACCGCATCGGGCTTGTTGCCTTTGCCACGACGGCCTGGCTCGAGCTTCCGCTGACCAGCAACCGAACTCAGCTCAAGACAGCGATTGCAGACCTGACAACGGGAGGGAAGTCCGCCTTTGGCGACGCGCTACAGTTAGCCAGGCAACATCTCCTGACCGACGGTCGAGGCGACGCCGTCCTGGCGCAGATCCTTCTCACCGATGGTCAAAGCAATGTCGGACGAGACCCACAGGCAGAGGTCGAGGTTGCCAAAGCGACAGGGATCAAGATCATCTCTGTGGGAATTGGAACCTTGATCAACCGTAGCTTGCTCGAAATGTTTGCTTCGGAGACAGAGGGGCTCTTCTTCGCCAGGCCAACAACCTCCGCCCTTGAGCAAATCGATGGACTGCTCTTCGTTGAGACGGCCGCCCAAGACATCAGGGTGGAGAAGATCCTCCCGCCCGAGATCCTGTACCTCGGCGCAAGTCCATCTCCGCGCCTGGTGGAGGCAAACGCCGATGGGACGACCACCCTCGTTTGGAACATCGGGGGAATTTCCCTTGGGGGGCAGTGGCTGACTCAAATCTCGCTAAAGGCGGGAAGGAAAGGAGTTTGGCAGACAGATCGGGACTCCTCGGTGATGTTTAAAGACTTCCGGGGTGTGGAAAAGTTGATTTCGATCCCCGGGCTCGAGCTGTCCGCCATTGAGCCAAACTGGCCACCCGTGGCGGCCTTTGCTTACAGTCCAGAATCACCAACGACGACGGATGTGGTGACTTTCACGGATCAGTCCACGGACTCGGACGGCCAAGTCGTTGGCTGGTTATGGGACTTCGGAGACGGTGAACAAAAAAGCGACCAAAACCCCGAACATCGCTTTTCTGACAGTGGAACCTACACCGTCACATTATTGGTTGGCGACGATCTTGGTTCGGGATCCGACCCGGTCACGATGGACGTTAGAGTATTGAACAGTGAACCGACGGCTCTCTTTACCAGCGAGCCGAAAGAGCCTCGCGTTGAGGTAGAGGCACTGCTTGATGCTAGTGGATCGGTGGATCCAGACGGCCAGATCGTCTCCTATGCGTGGGACTTCAACGGCGATGGCCATTTTGAGGTAGAGAGGGCTTCGCCCCAAACAACGCACACGTTCCATACGGCAGGCGAGACCTTGGTTTCTCTCAAGGTCACTGACGATGAGGGGAAAAGCGGTGTAGTCGAGAAGCCTGTAGACGTCCTTCCGAGCGTCATCGCAACTCGGGTCATAGAGACGTGTCTGCCCGATGATGAGACAATCGTAGAGGGGACTGTGACGGTAACGGTCACGATCACTGCCAATACCACGATCCACGGCCTCACCCTCCATGAGTCGATCCCAAATAGTTGGGCGTTCACCCCCGTGGACAACGGACGCGCGACATTCCGTGCGGACACGACCGATTGGCTCTTTCTCGAAACGTTTATGGACGGGGACGTTCACGTCATCCGCTATACACTCACTGCCCCGAGTACCCCAATTTCCAATATAGACCCGATTTCAAATGTAGAAGAGGGGCGTGACCGGACGACGATCAACGGTATCGTAGGTAGTTCATCACCGCGGCTGTCTCAGATGGTCCTCGGTGAGGACAAGATCACTCGCGTGGCCGTCCTTTCGGTACCCGTGGTGATCTCGCGTTGGGATAGCGAACACGGTGCGATCGATCTGTGTTTGCCGGAGGAGATCGCCTTCGATCAGATCCAATACGCCGTGGCTCTGTGGCTGTCCGGTGATCAGGTTCCGCACACGGATAACAAAGTGGTCGACCGAACCATGATCCAGGATTTGATCGCCTATTGGCTAACCGATACCTCGGTACACGATCCGCTTCCCTAGGGGGCGGATCGTGCCCCCACCGGGTGAGGAGGAGGGGAAATGAAAAGAACAACGCAGGTTTTCATTTGTGTAGGTAACTTGGTGGTAATGGTAAGCCTTCTCGCACTGGGAACGCAGATCAATTTTGCTCCCTCAACCTACAATCCCGCTGTCGAGGAGGCCGTGGCGTTCGAAGTGTGTGAGTCCTGTTTGGGTGGTGGGGCGTTCACCTACGAATGGGACTTCGATGGAGACGGTGTCTACGAGGTTTCGACTGAGGCTCTGGTGGCGACGCACACCTTCGCCGAGCCTGGATTTGTCAAAGTAGGCTTGAAGGTAGTTGATGCAAGCGGACTGGCTGCCGTGCGCAAGAAGGGGATTCTCGTGGGGGAGGTCCCCTTGATTGCAGTACGCGACCTGGTAGAAGAAGACGGTGCAACGTTTATCCTCATCACGTTTTCCACTAACTCCGCTCTTTCCGCTCCCGGTTTGGAGGAGGTCATTCCTTCAGGGTGGCAGGTAGAGGTGGCCAAGACGGAAGGGTCACTCCCTCCCCACATGGCAAACGGAACCCTGGAAGTTCTCTGGGCAGACCACATCCTGCAGGGCAAGACGTGGACGTTTTCCTATTGGCTCTATCCCTCTTACGGAGTGGGGGCACCCTCGCTGAGCGGGATTGCCAGTGGCTACATCGCGGGAAAAAGGGTGAAAGCCACGGTCTGCGGGGACCTCAGCATCCCACGATAGGGACAACACTCTAACAAACTATTGCGGGCGGTCAAAAAGGCCGCCCGTTTTCTTTCTATCGTGTCGGCGTTGGGCGTGCTGCGGGGCAAAACGGTCAGGCGGAATACCCCTGGCGGCGCATGGAGACGATCCCAAGCACGAGCATGACAGCAGCGAATCCGGCAAGTACACCCACCTCTAGCGCGACCCCAGAGAGGTCCTTGGCGGCGAGCATCAACTTGCGCAGCGCACTGTTGGCGTAAGTGAGGGGGCTTGCGTACGCCAGGGGACGGATCGTCGGTGGCATCATCTCAAGTGGCCAAAAAACCCCGCTCACCATGATCGAGGGGATGAGGATGAACAGGACGAACTGCATCGCCTGAAACTCGTTCTTCGCAATCGTGGAAAGAAGCGTGGCGATTCCTTGAAGGGCGATCGTGAACAGGATGATCACCAGAGCCACCAAGCCCGCGCTCCCAGCAAAGCGAATCCCGAATAATAGCACGGATACCAGAAACAACTCCCCCACCTGAAGCAGAGCGACGGACGTGAACGCGAGCGTGTATCCGAAGGAGACCTCCCACGCGTGCACCGGGGCGATGAGCAGCCGAGTGAGCGTGCCGCCTGTGCGCTCCCGCACGATGGAGATAGCAGTCAGCATCACCGTGATCAGCGTGATCGCAAACCCGATGATGCCTGGCGCTGTGTAATCGAGCGTGCGAATCTTGCCCTCGTACAACGGCTGGATGTCGAGCAGGTTCTCCGGTTCCAGGGCGGCCTGCTGC
>CAZOUO010000203.1:0-4366 GCA_964582975.1 uncultured Thermotogae bacterium | reverse complement strand
TCGGTGACCGTGTCCGCGTACAGGAGGACCTTTCCCCGCACGTTCCGCGCTGCCCGGCCGATCGTCTGGATGAGCGAGGTCCCGGAACGGAGGAACCCCTCCTTGTCCGCATCGAGGACCGCCACCAGCGACACCTCGGGAAGGTCCAATCCCTCCCGCAGCAGGTTGATCCCCACCAGCACGTCGAACTTGCCCAACCGCAGGTCGCGCAGGATCTCCACGCGGTCAAGGGTGTCGATTTCGGAGTGCAGATACCTGGCCTTGATCCCCAAGTCGACCAAATACTCGGTCAGATCCTCGGCCATCCGCTTGGTCAGTGTGGTGACCAAGATCCGCTCTTGCCGATCGACCACAGTCTGGATCTCTCCGAGCAGATGATCGACCTGGCCGGTCACCGGATGAATCTGAACCTCCGGGTCGACAAGACCGGTCGGGCGGATAATCTGCTCGACCACGCGTTTGGAGTGACGTTCCTCATACGGCCCCGGCGTCGCCGAGGTGAAGATCACCTGGCACAATCGCTCCTCAAACTCGGAGAAGGTCAGCGGCCGATTGTCCAGGGCGGACGGCAGTCTGAACCCGTATTCCACTAGGGTCTCCTTGCGCGACCGATCGCCGTGGTACATCCCACGAATCTGGGGGATGGTCTGATGCGATTCATCGACCACTAACAGGAAATCCTCGGGAAAGTAGTCAAGCAGGACCGAGGGCGGCTGGCCCGGAGCGCGGCCATCCAAGTGGCGCGAGTAGTTCTCAATCCCCGAGCAATAGCCCATCTCTTGCATCATCTCTAGGTCGTAGCGCGTCCGCTGCTCCAAGCGTTGGGCTTCGAGGAGTCGTCCTGTTTTTCGCAATAGGTCGAGGCGTTCTTCCAATTCCTCTCCGATGGTCTCAGTCGCACGGCGCGTTCGCTCGGCCGGAGTGATGAAATGCGAGGCGGGATAGATCGTAACCCGGTCCTCCTCACGAAGCGGATGACCGGTGATCGGATCGAGGATGGCGATCCGTTCGACCTCATCCCCAAAGAACTCAACGCGCACCACCTGTTCCTGATAGGCCGGGATGATCTCCAGGGTATCCCCCCGGGCGCGGAAGGTGCCCCGCTCAAACCCGACCTCGTTGCGCGTGTACTGAAGGGAGACGAGGCTGCGCATCACCTCATCGCGATCCATCTCGCCGCCTCGGGCAAGGGCGACCGACATCTCGTGGTAGTTCTCCGGTGAACCAAGACCGTAGATGCAGGAAACTGATGCAACGATAATCACATCCCTTCGCTCAAACAGTGCACACGTTGCGGCGTGGCGGAGGCGGTCGATCTCGTCGTTGATCGACGAGTCCTTCTCGATGTAGGTATCGGTTTGAGGGATGTACGCCTCCGGCTGGTAGTAGTCGTAGTAAGAAACGAAGTAGTGCACCGCATTGTTTGGAAAGAGCTCGCGGAATTCGTTGCAAAGCTGGGCAGTGAGGGTCTTGTTGTGGGCGACCACCAGCGTCGGCCGCTGCACGTTCTGGATGACATGCGCAATCGCAAACGTCTTTCCGGTCCCCGTCGCACCGAGCAGCGTCTGGAACTTCAACCCAGCAAGGACTCCCTCGGACAACTCCTCGATCGCCCGTGGTTGGTCCCCCCGTGGGATTAGACGCTCCGCGATGTGAAATCCGGCCTTTTCACCAATCTTTGGCACACTCATCCTAGTATGAGATGGTATCAAGTCTGGGCAGTTCGATCAACGCCCTTACAGAAGGTGTCCGCTCACCCCACAAGGACGAAAGTTCCCGAGCGAAGGGGTCATCCGTCCCTTTCTTCTATCGGCATCCTTGGCAGAATGGGTTCATGGAGCCGCGCGAGTTCATGGAGAAGCTTCTGCCCCACGCCTCACTCGATGCGATTGACTTTGCCTGTGACCTCGAGCGCGTTCTTGCCGAAGAGGTGAAGTACCTGCGCCGCGTCATCAATGCCCTCAGCGAACAAGATGCGATCGAAAAAGATGGGGTGATCCGCGAGTTGCGACTCCGTCTCACTGACAAGGAAGCCCAGATTGCCCGCCTTGTTGAGGAGAACCGCTTCTTAAGAGAACGCCTGGCTTCCGCATCGAGTTGAAATCTTCCTTGCCATTGCGTAGGTTTACGTCGAAATGGCAAATATCGGCATCAGTAAGCGACTCAAACAAGCCAAAGTAGAGTATGCCGATCTCGAGCTTAAGCTCGTAGATCCCAAGGTCATCTCCAGTTCTTCCTACCGTGAATTGACCCAGCGCTATGCTCGCTTGCGCGAGGTCATTCGCCTGGGCGAAGAATGGGAACGGCTTCGTTCCTCCATCGCCGAAGAAGAAGACCTCTGGGAAAGCGAGGAAGAACTCCGCGACGAGATTGAGGAAACCCTGACAAAGGACCGTCGCCAGCTAGAGGAAATGGAGCGCAAGTTTCAGCGACTCATCGCGCCTCCGGATCCCGAAGACCGCAAGAATGCAATCGTGGAGATCCGTGCTGGGACTGGGGGTGACGAATCGAGCCTTTTTGCCGCCGACCTCTTTCGCATGTATGCCCGCTACGCCGAGACAAAGAAGCTCAGGGTGTCCCTCCTCGACAGCCATCCAACTCCACTTGGGGGCTTCAAGCAAGTCGTGTTCGCTGTAGAGGGAGAGGGTGCCTACGGCCGCTTCCGATACGAATCAGGCGTCCATCGGGTACAGCGCGTTCCTGAGACCGAGTCCGCCGGCCGGATTCACACATCGGCCTCAACCGTTGTCGTGCTCCCTGAAGCTGAGGAGGTAGAGGTCATCATCGATCCAAAGGACTTAAGAATTGACACCTTTCGTTCCACCGGTCCTGGAGGACAGAGCGTGAACACAACCGATTCTGCGGTACGGATCACCCATATTCCCACCGGGCTCGTCGTCAGCTGCCAGGACGAAAAGTCGCAGCACAAAAACAAGGCACAGGCGCTACGCGTGTTGCGTGCCCGGCTCAAGAATCGCTACGAGAAGGAAAAGGAAGAACAACTAACGGCCACGCGTCGACAGCAGATCGGTTCCGGCGACCGCAGCGAGAAGATCCGCACGTACAACTTTCCCCAGAATCGGGTGACCGACCACCGGATCAACGTCAGCCTCCATAACCTCGAGGAGATTCTAAACGGAGATCTGGACGCCTTGGTTGATACGCTGGGCGAAGCAGCGATAAAAGAAGAAATAGCAGCTTAAAAAGCCGTTCTCATTCTTTATTCAGAGAAAATCGCGTCTTGACAAGCCACTTTCCCGTTGCTACCATGACAGTTGCTTTGGGTCTGTAGCTCAGGTGGTCAGAGCGCTCGCCTGATAAGCGGGAGGTCCCTGGTTCGAGTCCAGGCAGGCCCATTCCGCAGGGAAAGGCCCTATCTTCCTTTAGCATAACATGTTAAGTGACAAGTCGTACAATTTGTAAGTCGAATGCTGTTGGCTAATCAATGCATCTCGGGTTTCGTCATCGGCCCCACAGCTTCGGAGAGACTCTTCCCTAGGAGATAGGCACTCTATCGGGCGTGTATAAATCTCCTGTGCAATTCGTCTCCGAGAAGAGAAAAGCCTATTACTGTGAAGAATATTGCTAGTCCAGGGAACATTGACAACCACCAGCTAGTCATCAAGTACAACCGTCCACCTGCAACAAGAGTACCCCACTCTGGGGCTGGCGGTTGAGCGCCTAGACCGACGAATCCAAGCGTTGCACCGGCAAGAATGATGTAACCTATATCTGTTGTTGCCCTGGCGAATATTGGTCCAAAGCAGTTTGGGAGAATATGACGGAACATGATCCTTACCCGACTCATACCTAAGGCCGTCGCGGCCTCCACGAACTCCTTTTCACGTATTCCAAGGACTTGCCCTCGGAACAGACGAGCATAGGGAGTCCACCATACCGCAGCCAACGCGATGACTGCATTGTTAATCCCCGGCCCGAGCGAAGCGGCAATCGCCATGGCGAGAATCAAAAACGGAAACGCGAAGAAAATGTCGGTCATTCGCATTAGAAGTGAATCTATCCATCCCCTATAGTAACCCGCTATCATGCCAATGATGCCCCCAATTGCCATCGCAATGGCTAAGACGAGAAACCCAACACGAAGTGAAATGCGTGAGCCATACAAAACACGGGTGAAAAGATCTCTTCCGAAAGAATCGGTGCCGAAGAAATGTTTGCTGCTGGGAGACGAGAAACGATCAGTGAAGTTGATTTCCAAAGGATCATACGGTGCAATCAGTGGACTGAATACTGTGATTGAAATGATGAGGCAACACAAGGCAAAGCTTGCACCGAACACGAGATTCCTCTTGGTAGAGTCCACACATGTGGTGTAACGAGGTGTCGATGAGTGAAGAGGTTGAAA
>CAZOUO010000202.1:0-4447 GCA_964582975.1 uncultured Thermotogae bacterium | reverse complement strand
GACATGCTGGCGCGGTTGGAGAGGGTAATTGAAGAATTGGAAAAGGGTTGAGTGTCTTAAAGCTCGCTTGCACAATGTGAGAAGGCTTAATATCAGGTCATAAAATTTAACTTGGGCCCGTGGTCCAGTGGTTAAGAGGGTCAAGGACTCTAACAAACACTACCCTCACAAGGTGACTGGGTTCGGTAGTTACCGGGGTTCGAATCCCCGCGGGCCCACCACTTTTTAGCAGTGAGCCATGAGCCAGAGAAAGACAGGTTGGTACACTTTTGAGGAAAATCCTTTCAGCATTTGCTAATAGCTAATACCTGACTGCTTATATATCGAAACGATATATTTATATGATTCTGCGAGAGTAGTGTTGTTGCGATAGTATCGATTCGATAAGGTGACTTTTGTAATGTGGGAGACATTCGTAACCGCAACCTCGGTGGAACAGGTTCTCGAACTGCTCGCAAAGCACGGCCAGGACGCACGTGTCATCAACGGCGGCACAGACCTCATCGTTGAGATAGAACGGCGGGTGCGCTCTCCAAGAGTGCTCATTGACGTGAACCGGATCAGCGGCTTAGACGATATTCGCTTCGATGGCCACGTCTTCCATCTCGGCGCGGGAGTGACCCACAATCAGGTCGCCGGACACAAAGATCTGGTTGAGAAGGCTTTTCCCCTAGCGTCCGCGTGTTGGCAAGTGGGCGCGCCGCAGATACGCAATAGAGCGACGATAGCCGGCAATCTGATCACGGCTTCGCCCGCGAACGATACGATCACTCCGCTAATCGCCATGGGTGCCTGGGTGACTCTGCAGAGCCAGGCGCGCGGGAAGCGCAACCTAGCGCTCGACAAGTTCACCCTCGGCGTACACCACACCGCGCTCGAACCGGATGAGATGCTGACGGAAATATCGTTTCCGGCGTTGAAGGAGCACGAATTCGGTACGTTCATCAAGCTGGGCTTACGCCAGGCGCAAGCCATTTCGGTCGTTAATACAGCTGTGGTCTTGGGGTTCGGGTCAGCATCGCGCCAGTCTAGGATCGAACGTGTCTCGATCACCCTCGGATCGGTTGCGCCAACAATCGTCATAGCGGAGGAAGCCCAAAGGTTTCTGAGCGGCCAGGCGCTGGACGAACACGTCATCACGGAGGCCGCGCGTCTTGCCGTACACGCAGCTCGCCCCATTGACGATATTCGCGGGACTGCTGAGTACCGGCGGGACATGGTCCGAGTCCTCGTCGACCGGGCGCTGGCCTCGTTGCGGGACGGGACCGAGCGCGATGATTTCCCCTCCGAACGGATAATGCTGTGGGGCAAGACCGGCGGGAAAATGCACGCCCCAGACCTGAAACCCGATGGGACCTCAGAAGTAATCGAAACGACGGTCAACGGCAAAGAATACTCGGTGAATCACGCGAACGACAAGACGCTGCTCCGAATGCTACGCGAGGATATTGGCTTGATGGGGACCAAAGAGGGCTGTGCTGAAGGAGAGTGCGGTGCCTGCACGGTCTTCTTGGACGGGATCGCAGTGAATGCCTGTCTGGTGCCGGCGCCTCGGGCGCATCGTGCAAACATCGTCACGATTGAGGGTCTGCAGCGGGGGGAGGAGCTGCACCCGGTGCAATCCGCGTTCATTCAAGTCGGAGCCCTGCAATGCGGCTACTGCACTCCCGGCTTCATCATGAGCGGCGCCAAGCTGTTGGAAGAGATCGACCATCCGACGCGCGACGAGATTCGTCAGGCGCTGACCGGCAACCTGTGCCGATGTACTAGCTACTACAGGATCATCGAGGCGATAGAGTTGGCAGCCGGTTTGAGAGGAGGCGCTGGTAGCAAATGAACCTCATGGATCTTTTGATCGGTTTGGGCGTGACCGGTAGTGTCGTTGCCCTAGGGGTTTTGGTCGTCTTGCCATTGGTTCGGCGTAGGATTGGGTCGATGATGGCGGGGAGCTTTTCGCTTCGCGAGAAGCAGCTCAACCCTCTGTCGTGGATTCAGGTGCTGCCGGATGATCGCATCCGTCTCTTATTGCCCAAAGCGGAAATGGGTCAGGGAACTCACACCGGCCTGGCCCAGATCGTCGCAGAGGAACTGGAGGTTCCTCTGGACCGGGTGGAGGTCACTCACGCCAGCACCCACCAGGGGGAGAACAAGTATCGGGGAACCTTCGGGAGCACATCGATTGCCACCCTCTACGAGCCGCTACGCCAAGCTGCCGCCACCATGCGGGAGATGCTGCGCGCCGAGGCCTCGCTACGCCTTGGAGTTCCACCCGAGAAACTAGCCGCACGCGACGGGCGGTTTGAGATCATCGGCAGCTCGAAGAGCGGCATCTCATACGGCGCTCTCGTGGACAAGAATACCAAGTGGCAGGTGCCAAAGGTGCCGGTGGCTCTCAAGAGCCCGGATCAGTTCAAGGTTATCGGACAGCCGATGCCACGGGTGGATGGCCGGGCAAAGGTGACTGGCCGGGCCATTTTCGGCCAGGATGCGCGTGTCGAGGGGATGCTCTACGGAGCGGTGGTTCGTCCGCCGACGATCGAGGCAGTGATGCTCTCCGCGAAGCCGGGGAAGGCGCCATCGATGCCTGGCGTCGTGAAGGTGGTTATCGAAGACGGATTTGCCGGGGTAGTGGCCAAGACGCGCGACCAAGCTCGGGCTGCTCGTGATGCTGTAGAAGTAACGTGGAACAAGGGACGCCTGTGGCAACAGCCTGATCTGGAAAAACTGGTGACGGTCGGGGGGCCACATGCGGTCACTATCCAGCGAAAGGGAGATGCGCGCTCTATCCTGGCCAAGGACACGACCCTGCGCGCAGAGTATCGCACGAACCTGGTGGCACACGCTTCCCTGGAAACCCAGGCAGCGTTGGCAGTTGTAGGCAAGAGCGGTGTCAAGGTGTGGACATCGACTCAGTTCGAGACTCTCACCGCCAGTCAAGTGGCAAAAGCACTCGGCATCAACGTGAGACAGGTCGAGGTCATCCCGACTTTCCTAGGGGGCGGCTTTGGCCGCAAGGCAGGAAGCAACAACGTTTCCTCGGCTGCTACCGAAGCGGCCCGCCTATCCCGCGCGGCGGGCGCTCCCGTCCACGTGGGCTGGGATTGTAGCGAGGAATTTCGCAACGGCTATGTTCGGCCGATGACTCATCACAAGCTCTCAGCCAAGCTGAGCGGTGGCCAGATCGAGGCCATCGAGTGGCAAGAGGCGAGCGGTAATTCCATTCTCGACCTCATGCCAGTCCGGGGATTAGTGGGACGTGTCCTGGGCTTCGACCCAGGCGCGACAATGGGAGCATGGATCTACTACAACATTCTGAACCGCGAAGTCACAGTATGGAGGCGACGTATGCCGCTCGCAACCGGTCAATGGCGCGGGCTCGGCCTGGCCCCCAACATCTTTCCCATCGAGAGCTTTATGGACGAAGCAGCCCATGCAGCGGGTAAAGATCCGCTGCAATTCCGCCTGGATAATCTCTCCAGCGATACGGATGGGCGGCGGATGGCCGCTGTTCTCAACGCAGCGGCAGAGCGAGCCGGATGGGGAACAACCCCGCCGGCGGGGCGCGGCCGAGGCATTGCCTGCTGCTTCTACCACGGCACGGTCGTCGCTGAAATAGCCGAGATATCCCTCGACGAATCAACCGGTCACATTCGACTCCACCGGGTCGTGGCGGCGATCGACTGCGGCCGGGTCATCAATCCCGATCAGGT
This sequence comes from uncultured Thermotogae bacterium, assembly GCA_964582975.1. Taxonomy (GTDB): domain Bacteria; phylum Bipolaricaulota; class Bipolaricaulia; order UBA7950; family UBA9294; genus CAZDDA01. Next base: position 737 of record CAZOUO010000202.1, on the reverse strand, counting down.
TCGCAGCCAGGTAGAGGGATGCGTCATGATGGGCGCAAGCGTTGCGCTAATGGAGAAGCTCACGGTGAAGGACGGCCGCGTGGTGGCCGGCGGGTTTGCCGAGTATCCACTCTTCACCATGGCGGAGACGCCTGACATCGAAACAATCATCCTAAACAGGCCCGACATTAAGCCGTCGGGGTGTGGGGAGCCTCCGATTGGCCCGATAGCACCGGCGATAGGCAACGCATTCTTCGCCCTGACGGGAAGGAGATTGCGGGAAATACCTATGTCGCCGTCGCGCGTGTTGGCGACGCTGAAGGGTTAAGTTGGGTACCTGTGAAATATCGGAGGAACGAACGCAAGCACGGTTAATTCACCGCCGCAGATCATACCCGTTCCGACTGCTCCGTCGCTTGGGGAGCGAGATAGATTAAAGACGACTTTTTTGGATTTATGTTCGCTTAACGCTTTGAGGCATTCATCAACCAGTGAGCGTTCAAGGTTTCCGCCGCCTATGGTACCAGTCGTCGTCCCGTCTTCGGCAACAACCATTTTTGCTTCGACGCCACGGGTCCATGACCTTCTTATCAATTACAGTGCATAAAACAAGCGACTGCCCAGCTTCAAGCAGATGCGTAGCTTCCCTCATGAGTTAAGGTCGGATGGCATAAAAATCATATCCGTAGACTGGCCCGTCTTTCATGAGCCAGAGAAAGACAGGTTGGTACACTTTTGAGGAAAATCCTTTCAGCATT
>CAZOUO010000201.1:0-4479 GCA_964582975.1 uncultured Thermotogae bacterium | reverse complement strand
GAGGAACTCGGTGGCAAGGGCTGCCAAGCGGGCTTCCGTGTAGCGCATCGCTGCAGGCGTATCGCCGTCGATGGAGCCGAAGTTTCCCTGCCCGTCGATCAGGGGATAACGATAGGAGAAGGGTTGGGCCATGTTGACCATCGTCTCGTAGATCGCCGCGTCACCGTGAGGGTGCAACTTCCCCATCACTTCTCCGACAACACGGGCGGCCTTCTTGTGAGGTTTGCCGGGGGTGAGTCCGAGCTGATGGACTCCATAGAGGATGCGTCGTTGCACCGGTTTGAGCCCATCGCGGACGTCCGGAATCGCCCTACCACGAATAACGCTCATCGCGTAGTTGATGTAGGACTGCTCCATCTCCTCTTCGATGAAAGTGCGCTCAATCCGCTCTGCCATAAGTGTTGGCCCCCTCGTCCTTGCAACTGCCAGTAAAGGATACCGAAATCTCAGATGGGATGCAATTTAGGGCGCCACTAAGTGATGCTGTACGGATCGACTGCATCGCGCAGGGCGTCCCCCATGAAGTTGAACGCCAATACCGCAACGACAATGAAAGCGCCCGGGATGAGAAGCCACGGGTGTTCTTCAATTCCCGAGATGTTCGTCGCTGCGTTTAGCAGCTGTCCCCAACTGGTCATCGGCTCGCGAACACCGTAACCGAGGAAGCTCAGTGCTGCTTCGATGAGCATCATGTTGGGAATGGTCAAGGTCGCGGCGACGACCAGATAGCTGGTCACGTTGGGAATGATGTGGCGGAGGATAATGCGTAGATTCCTTGAACCTGCTGCTTTGGCGGCAAAAACGAAGTCCATCTCTCGAATCGAAAGGACCTGCCCGCGGATGACCCGCGCATAACCGGCCCAGCTGATCGCGGCTAGGGAAAGGATGACTCCCATGAAGACCTGGACAGCAGACAGTCCAAGGCCGGCAAGGGCCGCTCCCATGGCGAGAAGGGTAGGTAACGCGGGAATGGCCATAAAAACTTCGCCGAACCGCTGCAGAAACATGTCAATCCCCCCACCGTAATAGCCTGAAACCCCTCCCAGGACGATGGCGAACGGAAAAGCGATCAGGATGACCAGTGGGCCGACCGCAAGCGAAATCCTTCCTCCGATGATCGTTCGTGTGAAGAGGTCACGCCCGAATCCGTCTGTGCCAAACAGGAAGACCTGCACGTCCGATCCGTCTTCTGCCCGGGCACCGAACAGGTGGACGTTTGTCTTGAACAGGCCAAGCAAACGATATTCGTCTCCACGGACAAAAAAGCGAATGTAGTACTTCTTGCTAGTATCCTCCACAAAGATCGGGGTGTAGGTCTCCGGATCGAACGTGCGCGTAGCCTGAAAAACAAACGGTCGTACAGTGACTCCCGCTTCACTTCGAAAATGCAGTCGGGTAGGAGGCGCGAACGGATAGGCACGAAACTGCTTGGCGTAGGGATACGGCGAGACGAACTCCGCGAACACTGCGGCAAGGATAAGAATAATCGCGACCCCCGCTCCGATGTTCCCCAGACGGTGCTTGAGGAAGGCACGCCAGATCATCTGCCCTTGGGATCGACTTGCGGGCCGACTCTTGGCCCGCTCTCGCTCCAACTTCCTTGCTTTTCGGTCCCGTGCCATCGCTTCAGTCCTTCCCTTTCTCTATAGCATGGTTAGTCGTAGCGGATTCGTGGGTCCACCCAGGCGAGGAGAATATCGGCGATCAGATTCCCGATCATCAAAAACAGGCTGAAGAAAAGGAGACCGCCCATCACCACGTACTGGTCCTGCATCTGCAATGCGGTGAAGTAGGCGCGACCCACCGTCGGTAGGTTTAGAATGATTGCCGTGACGATTGAGCCGGAAACCAAATTGGGAAGCTGTAAGCCAAGAATGCTGACAAGCGGGTTAATCGCATTTCTCGCCGCGTGCTTATATCTGATGATCTGCTCAGAGAGTCCCTTGGCGCGCGCCGTTTGAACGTATTGCAAGGCCAGAACATCGAGCATGCTCCCCCGCATGTAGCGAAGCAGTCCCGCCATCCCAGAGGTGCCGATCACAAGCCAGGCGGGCCAAATGTGCCATAGGAAGTTGCCCAGTTTGGCGAACGACCAGGGGGCCTCGATGAACCGGTTGTCAAACAGCCCGCCTATCCCCAGCCCGTGTGAGCCAACTTTAAACAAGGCAACGAGCATCCAGAGAACGACTAACGCAAAGAAGAAATTGGGGATGGAAAGTCCCAAGAAACCGAGAAAAGTGAGGGTGTGATCGCTCACCTTGTACTGATGCGTCGCGGAGAAAATTCCAAGGGGAATGGCGAAAAGCCAGGTGAGGAACATAGTAGAACCTGTGATCACGAGGGTCCATAGCAACCTGTTACCCAAAAAAAGAGTGAAGAAGACCGGGCGCTTGGTTTCAAATGACATACCGAAATCACCGCGGGTAACGATTCCCTTCACCCAAAACCAGTATTGGGTTAGAAAAGGTTTGTCCAACCCGTAACGTTTCGCCATCTCGTCGAATGTCTCCTGCGTGACATCGGGGTTGAGCCGAGAGCGGGTCAGGTAATCCCCCGGCATCATCTGGATGATGGCAAAGGATATTAAGGAAATGACCACGAGCAGGGGAATCATGTAGAAGGTTCGCCGGATAATGTAGGTCAGCAATTGCGAATTGTCTCCCTCACGGTGAACATAGAAAAAGGTGGGGCATGACAGTCGCTGCCATGCCCCACGTTGATGTTCATTGCTATTGGTTCTTCAGATAAACGAGGTCCCATGTCAGACCGCGGTAATTGTCCGGTGTGGCATAGGGAGTAACGACGCCCTTGTTCCCGATGAAATTGTAGATGGCATACGTATGCGCCTGGTTCACCGAGTAGAGCAAGCCCAAGTTCTGCTCGGCAAAGAGCTTTTGTGCCTCCAGATAGTACTCGAATGCCTCGTTGTTATCCATGGTGCTTGCGGCACGATCGAACAGCTCGTTCATCCGCTTCTCGTGCTCGTACGGCTCGTCACAACCGGAGTAATGCCAGAAGTGAAGCCCACCACAGGAGGGATAGATGTTTGAGCTGTCATTGGGTTCCACGCCGCCGGTGAATCCAATAACTACTGCCTGGTAGAGGGTCCCACCGAGTAGCCGAGTGACAAGCGTGTTGAAGTCGACGAAGTTCACGTTGACCTTGAACCCGAGTTTCTCGAAATCTTCTGCCATGATGAGACAGAACCCTTCACGGGTGGTATTGCCGGCGTTGGTGTTCAACTCGAATTCTACGATCGAGCCGTCGGGGAACTCGCGGTAGCCATCTCCGTCGGTGTCAAGGATCCCGATCTCATCGAGGAGCGCGTTGGCCTTGGCCAGATCGTACTCGTAGGTGACGGCGTTGGCCTCCGTCACCGGTCCACCGTAACTCTCGCGGCCACCGTAGAACGGCGATAACGTGCTGACAAACGACCACTGTGGCTTGGCCAACCCGTTGAACAGGTTGTTGATGATGGTTTGCTTGTCCATTGCATGAGCCACTGCCTTGCGGAAGCGGATGTCGCGGTACAGTCCCCGCAGTTGATCCTTCGCCGGATCGCCCTCGCCGAGTCCGTAGTCCTCGTTGAACGTGATATAAGTAGTTCCAAAACGGCCACCTCCGATTCTCACCTCGAAGTCTTTGATCGCTTCCTCGCGCTTCAAGATCGGCACGTCGCTTGGACGGATGGTCCATGCGTAAGTCTCGCCGTTGCGGAACTTGAGGAGCTCCACATCCTGGCTGGCAACGATGAGGCGGATGTACTTGTCGAAGTACGGAAGCTGGGTCCCGTTCTGATCGTAGACGTAGTAGTAGGGGTTTCGCACCAGGACAACCTGCTGGTCTGGCGTGTAGCTCTCCACGATGTAAGGGCCGATTCCGACCAGATCCTCCTCCTCGCCGAACCCCCACACCTCGTTGAAGGTTCCAGCGGGCACATCCGGGTTCAGCTTGTGTACGTGCTGTGCCAGCTTGTGCTTCGGCCAGATGTTGTAGGTCAGTGAGTTGAGCGCAGGTCTAAAAGGCAAGGAGAGGGTAACTTTCACCGTGTAGTCATCGACCTTCTCCACCACGGGGAAGGTCCCATCGGGAAGCTCCAAACCATCGCGGGCATCGGTCTCGATGTCCTCGTTGTAGTAGAGGTCGTTGTAGGTGAACACGACATCGTCCGCGGTGAAGTCCACCCCGTCCGACCACTTAATCCCCTGCCGCAAATGAAACGTCAAGGTAAGGCCGTCCTCGGAGATGTCTACGGACTTGGCCAATTCAGGCTCAAGCGCCAGGGTCAATGGGTGGCGCTGCATTAGCCCGCGGCCCATCTGGTTCGTATACACAGTGGTACTGGTCTCATGAGAGGTGACGTCATTCCACTTCTTTGGGTTTGTAAAGGTAGACGTGTACATGACGCCGCCACGAACCCCCGGTTCGAGGGCTTCATAGCCAGACTCCTCCACCCCGAGTTCAACGATCTTGGCATCG
>CAZOUO010000200.1:0-4524 GCA_964582975.1 uncultured Thermotogae bacterium | reverse complement strand
CTTCGAGCCGATTCTCTACTTATGACTGGTCCATTTCTAGGGGTGCACGCCCAAGGCACAAGGTCAGTAGTGAAGATTCGATCGATCACTAGGGGTATGCGTCGTGCTTGACAAGAAGGGCGAGCCATGCTATGGTAAAGTCAAAGTGACCTTTGGAAAAAAAGAAGCGATTTCCAACGACCAAGGGCTGAAACCGGATAAGTAACCGAGGTGGAAGGGAGGGCCGTCCAATTCAGCTAACGGTGAAACATCCGCTCCAAAGGCTTCTCGAGCAGAAAGCATTCGACGCGCCACATCCAATCTTAAATAGTGCTTCCTGATATAGACCGTTTGCTTTGCCATTGGGGGGACTCTTTCGCCTTCGCATCCTGTCCGGACAGCTTAGTGGTTGTGAGCCTTACCTAGAAGGAGGTGATAAGGAGCCTCTAAAATGAGAAGGAGAGGCAGTCTGTCAATCTCAAGAAGTAGGAGGTAACTATGCTAAGGAGAATCTGCGCTGTGACATTGGTGATGATGCTGGTAGCTTTAGTCAGTGTCGTAGTGCTGGCAAAAGAAGTCACGATTGCAGTTGTTTGGAGTGGCAATGAACTGGAGGCATTCAAGAAGACATTGGAGCCGTTTGAGCAGAAGACGGGAATTGATGTCATCGTCGATGAGGTCGGTAGGGACCTGCCCACGGTCTTGCCCGTTCGGGTAGCAGCCGGGAATCCCCCCGATGTCGCAGCACTACCAAACCCAGGGCAGATGAAGGAATTTGCGCTTCAGGGGGCATTGGTCGCATTGGACGATCTTGCTAACCTTGCCGACCACCCCACAGCGTTCGTCGACTTGGGAACAGTTGGGGACCACATTTACGGGGTCTTCTTGGCTGCTGACCTGAAGAGCCTGGTTTGGTACAACCCCAAGGCGTTCGCCGCCAAGGGCTATGAGGTGCCGACGAGCTGGCCAGCGCTCATTGAACTCAGCAAGCAAATCGTCGCCGACGGAGGCACGCCGTGGGCAATCGGGCTTGAGTCCGGCGCGGCGAGTGGTTGGTCGGGCACCGACTGGATCGAGGATATCATGCTTCGAACTGCCGGTCCGGTTCTCTACGACAAGTGGGTCAATCACGAAATTCCATGGACTCACCCGGCTGTCAAGAAAGCGTGGGAGTACTTCGGCCAGATCGTCAATGCAGAAGGTTTTGTCTTCGGTGGCGCTACTGGAGCACTGACGATCTTCTTCGGTGATTCGCCGAACGCGATGTTCACCGCTCCTCCTGGGGCGTACCTGCATCGTCAGGCCACGTTCATCCAAAGCTTTATTCTTGGGGCGAATCCGGATCTCAAGCCGGTTGAAGACTACGATATCTTCGCCTTCCCGCCGATCTCACCTGTGTTCGGGAATCCCCTGCTCGGTGCGGGCGACTTGATCGGGGTCTTCAACGACACGCCGGAGGCGAAGGCGCTTGCTGACTACCTGGCTTCCGCCGAGGCACAGGAGATCTGGTGCGGCACCCTGGGGAAACTCGGCATCAACAAGAACGTCGATCCGACTGTTTACCCGGATCCAATCACGGCAAGAGCGGCAGGAATGCTTGCCGAGGCGGAGACGTTCCGTTTCGATGGGTCAGATCTTATGCCAGCTGCTGTGGGGTCTGGGACCTTCTGGTCAGGCGTTTTGGACTACATCAGCGGTATTCCGCTGGACACGGTCCTCGAAGCGATTGAGGCGAGCGCGGTCGACGCTTACTAAGAGGAGTGGAAGTCGCCGCGTAGCCCAAGCAAGTTGAGTTGAGGACCAAGGCTGAGCAAGGGCAGCGCCCTGCGGCCTTGGTCCTCCTTCTTCCTGAAGGGAGATTCTAGTGCGTACGCGAAGAGTGACTCCGTGGCTGTACGCGGGGCCCGCTTTGATTCTGCTTGCGTTTTTTCTTGTCTATCCTTCCATTGACACCATTCGCCTCTCCTTCTTTGACAAGTACGGAGATACGTTTGTTGGATTTAAGAACTACGTCTATGCCTTCACGAACCAAACGATGCTCACTGCTTTTCGCAACAACGCGCTGTGGGTGGTTTTCTTTACTCTCTTCACGGTGTCGCTTGGGCTGTTGTTCGCTGTGCTGTTGGATCGGGTGCGGTACGAAAGGATCATCAAGTCGATTGTCTTCATCCCCATGGCGATCTCCATGGTGGGGGCCTCGACGATCTGGAAGTTCGTCTACGCGTTCCGTCCGGAAGGAACGCCGCAGATCGGACTGCTAAACCAGATTGTGGTTGCCTTGGGTGGTGAGCCGATCGGATGGCTAATCGAGCGTCCGTGGATCAACAACTTTTGTTTGATCGTTGTTGGTATTTGGATATGGACTGGATTCTGCATGGTCGTTCTCTCGGCGGCGTACAAAAACATCCCTCGCCAGTTGATGGAGGCGGCACGGATTGACGGGGCAAGTGAATGGCAAGTGTTCTGGAAGGTTATTCTGCCGCTGCTGTGGCCGACTGTAGCAGTCGTGACGACGACCATGATCGTTTTTGTTCTTAAGATATTCGATATCGTCTACGTGATGACAAACGGAAACTTCTCGACCGAAGTAATCGCAAACCGCATGTACAAGGAGCAATTCTCGTTTAACAACTTCGGTCGCGCGTCGACGCTTGCTGTCGTGCTGCTGATCTTGATCATTCCAATGATGGTGATCAACATCCGGCGCTTCAAGCGACAGGAGGCGATTCGATGACGGGCGAAAGACTTGTGCAAACCTTCTCCCGCGCACCTCTTCACACGGTGCTGATCGTATTAGCGATCGTGTGGTTGCTTCCGACTACCGGTCTTCTGATCACGTCCTTCAGACCGCCACAGGATGTCGCCCATTCCGGTTGGTGGACGGTCTTCCAACATCCGTTTGATTTTACCCAGTACACGATTCGCAACTACGAATCCGTGATTTCCGAAGGGGGGATGGGTCGTGCGTTCTTGAACAGTCTTGTTATTACGATTCCAGCAACCGTGATTCCCATTCTCTTTGCGGCGTTTGCGGCATTTGCCTTTGCGTGGATGAAGTTTCCGGGTCGAAACCTGCTGTTTATGACCGTTGTCGGGTTGATGGTTGTGCCACTGCAAATGACGTTCATTCCCATTTTATCCATTTTCGCGAAGATTCGGGCCGCTGGCTCGTTTCCCGCGGTATGGCTTGCTCACGCCGGATATGGCATGCCGCTGATGGTCTATCTGCTGCACAACTTCATGGCAGGCTTGCCACGTGACCTGTTCGACTCCGCTTCAATCGACGGCGCGTCCTCCATGCAGACCTTCTTCAAGATCATCATCCCGCTTTCGGTCCCCGCGATTGCCTCGGTTGTGATCTTTCAATTTTTGTGGGTGTGGAACGATCTGCTTGTCGCGCTCATCTACTTGGGCGGTTCGCCGACCGTAGGCCCGGTCACCCTTAGAGTGGCCAATTTGGTTGGCTCGCGCGGTCAGAACTGGGAAGTGCTCACCGCGGCGGCATTTGTGTCGATGGCGTTGCCACTTGTCATCTTTTTCTCCCTGCAACGCTACTTCGTGCGAGGAATCCTCGCTGGATCGGTTAAAGGATGAGCCAAGCGCTTGGGAATCTGTTGCCCAAACTTGAAGCTTTGCAGCGAAAGGCGCTCGAAGGCTTCGAAGCTCTCCGCACGCAGGTGGACGTTAGTGGAGGTACTCTTTCGCTCTTCGATGCGGGGAGTCGCAACGGAAGGCCGTGGTTTGGCGTCTTTCCACGCGATCTGCTCACGGTGTGTCTGATGTTGAAGGAGCCAGCGTTGATGCGCGAGGTGATCGCATTCTCGGTGGCGACCATCGGATGCAAACGTGACCCGCAAACAGGCGAGGAGCCGGGCCGTGTTCTACATGAGTGGAACCGCGTTGAGCGGGATGGTTACCTTTCCCACTACAACGCCGTGGAGACAAGCCATCTGTTAATCCTTGCTGCCGAGCAGTACTTGCAGCTCTCTGGAAGTGACCGCAGTGTCCTCCGCGATTGGGCCGACGGCCTGCGGCAAGCGGGCGAGTACATTCTGAGACACATCGATGCGGGGCTGTTCTGGGAGGATCCACGTCATTGCCGCGCCACCCGCTACATGGCGTACGCCACCTACTGGAAGGACTCCCACCTTCCCGGGCGAAGAAATCTGACCTACCCTGTAGTCTACACTCTGGTGCAGGCTCAGACCGTGGCTGCATTGCGAGCGTTAATTACTTTAGAATCGGAATTCCAACTGGACTTTCAAGGCGAGCATCTTGAACGACTCGCTTCGGAAATGGCCCGGGCGATCTGGGAGCAACTCTGGGATCCTCAAACCAGCTTTCCGTTAATCGCGTTAGACAATGGCGTCCGAATTCCCGGAATCTCCTCGGACGTGCTTCACATGCTGGCTTACCTTCGGAAGGGAGATCTTCCCACGACGGAGCTTGAGGCGATTGTCAAAGGAGCTCATCAGCTTGAGACCCCGTATGGTTATCGGACGTACGCCCCGGGTCAGCCGGAATACGCACCGGATAGCTATCACC
>CAZOUO010000199.1:0-4526 GCA_964582975.1 uncultured Thermotogae bacterium | reverse complement strand
CCGGCACCCAAAAGCAGTCCCAACGCTGCAATCATCAACAGATAGTAGATACTTCTCTTCCCAATCACTTTTTCAAATAACTTGTTCACCTTCTCACTGGCTTGCAAATTGTATCCTTCCCACTTCATTTGGTACCTCCTTCTTGGCATTTGTCGCTGGGAAAATACGCTCTAATTGACCCTACCCCGATTAAGTCCTCAACCATGCCACTTCCCACCTGCACCCAAGAAGCAGCCCCAACGCAGCGATCATCAATTTCTTCCACAAATCTTATACCTCTCCGCACTTACCTGCAGAGTACATCCTTCCCGCTTCGTTACAAACCTCCTTTTCGTATTTTGCCTAATAGCGCACCTTTTTAGCGAACCCTCTTCGAATGCTACTTTTTTAGCCCGCACCTCGCATAGAAACATCTCCGATACGCCCACCAAGTATTCCTAAAATGTACGCCGGACCTATGGTTATGATGCTACACACTATTTCTCGCTAACTAGCACCTCCCGTCTATCATCCAATTGTAACACTTTTAACGTTGAGAAGCAAGAGATCAAACAAAGACAACAAACCGGGGACCGAGCTTGACCGTCCTATCCCTTCCGTACCTTAAGCGCTGACCCAACTGCAACGGCTTTTTAGTTTCTTGGCAACAATGTCTTTCAGATTCTTCCCCGCCTCAAAGGCCAGTACAACTTTTTTGGGAACGGTAATCTGCCCCTGAGGCTGAGGATTGATCCGCTTTCACTCCTTTCGCACTCTGGCCTCAAACTTGCCGAACCCGGTCAGAAGAACCTCTTCATTCGATCCAAGCGCATTTGTAATCAGCTCGATCATCCCATCCAGAGCCTTACGTGCATCCTTGTTGCTAAAGTCGCCTTTCGCCGCTAGCTTGTCTACGAACTCTCCTTATGTTCACCCTTTCACCCCCTTTGTTCCAGTAGAAATTCCCCGTCATTGTAGTTCCCAAATGAGGTTTTGTTAATAAGGGAAAGGCATTCTCGCACTATTACACCCTAGACCGTCGAGTTGCATTGTGGCGGTTGTCGGCAACTAAACAGGATTCCCCTCAATTTGACTTCCAACGTCCATCTGGATAAAGTTTTCGCTGTACACTGACAGCGAGGGAGAAACGTGAGAGCATATGAGATCGTCTACGTGATCAGGCCTGACCTCACCGACGAGGAGCGTACAAATAAGGTTGAGCGCATCTATAGTCTCATCACGGAGAATGGAGGAGAAATTGAGGAGACGGACGATTGGGGAAAGCGCCAACTTGCTTATGAAATCAGCCACTACTCAGAGGGTCACTACGGGCTAACCATGTTTCGCCTTCCCACACAAGCGGTCAAGCCTCTGAAAGAGCGGATGAACATTGATGAGGAGATCCTCCGCTATCAAATCGTCGCTCGCTCACAGTAGGAGGACAAAGATGTCAGCAAGCCTCAACAAGGTTTTCTTAATCGGCAACCTAACCGCGGATCCTGAACTCAAATACACCCCAAGCGGAACGGCACGGACCAAGTTTCGCATTGCCGTCAACCGCCAATACAAGGACAGCGCTGGTCAACTCCAGGAGGAGACGGCCTTCATTCCAATCGTCACTTGGAGAACGCAGGCGGAGAACTGCGCCAACTACTTAAGCAAGGGGCGTTCCGTGGCGGTGGAAGGAAGGCTCCGCGTGTACAGCTTCACCGATGAGGAGGGTAAAGAAGTGCGGTGGTTCGAGGTCGTGGCACAAAACGTTCAGTTTCTGGGCGGTCCTCCGCGATCCGAGAGCGAGCCCGGCACGGTTCCTCCATCAAGTGATCAGCCGAGCGAGCATAAAGATAAAGAAGAGGACGAGGAGGTTCCTTTCTAAGTGAGGTACTATAGGCAACAACGCATCTGCCGGGTCTGTGAACGAAATATCATCCTCGATTACAAGAAGCCGGAAGAACTGAAACAATACATGAACCGATTGGGGAAGATCCTCCCAAAGCGGGCCACGCGTTTGTGCGCCAAACACCAACGGCAGTTAGCCCGGGAGATCAAACGAGCTAGGAAACTCGCTCTTCTACCTTACGTCGGCGAAAGATAAGCTCCTCTTTGACCCTGCCCCGCCGGATGAAACCATGTCGGACATCGATCGGATTGCAGGGTGGTTCATCGAACGGACACGCTTTACTGTTGTATCCCCCTTTTCAACCCTCGCGAGCCTCCTTGAGGACTATCAGGGAAGACGGATTGGGGATGTCTTTTCTGGAAGCGTCAGGCAGGGCGCTTTGGGGGAGCCCCTCACAATCGAGAATTTCGCGTCAATCAATCTTTCGTTTCCCTCTGCGAAAAGTGCTGAGCAGGCTCTCCTCTCCGAGCTTCGGCTCATCTTTGGCATCGGCCACATGCACAATCAACAGCTACGAGAAGATGGGTATTCCACAATATCTTCCCTTCTCGATCATCCTCGCTGGAAGCAGGCAGCGTCAAATCTCCTTGCGTACTGGGGGCGCCCTCTCGATCCCAATCGGGTGTATGAGACCCTCTCCTATTGGCTTCCCACCCGCCACCCGCTTTTCTTGCAGTTGGTTAGCTTAGTCCCTCAAGGGAGGATCCTGTTCTTCGATCTTGAAACCCTGGGGTTAGGTGGTACGCCGATCATCCTTGCCGCCTTGGCCCAGCTAAACGCGGAGGGAATCCGGATCACTCAGTATCTCGCCCGGTCTCTCGACGAGGAGCCTGCCCTGTTGGACCAGATTGCGCAGGTGATCGCGAAGACATCACTCCTCATCAGCTACAACGGGAAGACTTTCGATTGGACCTACCTACGGGAACGTTTTGCTTACTACGGATTGCAATTTCCCCACGAACCGATGCACATGGACCTCCTCCACCACGCTCGCCGTGCCTTCCACGATTGTCTTCCCAACTTGCGATTGTCATCGCTGGAACGACACCTCGGGATTTACCGAAGGGAGGACTTGCCAAGCGAAGCGGTCCCCGAGTTCTACTCAACCTATCTGGAGACAGGAAACCCAGGCCCACTCGTTCCGATCGTCAACCATAACCGCCAAGATGTACAAACTCTCGCCCTGCTTCTTGGGCACCTACTGAGCCATCTCGATGACGCTCGATGACCTTCTTGCCAGACTGAAGAAAGCGCCTTGGTACCACGATCAAATCGCCCACGTTGAGGTGATCCCTCCCTCCAGTGCCGAGTTTGCCAATGCCTCGCTTCATTCGGCCCTACAGGCCTATCTGTCCAAACAAGGACTCCGTCTCTATCGGCATCAATGCGCCGTGATCGAGGCGGTGCAAGCAGGGAAAAACGTGATCCTCACCACTCCTACCGCATCCGGGAAGACGCTCGCGTTTAACCTTCCCATCCTCGAGGGATTGCTCGCCGATCAGAGTGCAAGCGCCCTTTACATCTATCCACTAAAGGCACTAGCAAACGATCAACTGCAAAAGCTCCTCAATCTCGAGCGATCAATCGGCCATCGCCTCTCCCCCAGCACCTACGACGGAGACACTCCAACAAGTCGGCGGGGACGGATCAAACAGACCTCACGCATCATCCTCACCAACCCCTACGGCTTGCATTATTACCTCCCCTGGCACCACCAGTGGGGACGCTTCTTTCAGAACCTGCGCTACATCGTGATCGACGAGGCTCATCGCTACCGGGGTGTATTTGGAACGAACGTGGCGTTGCTCCTTAAGCGCTTCTTTCGCATTCTCGCCCACTATGGGGCTACTCCGCAGCTGATCCTCTCCTCCGCCTCGGTGGCCAATCCGGTGGCGTTCGCCCGGGAGCTCACGGCTCAAGCGTTCACCGCAGTCACCGAGGACGCCTCGGGCCGAGGCGAAAAGCGGATCCTGTTTTGGGACGCACTTGCGAACCCGCATCATTCCCTCTTCACCCAGGCTGCCCAACTTCTTTCCTTCCTGACATCCTCCGGTGTCCAAACGCTCTGCTTCACCGGCTCGCGCGCAATGGCCGAAGTCGTGGCGCGAGCGGCAAGTGAACTCGGAGCCCAGAGGGTTCTGTCCTATCGAGCCGGCTACCTTCCTCAGGAACGGCGCGAGATTGAGGCAGGCCTACGAAACAGAGAGATCGAGGGCGTTGTCTCAACCAGCGCGCTAGAAGCGGGAATCGATATCGGAAGCCTCGATGCTGTGATTTTAACCGGCTTTCCGGGAAGCTTGATTTCTGCCTGGCAGCAGGCCGGTCGCGCCGGCCGAGGAACTACACCATCCCTTGTGGTGTACATGCCCTATGAGGACCCACTTGATCAGTACCTGCTACGCCACCCACATCGCTTCCTCGGCAAGAAGCGAGAAGAGATTGTCATCAGGACCGACAACCCCCATTTGCAGGTAGGGCATCTTACCTGCGCTACTTCCGAACTGCCTCTGAGACTGGAAGAGGTGAGCCCCGAGGAAAGGAAACTCTTGGATGGGCTCACCCGTAACGGCCTGTTGACGGAGACTCAACGTGGATACATCTACCGTGGCAGGCGGCGAGCCCACGAGCTTTTGAGCCTGGATGACAT
>CAZOUO010000198.1:0-4532 GCA_964582975.1 uncultured Thermotogae bacterium | reverse complement strand
AAAAAGCTCAATTTATCTCTTCCTAAGGGCGATACTTGCGAAATTTGGGATTATTTCAACCACGTTGAAGCTATCCATATTCTTAACGGGGCCATCACCGGTGAGAATGGAGCGCCGCGGAATTCCCGTCCGTGTGCATGGCCTTGCTGACCACCACATTCCTCTCATTTCTCGTTACATCACCTCCGCGCAATGCAATCTGTGCTCAGCAATGGCACGAACATCAGTCAAGCTAGCAACATAGTCTTTGGCCACCACGAGATCTTTTACCGGGATGAGCCAATTGTCGCCTTGTTTCTTGAGCCTTGAGGTAATTGCGTGCTCATAGGCGTAGCGAGACAACAGACGTTGCGGAAGCCCAATGTACTCGCCGACGCTTGCCTTGTACCATTCCGCGTATTCAGTATTCTGCAAACCTTCATGCGCATCCAAAAAATGTGGCTCGATCAGGGCGGGCGCGATTGCGTAGGTAACGAGCAAGTCACGGACAATGCGGGCGGCGCGCATGTTTTCTGCAACGACTGCTGGATGAACGTGCAGGATACCTTTTTGAAGTGTAGCCCATATCTCGATGAGCTCGTCTTTCAACGGTGCGCAAAAATCTACGACGTATTTGCGCTCAGAGCGAACAGCATTAAGGTCTGGAAGGGACGACAGGCGATCGTCTGTCGAACTCAGAACGTCCTCCATAATCACCTTAAGTATAGCACGTCTTTGTGAAATGAACCTGCTCAATAGACTCTCGCTCGCCGCCGGCTGTAAGTCGATCGGCGGTCTTTCAAAGAAGCGGCAAGACATCAACTCGTCATAGCCGAAGGCTTCCATTCGGATACCGTCCTCGATGTCAGAGATCAGGTACGAGATCTTGTCTGCCACTCGGATGGCTTGCCCCTCTAAATGGCAAGAATCATCAATTATGTCCTTATGCTTTGACTTCTCGACGAGACGTGTTTGTCCAATTTCGTGATCGTCCCTGTGGTAAGTATGCTTAAGAATGCACTCTTCCGTCTCTACGGTGAGGTTGAGTCCGGGGAACTCACCGGCACCAGGCGATCGATAGGGTGTTTCAAGCCACCGCACGACATCAAGCCCGTGCTCGTAATGGTTAAAGCCACCGAACCTTACATCAATTTCGTCCAGAATCATGTTCAAGGCGTGTTCCCCGGCATGTCCGAAAGGTGTGTGGCCAATGTCGTGAGCGAGAGCACCGGCCTCTGTGAGGTCCTTATCGAGGCCAAATGCATAGGCAATAGTGGCCGAAAGTTGCATAACCTCGATGCTGTGTGAGAGGCGTCGTCGGAGTTGATCGTCTGTTTTCACCGGGAAAAGCTGAGTCTTATTAGCCAGTCTCTTCAATGATTGCGACCAGAGGATACGATCTCGGTCGCGTTGAAAGCCAAGCCTGAATCCATCTTCCTCATGTGGGTAATGCCTCCGGCTGGGTTCGGCTGCTAACTCGCTCAGGAGCGTTCGGCGGAACTCAACTAGCCGGTCAGTACTGCGACGTCGGCATGGCTCGGCTGTCGAAGGCCACAGTTGAAGCGTCTCATTCAACGCTGTCACGGCGTCAGCGGATCGGTCGGATGTCCTATCTACGAGATCTCTGCAAGTCTCCTCCAGCGTCTTACCAAGAGCCCAACTCTCGAGAATACTTCGGCATGGCTCAGAGTCACGCAACTGAGCCGCTCGCTTGTTGGTACCCCACACTGACAGGTGCTCGGTCGGGGCAAGTCTTGCACTGACGCCACGCTGGAATTCTGGGATGGGTTTAATCATCTCAGTTTGTTCAACGGCGACCTTCGATGGGTCAAGAAAGAAGCGTAGCTGTCTTGGATTCCGCGAGAACGCCTCGATTTTGACCGGATGGACCTGAGGTGGGGGAAAGTTGGTCTCTTGGCTAGCACGCAAGACCAGCAGGTCACCACGCCGCCACTGGCGGTTGGCGAAGCCCGGCAGGTCCTCATAAGCACGCGCTTCAAAGTCTGGGACGACATAGCGAACCCGTTCGGTCTCTACGGAAACAACCTCAAATTTGGATTCGAGAAGCTCCGCAAGGAGCTGCGTGCGTTCTTCGATTACTCCTGGCCTCGTAAGGCGGGACGGAAGAGCGCAGACCAGGTAGCCTTTATCGCCCAGCAATTCTCGACCTCGAGCAATGAAAAATCGGTATGCATCGGGATACCAAGGGGGATCCATTACGACGACGGAATGCTTTCCTGTAAACTCGTGCGGTACCGGATCGGCAACATCGTAGCAGACCTTCTTCGCACTCGTTGGCACTTTGAGTGAATCGAGTACATCCATATCAGCGTCAAGAAGTGATACAGGTTCGTTGATCCAGTTTGCATAGAAATAACCGACTGTCGGGGCGCCAAGGAAAGCCACTGAGCCATTGGCATGCAACTGCCATGCCAGTGTTGCAAGTGTCGCAATGGAATCTAGACCAAACCACCACTGGCAGCGGACAGGGTCCGCGGCGGGAAGACTCAACGGCAGAGCTGATGTCAGGCGTCTTGCTCGTGTACTACCTGTGCGAAGCTGGTCTCGGTCGTCGACAATCGCAGTTGGCGGAAATTCGGTCATGACTTCATCGTAAAGTTGCTTCAAAAGACGAGGGTCGGGGGACCCGAGACATCTTTGGATATCTGTGAAAGAGGTAGCACCACTCCCTATGGATCGGTAGATAGAGCTTTTTACCTCGGCTCTGTATAGATCGTCACTAGACATAAGCTGCGCCTCCTGTCCCAAATGTCCACTAAGGGGCTGTTCCAGCCAACCTGCGTTGCTCAGGGGCGGAGCGGACCTTTTGCACCATCCCTTGCAGCACCAAGGTTAGGCCGTGCTCAACTCTTGTGGTAAAAGTGATAACTTAGAAATCGGCCAGTTGTGCCCCTTTTCTTACGCTTTTTGAGACCGGGGTGAAAAGAGTTGGCTGATTCCTGTCATTTGACTTTTTAAAGATATACCCCTAGCATTCAAATAGAAAAGCGAATAAAATACTAAGCCGAATAAGAGTATATAACCTATATTCGAGATGGTAGTCCAAAACGAAGGAGTGATAAATAGCCCCTTCATCGAGGCAGAGAGAGAAGACCACAGATTCGTTTGATTCTGGATTGCATCTTTTAGTAGGGAAAATCCGCCTGTTCCGATTGCTAACAGAAATGCTGCGATTAGTGAATAGATGGCGTCCCTAGCGGTTCGAGGCAAAACCAATATGTTAAAGATCAATCTTGCGGCACGAAATTCATCGTACTTAGACCAAAAGGTCAAGGTAATCATTTCCTTATTGTTGACCTTCGCGGTTCTGAACATCAGTTCCTCTATCCCATATTTTGAACAAACTACCTTTCTAGGTCCTATGGGAACTACTGTTGGGCTCGATGACTCAAAATGAATTGTCCGCTGTTCTGGGTCACGTTCGTCAAATTCCTTGTAGTTTGGAAGAAAGAATTCAATCTTTATTCTAAATGGGTCACCTCCCTTAATCGAAAAAAATGTATGGCCGTTTTCCTCAAGACTGTTTAACCCATCCGGAATAGCACGGTAAAACACACTACGCTTCATCTTTGTATTTAGAATAAGATGAGGGATTATTTCATGAAAGACATCGAAGTCATCACCTATCCTGGCCATTTGCTCGGGTGAATCCAAGGCCTGGGTTAGCCTAACATCTTGGGTTCCTTGCTGTGAAGTAGGATTTATTTCTAGAAAAGTCTCTCCTAGTAAGACATATTTGCCCCCGGGAGGTAGCGTCCGTGAACCGAAGTATTTCCTTAATGCCTGAGTGATTGATTTTGCGAAATCCTCAGTAACGACAGTCGGAAAGGATATGTAGTTTTGTAGTCGAAATTTAATTGAAAATACTTCACCAGCTCTGGAAGCATCCACAATTTCTATTTGCCGCAAAGGTATGACAGTATAATTATCTAGGTCTACGTAGAACCAAAAACCTTTCTTGCCTTCATAAGCTCCGGGAAATTGACTCATATGAAAAAGAAGGTCATCTTGTACCCATTTCTTGTCATAAGATATCTCACCAATATAACCAGATGGTAGAGCGAGAAGGTCTAGCACCTCGCGATGGTAAAGCTCCCGATAAGAGTTCTTAAAAAGATAGATTGTTTCAATTTCGTAGTGGATTGTTTGTTTGTGGGAAAGCATAATTTGTGATAAGGGGACGGAGTTTGTGGGAGCCAGATGCCGCGGGATAACTCCGTAACCCACCCCGTAATGGCGAAGCAGCAACTGATTCCAGATTCGTAAGCTAGCAAAGCGTGAATATATCATAGGAACACTGGAGGATTTTTTAAGTCTTTCTTCTACAGGTTCATAATCACATTTGTACTCAACTAACGCAACCTTGAATGGTAGATTTGGATGTGGATTCTTTTTTAGAAGAGAGAACAGGTTTTCTACGTTTAATGGGTTACAAACATTCGATCCGAAAGTTGGATAAACATCTATTCTTGCTCTGATATTAACCGTCTCATAATTATATTGACATAGAGAAGTACATATGTTATGGTGCA
>CAZOUO010000197.1:0-4548 GCA_964582975.1 uncultured Thermotogae bacterium | reverse complement strand
AAGGAGAAGGCCGATCTCTACTTACAGGTGGTACAGTCTTAGGGGGCAGGCCACCTTCATAATAACTTCTAACAAGTATCGAATGAAATACATAATAAGAGGACCCCGTCAACAAAAGCATGTGCACGCGACAACCTAAAGTGAAATCGAATAACCTTCCAGGTTACACTATTCAATAGTGAAAGAGAAGGGTAGATCCACGAGAGTACCGAAAATGAGCGCAGTCCCGCGTGATCACATCCAGCTTCTGAACGAGCTAGCTAGGCAGTACGCAGAATACGCGCCAGCATCGGCTGCGCTGGCTGACAGAGCGAAGAAGCTCCTTGTTGATGGCGGCAGCCATACGTTGCGGCTCGCCGAGCCCTTTCCTCCCCGCATCATCGCGGCCCGCGGTGCCCACATTCGGGACGAAGACGGTCATGACATCCTCGACTTCTGGCAGGGCCACTTCGCCAATATCCTGGGGCACAATCCGGCGTGCGTTACCTCCGCGTTGGCAAACGCTTTTCAGGAAGGCTTTGGGCTGCTGACCGGGTTTGCCGATCGGTTGCAGGTGGATACTGCGGAAATCTTGTGCCGTCAAACCGGAGTAGACCAAGTACGATTCACCACAAGCGGTGCCCTGGCCACGATGTATACAATTCTGCTCGCCCGGGCGTTCACCAACCGGCAATGGGTGATGAAAGTGGGTGGAGGTTGGCACGGTGCGCAGCCGTGGGGTCTGAAGGGAGTGGGCTTTTCCGCCGAAGATGAGGGCGGTTTCCAGAAGGTTGACACCGCGGGGCTCCCTCCCGCATTCACCGATGAGGTCATCATCACCCGGTTCAACGATCCGGACATGTTGGCCGATCACTTCAAACGCTACGGAGATCGTGTTGCGTGTTTCATTGTCGAACCGTTCATCGGCGCGGGCGGATTGATGCCAGCCACAGTGGAATACCTACGGACCGCGCGGGAATTGACCCACCAATACGGCGCCTTGCTTATTCTCGATGAGGTAATCTCCGGCTTTCGGTTTCACGCAGGTGATGCTGGTACCCTCTATGGTATCCGACCGGACCTGGCGACCTTTGGCAAGATCATCGGCGGAGGAATGCCTGTTGCGGCAGTAGCAGGACGCGCTGACATCATGCGACTGGTCGGGCGAGAGACGGGCTGCGAGGTCAAGTTCTCCGGTGGCACGTATTCCGCACACCCGGCGTCATTGCTGGCGGCCAAAACGGTCATGACCTACCTGATCAAACATGCATCGGAGATCTACCCCCACCTAGCAAAGTTGGGAGAAAAGGCCTGCCAAACTGTTGAGAAAGCCTTCGCTGAAGAAGGAATTCTCGCCCGTTGCAGCGGATGTGACAGCGAGGTATTGTCCCCAAGTTCGATCAACCGGCTCGTCTTTCCATATCGAGACAACATACGCCTCAATTCCCCCGACGTTGTGTGCAATCCTGCGTTGGTAGATGTGTCCTTGGGAGAGGAAGTCGTGCGCCTCGCTTTGCTCCTTGAGAACATTCACGTGTTCCACGGCCTGGGATCACTGACCACCGCCCACACGGTGGAGGACATCGAGCGGCTAGGCGAGGCCTGTCGCAGGATGGCACAGCGGATCAAGGCGAATCTATAAGGAAAGCTCCTCCGTTTGGCCTTACTTCAAGTGCCTGATGGGAACCGGCGTCACCAACTAGACGATCAGCCTCAATACGCTGCTCGACAAAGCGTAAGGTTTCGTGTTTTCTAAACCAGTCGCAAAGCACGCGGACCGCATCGTGCCGTGCCTCACACGATGAACGTGTGTGCCTCATTGGCCCCCGGCCGCATGTACTCCACTTCGACGCGGGTTATTCGGACCAGCGTGTAATTCGGGTCATCAACGCCTTTCCAATGGGCACTGAAAAAGTCTATCTGATCAGCTAGTCTTGCTTTCGTCTGCCTCTCGTTGATGGCTTGTGCCACACCGGCCCCTCGTACATAGCCGTTGTTATCTCCTTCCTTGAGGGGGAAGCAAAACTCCACATTGCGGTTTCTTCGAATCTGTCTTGCCTTGGCACTCCTTGTCCCCGTCGCAATCCAAAACTTCTTGTCAAAATCAATCAACGTGACCGGTCTAACCCGGGTTGCTCTCCCTCGGCCGTTGCCAAAAACACACTTTGAGCCTTTTCAAACTGCGCCCAGACCTCTTGCTCGATCTCGTTGACTTTCTCCGCCATGCTAGACCTCCTTTGTCATCTCGCATCGGTACTGAGCTTCACCACTGGCGCCATTCCAAACACTGCCCTCTGCTTCCTCCTTAGCCATTATGTGGAGGACTCTCGTTCCGCAGTCGGTCCAAAAGACCTGGGTTTGAAAACGGCCCTCTTGGCCGATTATACCGTGGGCCCGATCCCCTCAACCTGGTTAGGAGGCTCAGCCGATCAACAGTCACCGGACAGTCTGTGCAAGTTCTAGCAGATTCGGCGTTTGCTTGGCCCGTGCGATCGCTTCTTCCCATCGGACATCGAGGTCCCCCAGGGGCACGGTGCTTCCTTTTCGCACAAAGATCGGGATGACGTGCTCTGGGGCATCCACTGTGACAACGGTGGGACCGGTGATCACATCACCAATCCAGGCATCGACCCACGTCCCCCTGGAATGTGGACCTCCACCTGGGTTGCCCCCATTTCCCAGATAGGCCGAACGAGAAGATCCGGGCCGTAGAGGTACTGTTCGAACAGATCGACGTACTCCGGGTGATCCGGATAGGCGACGATCATCGGACGAACAATCGGGGTACCTCGCTCGTGGGCCACACGAGCCTGTTGGTAGGTGTAATCGACGAGATGTAAGTTAGCATAGAGGATCCACGCGGCAATCAGTTGATCATCGTAGATTGTGTCGAATGCATACCCGTCCTCATTGACCTCGTCCTTGGTGCCATCCGGCAGCCACGACCACGGCCCAAGATTGGCCAGTGGTCCAACCTCCATTAGCGGGCAGAAGGCGGAGAAGGCGAGCCAACGTGCCAGCACTTCGCGTGGTGGCCGCTTGTTATAACCGCCGGTATCCGAGCCCCAGATCGGGACATTCAACACCGAAGCTCGCTGCAAGGCGATAATCGCCGATCGCAGGCCCCACTCCGTGGGCGCTGCGTCCCCGCCCCACACGATGGCGTATTGTGATGTTCCCACCCAACTGGCTCTGATCAAGGACACACACTCATCAACGCCGGCGTTCTCGAACGCGTCATGGGCTGCTTTTGCGAACCACACCGGATAGACATTGTGGCCTTCTCGATACGAGGTTCCACTGTGGTAGGTTCCGCGGAACAGCTGTCCGTCAGGAGTTTTCTCTTCACCGCGGTCCAACTTGAAGCCAGCAACTCCCGCGTCGATGTATTCGGTGAGAACTTTCTGCCACCAGACAACGGCCTCTTCATTCGTGAAGTCGATGAGCACGGCCTGTGGAAGATACGGGATAGAGTTCGCCACGTGATAATCCTTGGCAATGGCCTCATCCCGCAGGGCGCCCATGACCCACGGGGCGATCCACAAAATCGTCTCGATGCCCTTGCTTGCAAGCCACTGGATCATCTCCCGAAACTGCGGGAGCCGGGCTTCGTCGACCTCCATTGCGCCGTAGCCGAACGACCCGACCGCCCATGGGCGGTCGATGCAGTACCACGTGCAAGGAATTCCGAGCGCCTCCATCATGAGGACATCCTCCACCACCATCGAGTTGTACGGCCCATCGTACGGCGTACCGTCATAAAAGGCGGGAAGATCCCAGAGTACATCCCGCCACCGATACGGGCCGAAGGCGAATTGTGGCGGCAGGAGCGTCGTTCCCACCGTGCGCGCGTAGCGTTCGATCACTTCCAACGACGTGGGCACGGGAATGATGCGAAAGGCCAACTCTGGCCCTTCACATTCGATCGTCAACTCGGTCGGAGTGGTCTTACCTCGACCATCTACCCCGAAGCGATACGTGCCCGGCCAGTCGTTTTCCACATAGACCCCATAGCCGGCTGAGGAAACAAAAAACGGACTGTACAAAGACACGGTTGGTAGGGTATGAAGGTCTACAATTTGCCCACGCAGGTCGAAGCCTTCAGTTATTCCTGGCTCCCAGGAGAAGCCTTGGCTCCCTTGCACCCCCCGCTCCATCAGGCCGTAGAACCCTTCGCTTGCGTCCACTTGAAACGCGACGCCGAACTTTTCAAACTTGCCCTTCTCATCCACGGTAAAGCGAACTTGGATGGCACCTTCCTCAGCGGGGGCGACGGTCACGGTTACGGTGCGTCCATCAACTGTATGAAAGACAAGCCCAATGACAGCGTCATCAAAGTGATCAACAGGCCGGCCAACCAGATCGACGCGAGTCTCACCATCGACGAGATAGAACGCCGAGCGGCCGTCTGCCCGCAGGGCGGTGAGTGGGCAACCGTTGTACGAAAAGACTATCGCAAGCGGGTCATCCTCGATTGCCGCTTGCACTCCAGAATGCGTGCCGGATTCGGTGCTCGCTTCAGATGCCGTCATCAAACACAGAGTGCTCAACGCCACCAGAACGCCACCA
>CAZOUO010000196.1:0-4556 GCA_964582975.1 uncultured Thermotogae bacterium | reverse complement strand
TTGGTGGAGGTGGCGGGAGTCGAACCCGCGTCCAAGGTAAATCTCGTGACAGAGTGTAGGTCAAGCGCAAATCAACGGACCTCAGAACTAAGTGCGTTTAGCTTCCTACTTGTTTTCGACGCGTATCGGCAGGGTTTGACACACGGTGCCATTGACGACGAGGAGCAGTTCTCCTGTGCCTGCTTCACGAGGAATCCAGAGGACCCAATCCTCTCTTCTTTCTTTCAAGACCGTTCCAGCGGGTCCGGTCGCTTGAAGCCCGCTGAAGGTCAACTTTCCCAGCTGAGCCACGAGATTGAATAATCGCACTTTGTACCCCGAAGGCGTCCACGAGTAGGTGTGGTAGGCTCCCAGCTCTACAAGGCCGCTGTTCCACTCCTTACGGACAAAGTCACCGCTTGGGGTCTGCTGTGGCGGTGCGTTGTTTTTTAGTATTTCCTCTTTGTCAGAACTAGGCCATACAGCGAGGATCTGGACAAACGCTCCGAATTCGCGGTCTAACCAGCAACAATCGGTCGATGTGCCATCCAGCGAATACCTGTGCGGGCCCAACTTCCCCACTGCCCTGGCAGCTATCCATCCACCCTTGGGTACTTTCAAGGTCCCTTCCTCAGGAATTCCAAGCTTGCCGCTATCAACACTGCCGTCAGTTTTTCGCGGTATCTGCTTGAGGAACGGATCACTTATCGCTTGGCCTTGCTCAAGTGCTCGCGGGGATTTCAATACCTCCTTTATCGGCATATCCTGACCGATGTACACTTCCATCTTGAAGCACTCGCACGGGCTGTGGGCCTGACCGCAATGGGCTTTGTATTTTGCCTTTTCGTCGTTGACGTAGTTTTGCCATTCTTTAAGCTGATTGGAGAGTTCTGTCAGTTGCGATCGGAGGTGACGGATAGCGCTGTCGTACAATCCGTCCCAATCCACTTTATCGGCCTTGGTCACTTTCAGAGTTGCAGTCCCTTTCTCCCGGTCAAAATAGTGGCACCTTTCGAAAACGTCAGCGATCAGTTCCCCGTGCTTGCTTCTGATCTCCTCTTTTTTTACGTCCCAGTAAGCGCCTCCGTAGACCACCTGTTTCTCGGGGTCGCCTTGCAGTGGCTCGAGGGCTAGTTCGACTCCCTTCTTAACTGGGTCTTCTTTCCCCAAAGCCTCCTCTATAAGTTTGATATCTTTCCGTATGACATCCATGGCCTGCTTGACTTCATCGGGGAGAGTGAACTCGCAGCTCTCGCCTTCTGCACAGGGACATTTCTCGTCTCCGATGTCCACAATTCCTGGTTCCAGATAGATGCCTTCAGGTATGTCCTCAAGGCAGACATCTCCCACCCAAGCCGACGTGACGTCGAATAAGGAAAAGCGGGAGACAATGGGAACGGTCTCCTCTTCGTAGCCAGGGACCACAAAAGCAAACCCCTCTATATCGTCAAGCGACAGGACAGCATCAGCTTTTGGGATCAGACTCACTTCGAAATCTTGGTTCGGTAACGGCACTTGGCCGCATTCCGTGAGGCGACCGTCTAGGGTGGTGTTGGGTAGGGGAAGTGAGACGGTGAACCTGGCATTTGAATCGGTTCTACCAGACATTGGCCCCAACGGGCTGATAGGCATTTGTTGAGACTGCAAACAAACGTCTCCCAATTCCACTGTCGCAGAGGTGCGTCCCCAAAGATCCATCGAGGAACTGAGCCGAAGCTGCGAGATGACCTGCTCGTCGTAACCCCGGGCGGCGACCCGCACGCCTCCGATGTCCTGCATACTGCCAATCCCTGCCCTCTTCGGGATCAGCGTCACGGAAAGGGGATGGTGAGGAAGTACCCGTTTCGTACACTCTGTGAGCCTTCCGGCAATGGTTGTGTTCGAAGGCCAGGGGATGGAGATGGAAAACCGTCCGCTGCCGTCGGTAACGCCGCCGTAGGGGCCGGACGTCCCAGTGGAGGGGACAGGCTCTGGGGCGGGGATAGTGCCTCTGCTCACCTCCAGGGTCACCGTCAAATCCACTTGCAGCAAGGTGCCGAGAACGCTCGCCCGGAAGATCAGCCGGTATGTCTGTCCCGCACTTCCCGCTGGTGGGGTGAATGTGCAGAAACTTGATGCCGTTCCGAGCCCCGAGGCGGGCACGAAGCTAGCCCAACTTGGGCGAGAAACCGCAGCGATGGTCACCTGCTTCGTGCTCGGAGTCACCGTGGCCTGAAGCTCGAGCCTGCCCTGAGTCTCAGCCGGGACCTCACACCGGATGTGGGTGTTGGACAGCTTTTGGCAGCTACCCGCGGTGGTAAGGCGTCCGGAGAATTGGAGACGGATGGTTGTGCCATAATCGCTGCTGTACTGTCCCCACCCCCACAGCACCCAAACAAAGATCAACAACACACACAGCCACCACACCCGCTTTTTCATTCTTATCGCCGTATCAAATATACACCCGGATAACCCCCGAGGGTTCAATGGATTGTCTGTCTCGTGACTGAGTCCCCTTGACACGGATGGCCGTCTCATATGTTGAAAGTTCTGGGAGGCTTGAACGTTTCATCCGGCCAAGCAACCAATAAGGATGCAGCAGGATTCAAAATGAAGTAGCGGCTTTCAGCAGGCCGCTACAATTTCCGTTGGTGGAGGTGGCGGGACTCGAACCCGCGTCCGAAGATACCGCCGCTCGGCGTCTACAAGCTTAGCGTCGCGTTTTGATCTTGGTTGTGCCTCCTCCCACGACCAGGATGAGACACACTGAAGCTTTCTAGGGTTTCGTCGCGTCTCGGAAAGCGCGAGGACGCGATATACCCACGTCGTCGACGCCTGGTTGAAGCCCGCGGGAAACTCCAGCAGACGGCCCTGCCTTAGTTAAGGCAAGGAGCAGCGAATGCGTAATCCGCAGTTATTGTTTGGTTTGCCAGTTTAAGGAGATGGCAAACGCTCCGCTTGCAGCCTCGATTTGGTATCCCCGTCGAAGCCAGTCACCCCCATGTCAATGAACCGCTGCCATTATACCGCACAAGCGGCAATTTGACAACGGCGCCACCTCTTCTCTTATCATACATCTGGAGATGTGTGCTTCTTTGATCGGAGTCACAACAGCCTTCGCAGCAGGAATCATATTAGAAAGCCTTTTTCAAACAGGCTTCTCCCCCGTTGTCCTTTACGGCGCGGCGGTTGGTGCTTTTCTAGTGTCCCTTCTCCTTGCTCGATGGCGGCGGGGCTTTCTAAGCGGCCTGCTCATCGTGATCGCTTTGCTGGGCGCATTACGATACCAAACGGCACAGCCGTCCATGGAATCACTCTATCGGCGAGCGGGTCAGCTGCGCAGGGTGACGGGCACGGTCGTCTCGTACCCCGATCTGGGTGAGGGCTACACCGCCTTTGTCCTCACACCGGACCATATCCCGGCAAAGATCCGCGTCACGTGCTTCTGGGAAGAGGATGAGCGAGCGAAGATTCGCTGCGGTGACCGGCTTCAGTTGGTAGGAAAAGGAGAGGTGCCGAAGCGGTTTCCTGACTTCGATTACCGGTCTTATCTTGCCCGACAGGGGATCTTTGCCACGATGGCGGTCAACGGTGAAGGCCAGATAGAGCACATTGGCGCCGGGGGCAATCCCATTGTTCGATACGGGGATTCCCTCCGTCAGAGGCTCCTTGCGCGGCTCGACCGTGTCCTTCCACCGCTTGAGGCTGGTCTGGCCCACGGTCTGCTCTTCGGCGAGCGCGCGGCACTCTCCGAGAAGGTGGAAGAGGCCTTTCGCCGAACCGGCTTAATGCACCTGCTCGCTGTCTCTGGGCTCCATTTGGGAATCTTCCTTGCCGGGCTGTGGTTTGCGCTTCGCTTTTTGGGATTGCGACCTGTGATTACGTACCCTCTGGTTGGGATCGCAGTCCTGTTCGTCTTATGGGTAGTGGGGCCACGGGTGAGCCTGGTGCGCGCAGCCCTTCTGTTTGCGTTTCTGGGGTTGGGGAGCGTGCTGGTTGACCTCGGCATCATCCTGCGCCGCTGGGTCAGTCCGTTTCAAGGCCTCGCTGCTGCAGCGCTCGTTATCCTCGCGATGCGACCGGCTGCGCTGTTTGACGCAGGGTTTCAGCTGAGCTTCGGCGCCACCGCGGCGATCATCGCGGTGTTTAATCCCATCTTTGGGGTTCAAGTGTGGGTTCAGAAATTCGCAGAGCGAGTTCCGCTTCCCGCGTGGAGCGTTCGCTACCCACTCACCTTGCTCATTGTCTCCCTCGCTGCTCAGGCAGGGACGGCACCGTTCTTGGCTTACCACTTCGGCGAGTTCCATCCGCTTCTCATCGTTGCCAACCTCATCGTCATTCCGCTTGCCACGTGTGCCCTCTGGTGCGGTTTGATCGCCGTTTTCTTCTTGCCCACTCCGCTGTTTTTGCCAATGGCCGCATTCTTTGGCTGGGTGCTGAAATCTCTCATCTGGGTAGTGGGGAAGCTTGCCGCGTTTCCTTGTGCGGCGCTTGGGGTGCCGTCTTGGATGGGAGTCTGGCTGGGGGGACTCGTTCTGTTCTTATTCGGGGTTGGCCTCTACTCACGCGGCGAGTCATCGTGGACTTCAAACTCCACG
>CAZOUO010000195.1:0-4569 GCA_964582975.1 uncultured Thermotogae bacterium | reverse complement strand
CGGTCACTGTTGATGCTCCGGATACGTACACTGTCATTGTGACCGGAGCCAACGGTTGCTCTACGAATGACTCTGTCAGAGTGACCGAGAACATCGAGCCGCCGGTGGTGGACGCGGGGGCCGATCAGACTCTCACCTGCGCAATCACCGAGGTTACGCTCACCGCCAATGTGAGTGGAGGACGACCGCCTTACGTCGTTGAGTGGACTAAGCCAGGCGCAGGAGTGATCGGGAGCACCGCTTCTATCACTGTGAGTGAGCCGGCGACCTACACCGTCACCGCAACCGGCACCAACGGCTGCTCCGCCGGTGACACGGTCACTGTGCGAGAGGACGTCGCGCCTCCAACGGTTGCTGTCGGCCCCGATCGGCATTTGGACTGTCGCGTGCGTCAAGTCACTTTGAAAGCGACGGTTACAGGTGGCAGGTCACCGTTTGCCTACGAATGGAGGGACTCACTGGGAGCAGTTGTGGGAACGTCCGATGAGTTCACCGTGAACGCACCGGATGTCTATACCCTCACTGTGACCGGAGCCAACGGCTGTTCGGCGAGCGACTCCGTCACGGTAACCCAAGACATTGAACCACCGATTGTCGATGCCGGCCCCGATCGACACATAACCTGTGCGACCCCCGAGGTTACGCTGAACGCCACGGTAAGTGGTGGCAGGGAGCCGTACGCCTTTGTGTGGCAGGACGAAAGCGGCACAACCGTTGCCTGCGCCGAATCGATCGTCGTTTCCGAGCCCGGAACGTACGTTGTGACCGTCGTGGGCACCAACGGATGTTGTGCGAGCGACGAGGTGACGGTGACCCAAGACATCGCACCCCCTGTGGTCGATGCCGGCCCAGATCAAGAGCTTACCTGCGCGCATGCCGAGGTGTTCATCGATGTGAGCGTTCGCGGAGGAACCCCACCGTACGCGTATCTCTGGACCGACGAGTGTGGCAAGGAGATCGCCGTCACCGAGGACATCACGGTCACCCTCCCGGGCTTGTACACCATCACCGTCACCGGAGCCAACAGCTGTTCGTCAACCGCCGTAGTCAACGTGATCAACAAGATCGAACCCCCCAAGGTGGACGCCGGTCAAGACAAGGTGTTGACCTGTGAGATCGGAGAAGTTCTGCTCGACGCCACCGTCAGCAGTGGCATGGTGCCCTACCAGTATGTGTGGACAAACGCGTGCGGTGTTGTCGTTGGAAGGACAGAGGATCTCACGGTCACCCTACCGAGCCTCTACACCCTGACCGTGATCACCGCGGATGGCTGCATCGCCTCGGACAGCGTTGAGGTCACCCAGGAAACGGAGAGTAAGCCAACCAGTCTTTAGGCTGAGAAAAGAACCTGCATTCGTCCTCTGTTCAAGAGTGAGATGGATTCCGTTCCTCTGGGCTAAAGGACTTCAAACGCGCCTGCTTGACGCAACGGAAGAAGCCTACGGTTGCGAGAATCGCTATAGGACGCTGTTCTAGTTCTTCCCGCTCTTGACATCATCAAACAATAGAAGAGAAGGAGGCCCCTTTTGGGGCCTCGCATTCTTTGATCAGCAGCTGCTTCCCTGGTAAGGAGGTACAACGTCTGCTTTCGTGCACTGACAATATACTAGCTGAGTATAGCGGTAACGTGATGAGAACGTGTGGGTTTTGTAAATGCTATCGCTATCCTCTCGGCGCTATGAAAGAGGTCCAAGGAAACGGCAATAGGTGAACTCAGGCCTCGACGCTCGCTCATTCCCGCTGCGATCAGCCGTCGTGCATCCCGCAGAGCTTCAGCCGGGGTTATCGCACCACGATCCAGCGCGAGTCCATCCACACCGGATAGCTCGACTTTTCGTTGGTTAATCGCGTCTGGTCCGTGCCGTCTGCGTTCATCACGTAGACGCGGTAATCACCGTCTCGCTCGCTTTCGAAGGCGATCTGCGTCCCGTCTGGCGACCACGTGGGCCCACCGTCCCAGGCAGAGTTGTTGGTCAGCTTTGTCAGTCCCGACCCGTCCGCGTTCACGACGTAGATTTCCATATCGCCGTCGCGAGAGCTTACAAACGCAATCTTCGTCCCGTCGGGAGACCAGCAAGGCCATCCGTCAGCGGCTGGGTTGTTTGTGATGTTCGTCTGGTTGGACCCATCGCTGTCCATGACGAAGATCTCGCCCACGCCGGCGCGATCACTCTGGAACGCAATCTTCGCCCCATCCGGCGACCAAACAGGTAGTTGATCCGTGGCGGAATTGCGTGACAGGTTGACCAGGTCAGTCCCATCTGCATCCATCACCATGACCTCGAGATTCTCAAGTGCCAGCTTCGGCTCGATCTCCTCGATGTGGATGGACATCGGTTGCAGTGAGTAGAAAAGGATCTTCGTTCCGTCCAGGGACCAGGACGGCCATCCGTCCAGCTTGGGGTAGCCCGTGAGGTTCATCTGGCCGGTCCCGTCGGCGTCCATGACGTAGACCTCGTTGTCGCCGTCGCGATTGGTCTGGAAGACTATCTTGTCCCCGTCCGGTGACCAAGCGGGAAACATATCCCACGCGGGATCGTAGGTCAGGCGGTGCTCATCCGATCCGTCGGCATCAACGACGGAGATGTCGAGGTTCTCCCCGATTCTGCTCATGAAGGCGATCTTCGTCCCATCGGAAGACCAAACAGGATACATGGCCGCACCGAGGTTGTCCGTGAGGTCCGTTTGGTCAGAGCCGTCCGGATTCATCTGGCAAATCACCAAGTGCTCACCCCGCTCGGCCACATACAGAATGCCACGCACCACCGCGAATGCACCGATCCCAACGACTTCACCGCCGACCGTTATCGCCACATCTGTTAGCACGGAGCCACCGCCCGGGGTAGGGACAACGGGGACGCGCACGACGATGCTTGTGTCGGCCCACGAGAGGACCGGGGCGGATACCCCACCAAATGTGACCGCGCTTGTTCCCTGTGAGCTGCCAAAACCGCTTCCGACTATCGTCACCTGTGTGTTGACAGCGCCGCTCTCCGGAACAACCGTCACAGAGCTTGGACCGGCCGGCCAAAACAGATCACACCCCGTGAGTACAGCCAGCATCAGGCAGAGCAAAGCCGTTCCGACAGCAACCACCCTTGCCTTCACCTTGCACCTCCTTCCCATCCCGTACTTAACCGTTCTCATCCTATCACAATGACTGGTGCAAAGTGAATGTAGAACCGTTTGCCGGGGAGCAGCTGTGGGTGAAATCGAGGCGGTGTTTCAGCAACTCGCTGACTACAGACGTGTTCGCTTTTGGACGGACTCGTCCTAGCTTTCTCTCTCCAGGTACGCTTCGATGAAGGGGGTGATGTCGCCATCGAGGACGGCCTCGATGTTTCCTGTCTCTTTGCCGGTACGATGATCCTTCACCATCTGATAGGGATGAAGGACGTAGGAGCGGATTTGGCTGCCCCACTCGATCTCTTTCAGTTCCCCCTGCAATTCCTCCAGTTTTTTCGTCTCTTGTCGGCGGAGCAGCTCGCCCAAGCGAGCGCGGAGGACCTTCATCGCTGTCTCCTTGTTCTGATGTTGGCTGCGCTCGTTCTGGCAGGAGACCACAATCCCGGTGGGAAGGTGAGTGATTCGAACGGCGGAATCGGTGACGTTGACGTGCTGACCACCGGCGCCGGAGGAGCGGTAGGTATCGATCCGTAGGTCCTTAGAATCGATCTCGAGTTCCTGTTCTTCGGTGACCGGCACGACGCTCACTGCGGCAAACGAGGTGTGTCTGCGATGCGCCGCGTCGAACGGCGAGATCCGAACTAGGCGATGGACCCCCTTTTCCGCTTTGAGATGTCCGTAAGCGTAGGGGCCCTTGACCTCCAACGTCGCGCTGCGAATCCCTGCCTCTTCTGCCGGGCTCACTTCGAGCAACGCCGTCTTGTACGCTCTTTGCTCACAAAAGCGACCGTACATCCGCAACAGCATCTGGGCCCAATCTTGAGAATCGGTCCCACCGGCACCGGCATTGATCGAGAGGTAGCAGTCACCAAGGTCATAGGGATCGGAGAAGGTAAGCTCGACTCGAAGCGCGTGGATCTTCCGCTCCAGCGTAGTGACCCTCTCCTCAAGGGCCTCAAGTTCACCCTCCTCTTCCATCTCCACTGCCATTTGATAGAGAACGTCGATCTCCTCCATCTCCTCGTGCAGGGCACGGAAGTGGGCGAGGAGTGAGCGGGCACGCTCCAGTCGGCGACTTGCTGTTGCCGCACGGGCTCGATCCTCCCAGAATCCGGGAGCCGCCATCTTCTGCTCTAGCTGCGCGACTTGAGCCCCCACCGCCGCTGGGTCAAAGGTGATCACCGATCTTTCCAAGCAGATGTTTCAACTGCGTCAATCTCTCTTCGTCCATGCCTCACACTTTAGTCAGCGAAAGCGCCAAGCTCAAGGTGCAAAACCACTTCGGACTCGGTTGATCAGCGATCCCTGATCCACTAAAGTGGCGACGAGGCC
This sequence comes from uncultured Thermotogae bacterium, assembly GCA_964582975.1. Taxonomy (GTDB): domain Bacteria; phylum Bipolaricaulota; class Bipolaricaulia; order UBA7950; family UBA9294; genus CAZDDA01. The sequence goes on along the minus strand of CAZOUO010000195.1, from coordinate 111 downwards.
TCCGCGAGGAGAAGCAGATGACTGACACTCGGGTTTTTCTCGCAGTCTTCGATGCAACCTAGTGTCACGTCTGGTTAATCTCTTGACAATGGATGCGGATCGTGCTACGGT
>CAZOUO010000194.1:0-4573 GCA_964582975.1 uncultured Thermotogae bacterium | reverse complement strand
CCAACGGCAACCGCTCAAACAGAGGGACGTTGAATCCGTCCTCTTCTTCGCCGACAGCCTCCACTGCCACAATAGCGGAGTAGTCCTGCTTCCGACCCAGATCAACACCGATCCTTATATCGCCCATGTCTCTACCTCCTGCTCGAATGCAGCTTTGATTTCCTCTGCGCCGAACACGCATGTCTCCGATTCTTCAAATGTGCACATGTACTCCTGACTGAACCACCACGGCCCCAAGATTTGGCGCTCCTCTTCGAGGAACTCGGAGGAGATCCTTGGGCACTCCTCCGCTGTGACTTTCACCTTCAGCCACTCACGGCTGTCATCGAGCCACGTGTCATAGAAGAAGCCTTGTTTCCCGAAGGGCGTCGAAAGTAGCACCAAGCGACCCCTGGAGACGGCCAACATCGGCCTCACGGAGCGGTACAAGTCATCGTCAACCCGCGCTGCTTCGTCGACCGCTAGCAGGTCGACTCCGCTGAATCCCCGAATCGTCGCCTCCTTACCCGGCAGAGAGACGATCCTCGATCCATTAGCCAATTCCAGACGCAGAGCTGATTCCGCTTCAGAGGGAACCTCACCTGCTACTTCCCTGTATGCGTCGGCTACCTTGCGGAAAAGCTCGGACGACTGGCGGAGAGAAGGCGACAGCAGCAACACAAGCGACGAGGGCTCATAAATCGCCGTGTGTAGAGCCAAGATCCCAGTCGTGGTTGACTTACCCGACTGGCGACAGCAGTTCAGGCAGATCCGGCTACGGTCAGAGCGCAGCACTTCTGCTTGCCACGGATCGGGCTCGAATCCTGCTACCCGGCGGGCAAAGACGACCGGATCGAGCGCCTGGGCAAGGTCCAACCTCACTGCCTGGTCAACTACCATCGGTGAGCACCTCCGCTAACGCTGCCTTGGCTTCTGGGTACGGCTGTAGAGCAACGAGGATCGTCCTTCGGAGTTCCACCCATTGAGGCGATAGCAGGATATTCACTGTCGGCCGTTCATCGAGCTTCCCGATCAGCTTGGCGAGCAGCTCGATACACCCCCGCGCTTCCCGTATCCCATTCAAGGCCGTGCCAAGTTTTCCCGCTCCCTCGGCGGTTTCCAGAATGCCGAGCGCTTTGTCCTTTAGGGTGCGGACCTGATCGAGGAGATCGTCAGCACGGGCAACTTCCGAAGCCTGTTGAGCCTCCGCCAATGTTGCCGGGAGGTGATTCTTGGCGTGGCGTTCGACCGCCGATGGCGAGAGATGATAATGCTTCGCTATGCTTCGGTATGCTTCGGTACCAGCAATCGCCTGGTCGATCTCATCTCGCTTGGGATGTACACAAACACTACATTTCCTTGGCATTTCCTGTCCCGTTTCCTCCGTAGTTTTTCCTCGCCCAATGAGCCAGCAAAAGAGCATCCGCTTTCCCGTGGTCCTTCTTGTGACCTAGATCTACATCAGGGAAAAGCCGCCTAGCAACAGCCAGGCTTCGGGTCTTCGAATCCGGTCCATCACTAGGCTTGACCATGCCTTTTTGCCATTCACGGGGGCTGACAAGCACATGAGGGATACCGAACGCGGCAAGAATCCCCTCCCAAGCTCCGAAGTTGCGGCCAAGTGAGAACGTGCTCTTGACACCCTGTTTTGGCAATGAGTGAACTGCCTCTAAAGCCACCAATCGAATGTCATGCTCGATCTTCCATCCTCGGAGGAGATCAGCGGCTAGCGTCACGTCGCCGGGGTAGTCCATGACCATGACCTCACCCTCGGAGGATATAAGTGCTATTGCACCGGACTTTCCGGAGTCAATGCCTACGTATGCTTTCATCGCTTCACCTCATCCTCTCACGGACGTATACGCACGCCGTGGCACTTGCGTGGCACTCCGTGGCAGAAGCCCCAAAACGGCCTTCCCGCTCTTCCAACTCGATTGACCTTTTGTATAGACCCCAACAGGTTTTCTAGGCAATATTCCACCATCCCAAAAGAGCGTGGCACTTTGCCGTGGCACCTTGCGTGGCAAAAAGCGTGGCACTGGCGTGGCACCTTGCCATGAACGCGCCAAAGTACTGATAAAAACACCTTTCCAGAGCGTGGCACCTTGCCACGGTACTGCCACGCGCTACCGTGGCGTGGCATACACACACCTTTAGGTGTGTATGCCGCCACGCTGCCACGGAAGAAATTAAAATGGAACACCCGACTCCTCCTCCGAAGCTAAAGCTGCGTATCGTCCATCGTCGAACTTAATTACTTTGTCCTTCGTCAGCATCCGCTTAAGTGTCTTGCGGACTGTGGTTCCGGGTATCTGTAAGGTATCGGTTATCTCTTTGGGCATAAGGGGACCAGCACTGTCGGTTAATAAACTGAGAATTCGCTCTGAAGCAGACAGGCTTTCCGACAGTTCAGGCACCTTACGAAGGTCTTGGCTGTGAACAGTAACCGGGCCGCTATCGCCGTTGAAGGTGAATCTGATTCCAAAAGGACGCCGCAAGCGGGATTGGTTGGACTTGCGGTGGTAAATGCCAATACACACGTCTTCTTCGCCGGGTTCATGAAATGCCTTGACTTCAGCGGTTCCACGGGCAAGTGCTCCAAAGAACTGGCTTCCGAAGATGCTGCGTCTGCGCGGATCGGCGTTTTTCGCCACGTGGGCGACAATGATGGCTGTCGCCTGAAGCGTACGTAGAGCCGCGAAAAAGTCGCCGGCTGCCTGGGGGAGGTTGAGATCGCCGCCCGCGGCTGGACCAAGGCTATCGATAACAATCAGATCGGCCTCGATCTCCAATGCCAACTCTTGAATCCGCTCGATATCGCTCGCTAATGGTGTGGTACAGAAGCGGTAGCGGACCTTGCCATCAACAGGAATCCCAAGTCCTTTCTCCAGGCGCGAGAGCCGCCGTCTTTGCTCATCGAGAGTGCTTTCCCAATCGAGATACAGAGGCGTGAAGCCCCTCTGAGGAGCGAAGGGAAGCCCAGGAATGGTTTCTTGATTCGCCGCGATCGCTGCGAGGAGAAGAGCCAGATAGCTCTTCACAGTACCGGGTTCTCCAAAGAAGACAAAGGGCAGGCTGTCGAAGAGCAAAGGGGAGATTGCGTATGGGATAGGTTCTGGGGTGTCTCCGTTTGTCCGGATGGCCACGATAGGCTCTCCCCGGCGATATAGCCGAAGCGCCTGAACGGTCAGCTGTTCAATGATCGCCGTCCAGTCCTTTTCGGGGTGTCGTTCGGCGAGCAGCCGTGCGAGTTGAGCTTTGGCGGTGGAGCTGTTAAGTGAAAGAAGGCCTTGGTGTAGATGTCCCTTCTCACCGGGAGATACGCTGAGCCAGGTTACTTCCCCGCGTGTATACGAACCGTGTTCCCGGATTCTCCGCAGCACAGCAGCCACGCTTTCCTCTTGCCATGTGAAGCGGTACAGGCCCCCTCGCTGCTCTACCGCAGGCTGCGCCATCATTCTCCTCCTACGTCGATCGGCCCTACTCGGTGCGCTCTTGCGACAGGCTTGAAGGCCATCCGCTTTCGGAGGCGCGAAACATCGCCCTGTAGTTCAACTAGTTCCAGTCGAAGCTCTTTGATCTCCTCACGATCTTCGCCGTTATGATTACCAGGCTGCATGGCGCTGAAGCGTCGTTGCTCGTCGAAGTCGAAGCCGACAGACGGCCACACCGGGCCCAGAAATCGCCGCCGAGGCTGCGTTCCCCTCTTGTTTTGCGTCCGGGAGTTTGCTAAGCTATTTCTACTGTATACGTCCGGCCCGATTTCGAGTCGGGCTTGGTGTGCCCGCCTGTTAATCGTTGGCGGGCTCGCCTTTTTCTGGTTTGCCGCCATTGTCACCACCCCCTGTAAGCTTGCAGCCCAAAACCTGCTCCAGCATCCAGCGATGCAAACGCTTTGGCGCCGTTCGGTCTCTCTCCCAATTTGACACGCTGCACCTGTCGACTCGCACAAGACCTGCGAGCGTAGCTTGTGTCAACCCACGGGCCAAACGCCCATTCCGTATTTGTTCCCCCATGCTTCCCATCCGTCACCTCCTTCCAAACAAAAGCGCCTCCCCTTGTTAGGGGAGGCGCTCAGTAATCCTCTTCCGAGGGACCGAACAACCTAGTCCCAATTTCTCGAAACATTTTACACCATCCTCGGTGTCTAGTCAAGTTTTCTTTCAACGATAGTCTTGATGTAGTTTCATCATCTGAGGCCACCGCCGAGAAGCCTATCCACCGGACTGGCCTTGGCGTGTGCCTCCCTTAGTCCTACCCCAGCAAGGTTGACGTAGATCATCGTGGTCTTGATGTCGCTATGGCCGAGGATTCTTTGCAGGCTGAATGGATCGCCACCGTTCTTGATGTAGTGGGTCGCGAAAGTGTGCCGGAGGATGTGAGGGGTAACGCGGACATCTTCAAGACCCGCTTTCGTCGTTAGTCGCTCGATGATTCGCTCTACGTTCCTCAAATCGAGACGATTGCCCTTACGGGTGATGTAGAACGCTTTCTCAGGGGTGGCAATACCTCGCACGTCCAGCCACTGACGAATGGCCTGGAAGAGCTTTCTTCCCATGAAGACGTATCTCTCCTTGCCTCCCTTTCCCTTACG
>CAZOUO010000193.1:0-4580 GCA_964582975.1 uncultured Thermotogae bacterium | reverse complement strand
CCTAAAGTGCTTTTGCTCGGCGAGGCCGGCGGGACCAACGTTTGGCTCGCGCGTCGGTTTGATGCGACAAGCGTAACAGTCGTCCAAGGCAATCCCCAGATCGTCGAATTGATGACCGGCCCGCTTGCTGCTGCATCCGGCCACGTGTTCTCCCTCCCTGGTGTCGAGGCAGTGGCGACTGATCCGCGGCTGTTTTTACAGAGCGGTGAGGATCGCTTTGACATCATCCAACTTGTGCATGCCGAGGGCATGGCCGTTGGGGTAAGCAGCCTCCTCTCTGTGCATGAAGATTTCTTGCTCACGCGGGAGGGTCTGGCGCTGTGTCTTGAACGTCTACGACCAGGCGGATTCCTTGCCGTCACCCGCCAGCAGCAGGATCCACCCCGCGACAACGTGAAGCTCCTTGTGACCCTGGCCGAGGCGTTAGAATCGGCCGGTATTGAGGATCCCAGCCAGCACATCATCCAGGTCCGCAATTACTTGGCCGTAACCACGCTTGCTTCGTTCACCCCACTTGCTGCGAAGACCTGTAAGCAGCTGCTCGCTGTTGCTGAAGAACTTCAGCTCGACATCGAGTGGGCGCCGTGCCCCGAAGTTGATCCCACCGACCAGCTCGCCAAGGTCACCGGACCGCCTGGTGCGAATTACTCCTACTACCACTACGCCGCCAGTGAAATCTTCTCGCCACGACGCGAGGCGTTCCTGCGCGACTGGGCGTACGACGTGCGACCGGCAAGTGATGACCGACCGTACTTCTATAACTTCTTCCGTTGGAAATCCCTCCCGCTGTTAAGACAGGTCTACGGACCGGCCTGGTATCGAAAGGTCGAATTGGGATACGTGGTCGTCGTGGGGGTCCTAGTAGAAGTGGTGGTTGTTGGGAGCATTCTCATTCTTCTGCCGCTTCACTGGCTAGAGCGCCGATCAAGACGTCGCGGTGGCCGGCTCTCGACCGCAACCTACTTCCTTCTGCTTGGGCTTTCCTACATGCTGCTGGAGATCGTGTTGATCAGCAAGTTCACCCATTTCCTCGGCGATCCCATTCTGTCGGCCGGAGGGGTGGTGAGTGCGTTCCTTGTGGCAAGCGGCCTGGGAAGCCTTGCAAGCCGACGGCTCTTCCGACAGCCGCGGCAAGCGATTACCGCAGCAGTCCTCGGCATCACCATCCTCACAGTCGCTTACGCATTTACCCTGGATTACCTCTTCCCGCTGGTCGCTGCCTGGGGAATCGCTGCTCGATTTGTGCTTGTGCTGCTGCTCGCAGCGCCGTTGGCATTTCTCATGGGCTTCCCCTTCCCCAATGGCTTAACCGTTGTGGGGCGCAGACGACCAGCCCTCGTCCCCTGGGCCTGGGGCGTGAACGGCTTCGCCTCCGTCGCCGGTCCGCCATTAGGTCTCCTCCTCGCGGTAAGTGGCGGCTTCCGCTGGGTATTCTGCCTTGCTGCAGTGTTGTACGCTAGTGCGGGGCTGGTTGCTCATATTCTTCCTGGCGCTCGTGTGAGGTAGTCTATAGAGAAGGGTTGGAGGTTGGCTTCTCTTGTAGAAGAGCTTGGTTGGCGCTTTCCAAGAGATTTGTGAAGGGCACACTTCTTAAAACACTCTGGAGTAGACGGATGATAATCAGAAGTAAGGGTTGTTGACTGAGTCAGCAATTGGGTTAGGAGAACACGGTACCTAGAAGAGATTAGCTAAAATGCCCTTGTCAAACTTCGCAAAAAGGGGTGAATGTTCTATGCAGAAATCAAGTGGTGGTAAGAGGGGTGCGATGCCCAGGTCTCTATCAGAAATCTACGCCAAGCTCGAGGATTAGGTTTCCTTACTACATGGCCTCTACTCTCAATTTAGACAGCTATTTGGTGTAAGTAAGGAAAGAGTTGATCTCCTTAATGAAATGGCGTCTGGTTTCTTCTGGTTCGTACACCGTGCATTCCTGCGCGAAATCATTCTCTCAGTGTGTCGTTTAACAGATCGTGCAAAACCAAAACAAAGAAAGTACGAACGATTGAGTATATGGCAACTTTTAGAAATCGCTGAAGGAGTATGTGATTCTGAATTCATCGATGTACTCTCTGAGAGAATTCAGGGAATAGAGCAGCAATCTGATCGTTTCCGGAAGTGGAGGGACCGAGTCATCGCGCATAGTGACAAGCTTACCCTGCTCAACTACTCCCAAGAGCCTCTTCCAGGGCTTGAACTGAGACACATTGAAGAGGTCTTAGAGAATCTACGCAATATCCTGAATGATTTTCAAGGAAGATTTGAAAGCACAGAGACAGACTTCAATATAATCCTTAAGGGAGAAGCTGAAGACGTGGTTCTCTGTTTGCGTCAGGCCAAGGCTTATCGAGCGTGTGAACGAGAGGCGTGCCGCCAGGGGATAGTCTGTCCGTGAACCAAAATCCGGCGACACAATACCTATTTCCACCTGCCGCCGCAGCAGGACCTGAAAGGTTATCAAAGCAGCGTCAGCAACACGCTCATCGTGACGAGATTGCCGACCGTCGTCAGCAGCACCACTGAGGCAGTGAGATCTGGCCGGCGGTTGTACTGCAGCGACAGGACCAGTGCGTTAACCGCGGTTGGGGTGCTTGCCTGGATGATCAAAACGGCCCGTAGCAACCCTTCGATCCTAAGCAAGGCCGTCACTCCCCACGCGAGAGCAGGCGGGATGAGCAGCTTGGCCGCCGTGAGTAGTGCCGCCTGGCGAAGCAGGCCCTCAACGCGGACCTTGGCAAGTGCCATCCCCAAGAGAAGTAACTGAAGAGGAATCGCCGCCTGAGCAAGCAATTCGATCGGCCGCGCGATCGCAAGCGGCAGCGAAACGGAGAACGCGCGGACGGCCAGCGCGATCGCAAACGCGTAGAACCAGGGAACCTTGAGAATGCTCAACAGTAGCCTTTGAGCGGACATTCCCTTGTACCAGCTGGCCACGCCGACGCCGAAGATCACAACGAACGCCATCTGGGTTACCATGTAAATGACACCTAAGGTGAACCCGGCTTCACCGAACGCGAACAGTAGGACGGGAAGCCCGTAATTGCCGGTGTTGTTGAGGCAAAGAGTCAGGACAGAGGCAGCTCTCGTGTCCAGATCCCATCTGAGAAAACGCGGAACCGCGAGGCTGAGGGCAAACAGGAACGCAAAGACAATCGCCACGAACGTCACAGTATGCGTGAATTCTTCCGTCGTAATCGAGTGTGTGATGAGGGAGTGGAAAATGAGCGCCGGGCTCAACACGTAGAAGGTGAGCTTGGTCAGGGGTTCGGTGCCGTACTTAGTGAATCGACCAAAGAGGAATCCGACCCCGGCGACCAGACCGACAGGAACGATCACATTGAGGAACACCTTGATCACCTGCAGTTCTACCATGTAGTGTCAATCGCATAAATCCGAGGCCGATTTGCTCAGACGGTGCACGAACAAGCTATACCCACACTGTGGGGCCCAAGGGTACTTGCCAGTTAGCTGCATTGCAACTTCGCTTCGCTGCATGTCACTTAAGCGAACTCAGGCGATACACGTTCTTCTTGTGCCGCCTTGGGGCCATTCCCACCGGGCTGGCGTACCTTCACTTCTCTGCTGTTAGACCAACGGATCTTTCCTCCTTTACCCACTCAGAATAGCGAGGAGCCAAAAGATTTATGTCGGGGTGCAATGGGGTCGTACCTTTTTTTGGTTTCCTCTCTCCTCCGTGACGCGCTTAGCAAGGACACTCGACGAGTGAGCCAAGGTCCAGGAGGTGCCTAAGAACTTCTCTCGGAACGCAAGCCGAAGTGCAAATAGGGGCTGTGTACCGGAATTGCCTACGTCGGCTCATGATTTCAAGCCAAAAGCGATCTTGCGGCTTAGGGACTAATCCAAGCAAGTCGATCCCTGCCTGTCGCTTTAATGCGACGGACGTCGCCTCAGATCGATGCAGCAAGAAGGAAGATGGGCCGATGTACTCACAATTCGGTTGATTCCCGCGCTAGCAGTGGTTATCTTCCTGGTGGGAGGAGAAAAAGTTGCAGCTTGGGATCGATGTAGGCTCCCTCACCATTAAGGTCGTGCTTCTTGACGGGGACAAGGTCCTCGCTTGGAGGTACTTGCCTTCGCAAGGTGTTCCACTGCTTGGCGTGCTTTCTGCCCTGGACGAGTTATTCAGGGACGTCTCCCCTGGAAGAATCAAGACCACCAGTGTTACCGGGTCCGGCGGAAGGCTCATCGGTGAGCTTCTTTCTGCCCGGTACGTCAATGAGCTTGTGGCTCAGACTCGAGCCGTGGAACGCTTCTGTCCTGAGGCACGTAGTGTGATTGAAATAGGCGGTCAGGATTCCAAGTTCTTGGTTCTTGAAAAGCGGGATGGTAGGCTTGTGCTCGTGGACTTTGCTTTGAATACTCAGTGCGCTGCCGGTACCGGTTCCTTCCTCGAACAGCAGGCCACTCGTTTGGGGACCACCATCGAGGAGTTCTCCGAGCTTGCTACTAAGGCTACGGATGCACCCTACATTGCCGGGCGGTGTGCCGTTTTCGCGAAATCGGACATCGTTCACCTCCAGCAGGTCGGGACTCCGTTTCCCGAAATCCTTAAGGGGTTGTGT
>CAZOUO010000192.1:0-4617 GCA_964582975.1 uncultured Thermotogae bacterium | reverse complement strand
AGCCGGAGTCTGCACCGAGGTATTTCCTGATCTCCGGGAGCAACGTTTCGGAAAGCGATTCGAGGTTCTGCGCCGCAAGACTTCTCTCGAAGATCTCTAGCAGGTGGGCATCGCCATCTGCTCCGGGTTGACCCTTGGGTTCGTCGACCGTCATTCCGACTGCCTCCCCGGTTGGGTAGCTTGGTCAGACTTTGTGTCGGCCGTGAGTTGTGGCGGCGTGCCGGCTCGATTGCCACAAAAGCCAGCACGACCGCATTCCAATGCCCGACGTTCGGCATACGGATTCTTCCTGTTCATAGCCAAGACGATAGCACGACAATCCGCATCGGCCAAATGTTAAAGAAGGGTTGGTCTGCACGAATGGCCCTTGCGCGGTGATGCCCCTGCTTGTCTGCGAGTGCGTTGGACGACTAGCATGGTGGTATTGTGGAAAAGGGCACAAACCTGTCACCGATTCAGCGTGAGTGCGGTTACGAGATCCTCCGCACCGACGCTGAAACGCTGCTGATCGATCGGGGAACGTGGCCCCTTAGCTATGTGATGGGCATCCTCGGTGCTCTAGCGGTTTTGTTGATCGTTCTCGGTATCCTCGTCGCACTTAGCTCAGCGGATAGTCTCTCTGACGTGCCGCCAGTTGCTCTGTTCGGGTCCGCGGCAGCACTCGGCCTTGCTGTTGGTGTGATCTGGCGGGCGTATCGCCGTCGGCGCGATCTTCCCTCGTCAGAGGTTGTCGACGGGCTCGTAGTCGATTCGCACACAGGGATGCTTCGAGATCGCAGCGGCGATACTCTTGCACGGCTTGACTCTGTGCACGTTTCTGTGCGCATCGATTGGTGGTGGACCAGGACGCTGATGCGCCTTGTGGTTCTCACCTGGCCAAGCGGGAAGCGAGTCGTTTTCAGATCAGCGAGCAGAAAGAAGATCCGGGCGGTGATACGGACGCTCCACGATCTCGGAATCGACAAGCCTCATGCCTGATAACAATTTCAGTTGACGCCTTCGATGTGATGACGAAGGACGCAATTGGGACGCTTCCAGACGTCAGGTCCGACGAAGGGAAAGGAGGCCGCCCTGTCATCGCGCACGAGGACACCCACTACTTCTTCTGGGCAGGCGAATTCAGTTGGTCGTTGGGCAGCCTGGTATTGCGCAGTGAGACCACAGTGGAGAGCTGTTCGCGACGTTGATTAAGAGAAACGAGCAGGCCAATGGACCGGCCTGCTCACCAACGGATCGATGCCGGACTTAGTATCGCTGTCCGCCGCCACCCCCACGGCCCCCTCTTCTTGGAGGACGCCGTTTCCTGTTGCACTCCTCGCAGTAAACGGGACGATCGGATGAGGGCATAAAAGGAAGCTCCTCGATCTTTTTCCCACACTCCGCGCAGCTTAAATCGAGATGCCGCACGTCGAACATTTTTCGCTCCTGAAATGCCATTTCCTCTCCTTTTTGTCTCGCGCTGGCAGCACCACTTGCTGTCCACGGGAGACTGTAGATGCCTAACAGTACACGGATTCGTGTTTGAATGAAAGGTTAGCAGGGCGATCTGCAAGCAACGGAGCCAAGTGCTTTGACCCGGGGATTTCTGCGGACGCAGAACTCATCCTGGTTTTCCATGTAAACGGCATGGACGATTTGCGGCATCTTCCTTGCCACGTGCGAGTGAGAGGATCTGGGACAGCCCCACACAACCGCACAAAATCGCATTGCAGCTTGCAGAGACCGCTACGTAAACGGAAGGAAACTTGACACCGAGCGATCTTCACGTCTATCGTACATCGAGATTAGGGTTTGTTAGCCAGTCATGGCGGAGTGCGCGGTGCGGTTTGTAAAGCTCTCATAAGGAGGGTGCATGATCAATGTGCTCATTGTCATTTTTTGTAGCGTAGTCCTTCTCGTATTCGTGGTTGCACACAGCGAGGGCGAGCTGACCGTGGACGTGTACGATCCGGATCGGGCTTGTACCGGCACAACGCTGTTCGCGGACCTCCGTCCCGGCGAGCCGCCGCGGATCGTCGAGGTGGACATGGCAGGGGCGGTCGTTTGGGGGTTTGTCGTTCCTCCTGCCTTGAGCAAGCACAGGGATCCGGGGTTCGACGTGGAAGCGCTGCCGAACGGGAACGTGCTGTTCGTGCTTCCCGGAAACGGGATCTACGAGGTCAACCGCGGGGGCAAGATTGTGTGGAGGCATCTCGACCCGGAGGTCTCTCACGACGCCGACCGACTGCCCAATGGCAACACCCTCTACGTGTACGGAGACAACGACAGGGTGGACGATGCCCACGTGAAGGAGGTTGATCCGTCGGGACATCTCGTGTGGTCGTGGTCGGCCGGGGCTGACTTCAATGTTGAGCCATACCGGGGGATCGACCGGCAGGGCTGGACGCACATAAACGCTGTGACGCGACTGGAAAGCGGCAACACGCTGGTCAATCTGCGAAACTTCGATCTCACCGTTGAGGTGAATCCGCAGGGGAATGTGGTGTGGTCGTTCGATTGGACGAGGCTCTTTGATCGAATTTCCGCCAGGGAAACGTACGACCCGCACGAACCCGAGATTCTTCCCGGCGACCGCCTGCTCGTCTGTCTTCAGTGGGACACGCCTTATCAAATCGTCGAGATTGACAGGGAAAGCGGAGAGCTCCTCTGGACGTACCGTCGGGATGGCTTGAGAACTGCGCGGGATGGTGACCGACTGCCGAACGGAAACACCCTCATCGTGGGAGTACTCCAAGGGAAAGAGGAGTCGGTGATCTTCGAGGTCGCCCCCGAGGGCGAGATCGTCTGGCAATTGACGCTTGCGGATGTTCCGGCGTGGCGTAAGCCGGGATGGTTCTACAAAGCGGAGCGAATCTGCCGGGGTGAGTGAACCACGGCTGGAAGTAGGGGGAAGCATGGGCAAAACACAGAGGGATGGGTGGCTTATTCGTCGGGTCATGAGGCTGACTCCGTTGGAGAAGCGGGCGGTGAACAGTCCGAGTCACGCCCAGCGGACAGCGGCGGTTGCGAAAGACCTGTTGGAGCACGTGACGCTTCCCCCGCAGCCTCGGTGTCTCGAGATTGGCTGCGGCCAGGGCGCACTCGCCCGCTTGCTCGTGGAGCACCTCGATGCCCAGGCAATCGCGACGGACTTCGATTCCGATCAAGTGGCGCTTGCGAGGGAGCGTCTGACGGATCTGGGCGATCGGGTCACGTTCCAAGTGGTCGATGCGCGTACGCTTCCGTTCGAAGACGGGCAGTTCGATGCCGCCTTCTCCTTCGGTGTGATGCATCACATTCATCGCGGGTGGCGGGACGTTGCGGCAGAGGTGGGACGGGTTCTGAAGCGAACCGGTGTGTTTGTTTTCACGGACTTCTACCTGCCATCGTGGAGCAATTGGCTTATGAGAACGCTCTTTCCGCGCTTTGACCAACTTGAGTACGGTCCACTGTGGCGCTGTTTGAATGAGCATGGATTGACTGTGACCTACCAGGCTTGGGAGCGTCATGCACTGGGCTTTCTTCGCTACGGCAAGTCGGTCGCCCAGAGGCGCGAAACCATTGCCGCAGGCGTCTCCGAAGTTCAATGAACGGCCGAGTGTCAAAGAAGGGTTTTGCCTCACGAGGTGAGGGCTTCGCTCGAAGGCCACTGAGCGACGAAAGTAACGACGATCAAAGACCGGGTGTGGAGGTTTATGTTGAAGGGAATGGCGGAGCAGACAGATCGCGGGAATCGGTCGATCGTTTATCATCCAATCGGGGTGATCCATACCCCGCATGTGGATCCATCGAAGACGCCGATCCAGCCGCGGTACGCGGAAGGGATTCAGGGGACAGTTGAACTCTTCCCCGAATTCGAAGATGGGTTAAAGGACATCGAAGGCTTCTCACACGTAGTTCTTCTCTACCACCTGCATCGTGCCAATGAGGCGAGGTTGACGGTCGTCCCCTACCTTGACGACACGCCTCGTGGGGTGTTCGCTACACGCGCGCCGTCCCGGCCCAATCCGATCGGAATGAGTGTGGTGCGCCTGCTTCGACGGGAAGGCCGGATTCTCCACATCGAGAACGTCGATATCCTCGACGGTACCCCACTGCTCGACATCAAGCCCCACATCGCCCGCTTCGGGGTTGGCGAGTCGATGCGAAGTGGCTGGCAGGAGAGCATCGACGAGGAGACGGCGAAGCGGCGCGGGCGGCGTGCCGCGGGATGAATCGATCACTCACGCTTTGGTCGGCAAGAAGATGTTGAAGGAAGTACAGGGGCAGATCTCGCGCCCTAACTCAACGGTCGTTGTTTCTGCTCACTTGCTGGTTTACCAGCATCCCGGTGACCCCCGTGAGCGTGATGTTCATCACATTTCAAAGAGCGGTGTGCTCTGTGAGGATGGGTTTGGCAGACCTATGGGGTCTGGCTCAGGCCTGATGACCGGACTGACCCCGAGAGGCCGTAGATCGCATTGCATCAAGGAACTGCTTCAGCTCGTCGAGGGTCGGGAGGGAGGGCTGCGCACCCTTTCGGGTTGTGGCAAGCGCGCCGGCGGCATTGGCCACGCGGATCGCCTCGTCGATTGGCGTAGTGAGCAGTGCCCACGCCAAGGCGCCGTTGAAGGCGTCGCCAGCAGCAGTGGTGTCAAC
>CAZOUO010000191.1:0-4639 GCA_964582975.1 uncultured Thermotogae bacterium | reverse complement strand
GGACGCGTTCGAGTGACCGAGGGATTCACCGGATACAAGACGATCCACTTCGACCGAACGATCGGCGAGGAGCCGCTCGACCTGCCGCCACACATCTACGAAAGCGACGGCTTGTGGATCACTTTTCCACAAGGTGTACCCGGACTTGACAACGTGGATCTACTGGGTGGATTGCATGGTGCAGAGCACACGCTTATCGCGATGGCTCCGTTGCTTGTCTTATGTGACCGGGAGGACATTGCTGGACTCTCCACCCCACTTCACACCCAGACCACTTGTGCCACGATCCTCATCTTCGACGAAATCGAAGGCGGCGCCGGGCTCGCCGAGGTACTGTTCGCCAACTTCAGCCGGCTTGCCACAGAGGCACTGAATCTTGTATCCGACTGCCCCTGCACTGAGGGCTGTCCCTCCTGCATCTATTCTCCCCGCTGTGGAAACCACAACCGCCCGTTGGGCAAGGAAGGAACGATCCACGTTTTGCGGTTCCTGGTGGAAGCACTTCGTGAAGGGAAGACTCCCTGATGGAAAGAATTGCTGCGGTGATCCTGCACGCTTCCCTCGGTAAAAGCCACGGGGAGCGCCTCGTCGAGGAGGGCCGGGAGGCCTCCGCACAGGATATTGTCAGAACGCTTCAGCAAGTCGGTGTGGAACGGATCATTCTTGTCAGTCCCGATAAGAGATTCGTTGAACACCTCCGCAGCCTGGGAGCCGTCACTGTGTCACCGGTCCGTGGCGCGCTATTTCATTTTGGCAACACGATAAAACGGGTCATCGCTTCCGAGAAGCTGGACGGACTTCTGTATTTTGGCAGCGGAAGCGGCGGACTTCTTACCGAGGAACAGGTGGAAAATCTGGTTTCGTTCAGCAAGCGTACAAAACGCGGGGCCCTGTTTAACAACTTCTACTCGTGCGACTTCTTCGCCGTCGCAAAAGCAAGGGATCTGGCAGGTGCAGACCTGCCGCCGATTGACAATCCGCTCGGTTTGGTCCTCTCTGACCTGGGTTTCCCTTGTTTTGCCCTCCCGCGCGAAGCCGCGACCCAGTTCGACATCGACACCCCAACCGATCTACTTCTCCTTGCTGCGACAAAACGAGGCGGCAAGGCGATGCGCGCCTTCCTAGACGAACAGCGACTAACGCACCCAGCGATTCCACGCCTGCTCGAGCAACTTGTCGACCGAACTGCGCACCTCTACCTAATCGGACGAGTCAATCCCGTTACCTGGTCTCACTTTGAAGCAGAAGTTGCCTGCCGAACGAGTGCCCTCATCGAGGGCCGAGGCATGCGCTCTTACGCCAATCACCGAGGAGAATTACTGACAAAAGTGTTAGATACTGTTGGCATTCATCGCTTCTTCACATGGCTTGCTCAAAGTGCCGATGCCGCCATCATTGATAGCCGACCACTGTTATCGCAAGGAGGAGAGCTTCCTGCACCTTCCGACCGGTTTGCCAGCGACTTACTCTGTCCCAGGCAGATCGAGAACCAGCTGTGGGCCGAGTTCACCCGTGAGGTAATCGCTTCTGAGATTCCCATCCTCCTTGGTGGCCACTCGCTGGTCAGCGGCGACCTTTACCTCCTAGGCGAGGCGTGCTGGAAAGATCGCGACCTTCCCCGTAGACTTCACCCAGACATGTTCGATTGGAGAAAGGAGAGTCCATGACCGAACCATCTCGTTTTTCCAAC
The DNA here is from genome assembly GCA_964582975.1 of uncultured Thermotogae bacterium. Lineage (GTDB taxonomy): Bacteria > Bipolaricaulota > Bipolaricaulia > UBA7950 > UBA9294 > CAZDDA01. The sequence goes on along the minus strand of CAZOUO010000191.1, from coordinate 2,949 downwards.
CTCTCCGAGATCGATCCGCAAACGGCTGAGCTGATTTCCGCTGAGGAGCGCCGTCAGCAGCAGAAGCTCATTCTCATTCCCTCTGAAAGTTACACCCTTCCAGCGATCCGTGAGGCCCTAGGCTCGGTCTTCACCAGCATCTATGCGGAGGGCTATCCCCGGCCGGTCATGCGAGCAACACCGCCGGAGCGGCTGGCCGACCTCGATGAGCAACTGGCACACCACCGCCGGTACGCAGACTGGCGTTTCTACAAGGGAACGGAATTTGCCGACCTCGTGGAATCGCTTGCCGGTCGCCGCGCTGCGGAGTGTTTCGCCACTCCCGATTACCCGGCAAGCCGCATCTACGCCAACGTTCAACCCCTGTCCGGTGCGGCGGCAAACCTCGCCGTCTACGAGGCGTTTGTCGATCCAGGGGATACGGTCATGGGAATGGACCTCGCCGAAGGCGGTCACCTCACGCACGGGTCCCAGTTCAACATCACCGGAAAGCGCTATAACATCGTTTCCTATGCAGTGGATCGAAAGACCGGCAGGCTTGACTACGACGCCATCATGCAACTAGCAAAGACACATCGCCCGCGGATGATCATCGGTGGGTTCACCTCCTATCCGTGGCAGCCAGATTGGAAGGCGTTCCGTGAGATCGCCGACGAGGTGAGGGCGATCCTTCTTGCCGATGTCGCCCACACCGCGGGGATGGTGATCGGTGGAGTCTACCCTAACCCAGTGGGTCACGCGCACGTGATCTCCTTCACCACGCATAAGACCCTTTGCGGCCCCCGCGGGGCGGTCATTCTTTCCACCGACCCAGAGATCGCCAACCAACTCGACAACTCGATCTTCCCCGGCGAACAGGGCGGCCCCCACGTGAATAAATTCGCGGCCATCGCCGTCGCCTTAAGGATCGCTCAATCACCGGATTTTAAGACACTTCAACAAAAGATCGTCGCGAATGCTGCCCACCTTGCAAACGCTCTAGAAGACGAGGGGCTCACCCTCGCTTACGGTGGAACGAATACCCACCTGCTGGTCATCGACTTAAGAACGGTTGAGTCCAACACTGGCTTTGTCATGTTGGGGGAAATCGCGTCGCGCATCCTCGATCTTGTTGGAATCGTCTGCAACAAGAACACGATCCCCGGTGACCATAGCGCGGCCGACGCACACGGGATCAGACTGGGGACCCCGTGGCCCACTCAACGCGGGATGGGAAAAGAAGAAATGGAGATCCTCGCATCTATCATCGCCAGGGTGCTCCGGGCGATTCGGCCCTTCTCCTATCCCGGACTCACTGCCGAGCTCTCGCGGGGAAAGCTTCCTCTTTTAGTCCTTGAACAGACCAAAGAAGAGGTCCGCAAGCTCATCGCCCGCGTCGATCTCACAGTCAAAGCATCTCCTAAAACAGAGACCCCGAATGGGCCCTGGACGATCCTCCATGTGCATGAAGGCCGCGCTCGGGCCCTGTTGAACGAGGCCACCCCGGCTGACCTGCTAACCCTGAAAGCAAGCGACCATCAGCGAACTCACCTATTCGACGAGAAGGGAAAGCTGATCTCCGAAGTGATCGTGGATTGCCTGGGAAGCGAAAACTATCTCGTCATTGTTCCCGAAGAACAAGGAAAGTCCGTGCAGCAATGGCTCTCCGGCCTTGCTGACGGGTACATCCTGTTCGACGAGGAGGACATCCTTCGTAAGGTACAGGGGCCAGCAATCGTCGAGGAGATTTCTCGCGAAGACGTTCCGGAGGCCGCACGAGCGTGGCTTTCGCTGGAGCCCCACCCAGAGCAAAAAGGCACGGACATTCAAGAACTCTATCGTCAGCAACCCGACTTATTCGTTGCCTCCAAGCCGTATTTCGTGGGGCAAAACCAGCTGAACCTCTCGGAGCCAGCCACAACTCAAACCGACTTTTCATGGGAAGAGAAGAAAGAAACGCCTAAGCGAACCCCTCTCTACGAGGCACATAAGACGCTTGGTGCCAAACTCGTTCCCTTCGCCGGGTGGGAGATGCCGGTTTGGTACACGTCCGCCATAGAGGAGCACCGGGCGGTGCGTGAGAAGGCGGGCCTGTTTGACCTGGGCCACATGGGCGTCTTTGAGGTCGCTGGGGAATACGCCACCACTTTTTTGAATGTGGTGACTTCCAACTATGCTGCCTGGCTTGAGGATGGGCAGTCCCAGTATGCCTATCTGCTCAATCCTGATGGAAACGTCATTGATGACGTCTTTGTCTATCGACGGGCGAAAGACCGTTACCTTATGGTAGTTAACGCGGCGAACGAGGACAAAGACTGGGCATGGTTAACTTGCGTGAATGAAGGCCACTGTCTGATCGACCGCGAGATCCCCTCTCGCCGCCCCGGCCCCAAGGTGGCGCTGCGTAATCTGAAGGTCGAGGAAGGAGTGATCGACATCGCCCTGCAGGGTCCCTCAAGTCAACGGATTCTCACCTCCGTGGTGGGAGAAAAGGAGGGTTTGCAAATTGCATCCCTTGCTCGCACCGAATTCTGTGAGGTACAAGTCAAGGGACACGAGTTGGTGGTTGCGCGCACCGGGTACACCGGCGAGGAGATAGGCTACGAAATCTACGTGGGGAGGGATAGTGCACTCTGGTTATGGGAAAGACTCCTGGAAGGCGGCAAGCCATTTGGTCTTGCTCCTTGCGGTCTTGCCGCGCGGGATTCCACGCGCACGGAGGCCGGCCTACCACTTTATGGGCACGAACTCGCTGGGTCCTACGGGATCGACCCTTTTGAAGCGGGGTTTGGGCCTTACGTAAAGCTGCACAAGCCGTTCTTCATCGGTCGCGCCCACTGTGCAAACACCTACAAAAATCGAACAAGAGAGATCGTCCGGTTTGAGGTGGAGATCCCTGGTGCTCGGCCGATCCGGGGCGATGCCGCGGTGATCGACCGAAACGGAGCCTTCCTCGGTCGGGTAACAAGC
>CAZOUO010000190.1:0-4661 GCA_964582975.1 uncultured Thermotogae bacterium | reverse complement strand
CCGAAAGTGACTTCTCTGTGTTTTCGATCACGATGAGGAGAGTGACCGCTGCGTTTGCGACCCAAAAGAAGTTCAGCGCCATATTCAGCACGAGGAGCATGTTAAAAGAACGGACAAACGCAACCCCGGCAAAACTAGCACTGACCACGGCAAAGCTTAGAACGACAAATGGCTTGCGGCGATGGGCCGCATCCGACAATCTCCCCCAGATGAGACTTCCGATGACTCCCACCAAACTCACCAGGGTGGAGAGAAGTCCCAGTGCTCCAACCGAGCGATCGAGGACTTGGGCGAGCATCAAGGGAATGAGGACAGAAGAGGTTCCCATCACTAGGTTGGCCAGGCCGGTTGCCCCGTACCAAGGTTCAGCATTCGCCCACCATTGTTTCAAGAATGTACTCATCGCTGCTGGTCCGCACCCTCCTTATTTCCCACAGGTTTAAATTCCCATGGTGCCGCTACCCTCGCCACAACGACCGAAGTCTAGCTGGTATCTGTTTTCTGTCAACAATGAACATCGACGCAATCTATCTTTTTGTCGATTTCGCTGCATGTATCGGTCATCAAGCGAGGAAAGATGGAGGCTGTGCGGCGAAGTACGGTTGACATTTGACTCAAATCTGTCATCATGCTAATTAGGAAGGGACAAGCCCCGGAAAGAAAACTGTGGCTTCGGAGGTGCATGCAATGGATGATACAGTGGGCGTCCTAATAGCGATTGCCATTGGTGTTGCGATTGTTGCCGCGTTGTTTTTTCTCATGATCCCCGAGCCGGGCGAGCGGGCGGTGATCGCCACCGAGCGGCTGGACGTGGCGGTGCTGGCATTCGGCAACAGCTCTGCCTGGTCGGGAGCGGGAAAGACGGTGCGTGCACGGATTGAGACAAAGCTTGTTAATACGTCTGGGGTCACAGTCTTTTCTCGGACGCGCTTGGACGAACTGCTCACCGAACAGCTGCTTGGAGAAGCCGGCCTAATCAATCCGTCCACCGCGGCTCGGATTGGCTCTTTGACTGGTGTAACCAAGTTGCTGACCGGAGTGGTCTATGGGGTTGAAACCCGATCGGAAGAGACTACCGTGTGCGAGGAATGGAAAGACGGCGATTGCATTCAATCCGTCCCGGCAACACGCTACACGGTGCGGGTTTTGGGGCAGGTGAAAGTGTTAAACGCCCACACCGGACAGATTGAACGGGCTGAAGACGTGGAAGCCTCAGCAAGTACGACCGTCAAACAGGGAAACACATTTGCTGGATACGAGTCATTGATTGCACAGTCTGCCGATGATATCGCCTCAGAAGTGGCCTCACTACTCACCACCACCTATACCCGCGAGCTTCGCTACGGCCTCTACCGCTCCTACAACACAAAACGAAACGGGTATGTGGGCCAGGACGAGACGACCCGCTTCTCCTACTTGGATGGTGCGGCCTATCTCATCGTCCACTTCACGCGGGTACAAAGAGGCGATGCCTTTCAAGTGAGCTGGATAGATCCCGAGGGGAACATCGTGGAGAAGGTAGACGATATCGTGAGCGATGGCGACTGGCGCCTATACCGCCTGAACCTTTCGGGACTGCCCAGCGGGCGTTTCACCGTAAAGGGAACGCTCATCGGCATCGAGGCATTCGAGAAGGCGTTTATCCTCAACCCATAGAGTGTGACCGGAGAACAGAACAACCTGTTCCAATCGTTGTGGCTTTTGGAGGCTCTATCCTGTTCAGGAAAGCGGCATAAGACAATGCATTTGTTTCCTGTCTATACGTGCGGTAAAGTAAATAGATAGTGAGTGCAAGATTCTTTTGTCCCACGGGGGATAGCTCTCGTCTAGATGGATTTATTGCCTCAGATTCAAAGAGCCGCAACCTCCAAGACTACTAGCCCACACAACGCATTCTCCCCAAAGACTGAGAAACAGACAGCAGGCTGCGACGCCACTTCTAAGTATTGAGGCACACCGATAGGAATCCGAGAAAGAAGGAGGGGGATACTTTTGGATACTACTTACCTGCGCATTCCACATCGCACCACTGAAAAAATAGAGACCCGCCTGTGGGCTGAGGACGCTCGCGTATACGATATCCTTACCGAATGCGAGACGTTTGAACAGGCCCGAGAGCCGCTTGCGGGCTATCTTGACGAACGCGAGTGGGCCTATCGCAAGGGAGGTTTTGAACTTCCTGATATCGAAATTGCGAAGGCGCTGGAGGCAATCCGCGTCTTCAAAAACCTGATTTCCCCGAGGAGTGAACAGCTGGCCGGGTTCAGTACACTCCGACTTCTGTGGCGGCTGGCACAATTTGGTGCAGCCCAGGCGCACGTCAGTGCAGGATTCATCGAGGAGTTTGCACATTTGCTCAAAGCAATCAACGGCCAATCTGGCATTGCAGAAGGGTGGCTTGGGCCTCGCCTTCGTGAACTAGGGTTTCAAACCAGTGCGTGCACTGAATCGGAGGGGCGTCCTGCCGGTCGGGCCCGATCTCGTTACCTCGACGGCATGGCTTCCGCAGTCCAAAGCCAGTTAAGACACTTTGAGTCAGGTTTGGAACCGTCAGCGGTTGCACGACAATTGGAAAACCGTGAGAGGATTCTCGCCCACTTTGGAGGGACAAGACGCGACTGGAGGAATCCCGATTGGCAATCTGCGCACGTCCTTCGCGGAGACGCCGGTGCAAAAGCACTGAGCGCGCTGGTTCCGCTTTCGAGCGAGGAGGCTAAGGCGGTTGAGCTAGCTGTCGAACACAGAATCCCGTGGGCTGTTACTCCGTATTATTTGTCCCTGTTCAACTTTGAGAGCTCGGATCGATTGAACGATAGCCAGGTTCGTGCCCAAGTAATACCGCCAATAGACACGGTTAAACAGATGATCGAGCACCGAATGGACCGAGAAGAGTGCCTCGATTTCATGGGCGAACAGGACACATCACCGATAGACCTAGTCACGCGCCGTTACGCAACAATCGCCATTGTTAAACCCGTGGACACGTGCCCGCAGATCTGCGTGTACTGCCAGCGGAATTGGGAGATAAGAAATCCAGTGCTTTCGCATTTGATCCCCAGTGAGTCTGAAATCGACGCGGCATTGGACTGGGTAGCTGCCCATCCGTTCCTGATTGAAATCCTGGTCACCGGAGGAGATCCGTTCATCCTCCCTGATGAGCAACTCGAATACTTGCTCCAGCGGCTTTCCGCCATGCCGCACATAACGAGCATTCGTCTCGGGACACGAATTCTGGTTACGATGCCTATGCGCATTACCAACAGCCTGGCTTCACTGATTGGGCGTTACATCAAGCCTGGCCGGCGTAATGTTTCAGTGGTCACCCACGTAGAAAGCTCGGCAGAGGTTACCCCTGAACTCACCGCAGCCGTACACCGGCTTCGAAAACACCGAATATCCGTGTACAACCAACAGGTGTTCACTGTACACACCAGTCGCCGGTTCCAATCGGTGGCCACGCGCATCGCCTTGATGCAAGTCGGCATCGACCCTTACTACACGTTCTACCCCAAGGGGAAAAAGGAGCACTCTGCGTACCTGGTTCCCATTGCGAGAATTCTTCAAGAGCGCAAGGAAGAGGCACGGCTCCTCCCGGGGTTGTTCCGCACTGATGAACCGGTCTTCAACGTTCCCAGGCTTGGCAAGCATCACCTCAGGGGATCACAGGACCGCGAGCTGATCGGCATCAAACGCAGCGGGCGACGCGTCTACTTGTTCCACCCTTGGGAAAAAGGGATCGCGCCGGTGAAACCCTGGCCTTACGTTGACACCGCGATCACGCACTATTTGGCTCGCATGATGCGCCTTGGCGAGGACCCTGAGGCGTACGATAGCATCTGGTACTACTACTGATCACTGACTTGCTGCACTCGCCATGCGTTCATACCTTTTGGCACTATGAATGATGTATCATGATTGGTCAGGAGAAGGAGGGAAAGTATGAACAAGATGTGGATTCTGATTCTGACAATTGCACTAATGGGGGTTGCGTTTTGGCTGCTCAAAGGAGTGGTAGACCGGCAAGTTGCTCCCACTATTGAGCAAGCTTTGACAAATGCAACAGTTGCTTCCAGGATGACCAAACAGCAGGTCCGCGCAGTTTGGGGAGAGCCGGATGATACTGGCGAACTGAAAGACCCAACGATGTCCTGGGATCGGACAATCTGGATCTATCATGATCCCTACAGAAGCGTTGTCTTTGAGGAAGATCAGGTGGTGGATTGGACACCCCGGTGACCCGGTCTAAGGCGTTTCGGCGTAGACCACACTACGTTTTGGGATCCAATACTGCTTGCCATTGTTGCCTTCAACGACAAGATTTTCCTCATCGTAACGTTCGATGATTCCTGCCACAAGATCGCCGTTGGACAAGCGGAGAGTAACCGAGGTTTGTTGAATCCGCCATTCCTCGAGCACATCGGATATCGGCCCGACAGAACCTGCTTGAGCGGGCACTTGCATCCACCTCCTTTCCGACTAGAGCATTTCCTTAGGATACAAAAGCATGGGACAGTGTTTCTACGTACTACGTAACTTTATGACAAGTTGAAGATCCAAATTACAAGTCCTCCCCCTGCGCGCGTGGAACAACCAGACAGCAGGCTGTTTGAACCGCCCCGGCTTTTCCGGAGGCACTTTTACTTGAGTCCGGCGACCATCAC
>CAZOUO010000189.1:0-4811 GCA_964582975.1 uncultured Thermotogae bacterium | reverse complement strand
GGAATGCCATAGATGTCAAGCGCTACACTATCCGCGAAGTCGGGGTAACTTCAAAACAATTATTACGTAAGTTCTACAATCGGTCTGCCAGGCTCCAAAAGCTGTCTACTCTACTCGTTCGCCAATGCTCATTGATATGTGGATAATCGGAGAACTGCCTCGTTGACTGCTCTTCCCCGAGGCATGTCATGCTTGTAAACGTCTTTATGGCTTTGGTATCCACGTTGGGATCATCTCAGTGTCCTTGTAGCAGAAAGGCCTTCCTTCATGTTGATCGGACAAGTAAACACGGACCATATCCGACTGAACTTTGCGGATACCGTCGATAATCCGATGGCTCTCCAGCCTGCTGGTACCAGACACGAGGTTGTTCCGCTAAAGGTAAACGAAGTAACAGACGTGCCAGGCGGTATAAAGAGACCACCCGGTGACAAGAGAGCCACTTATCACTCGGGCAATCCGCTTTCCCTTGAGAAGGATGTAAAGAGGGGCCACAAGGGCCAGGGATCGCAGGAGCACAAGGAAACCGAGTTCCACAGTTTCCCCTTTGAAGCAAGGTAGATAGTAGAGCCCATGGATGATTGCCCCAAAGACAGACAAGCCAATAAAGACCCGGGGGTCTAGGTCGTGGACTTTGGCTAAGTGTGTTGCGCGCCGGTACCAAAAACGTGCTAGTCTCAGGCACCTCTTAAAAGATAAGGTCAAGCGGATATCACCAGCTTGCGAAAATAATGTAATTCATAGTACTCGATATCCTACGGCTTAGCAAATGGGGGGTGGATCAAGCATGTTCTTGTAGGGCGGAGTTAACATTCACCTGTGTGCCGTTGGGTTTCACAGCGTCGCAAAGCGATAATCTGCTATCGGTGGCTACACCGCGCCCATTCAAGTTGGAGCTTGCATGAATCAGGCCTATTCCACCTGGCCCTGTTACCTCATCTAAGAATGTGCTCGAAGTGACATTTCGTTGCCTAACGAAAAAATGTACTCTGAATTGGTGCTCAGTGGCTTTTGTTTCGACCAATTTTTTGCCCGTGAGAGTGCATCCAACCTGTCTTGCAGCTTGCTGATCCCCGTTGCAGATCAACTGTAACCACCTGTCCGATGTGGCCTCGTGGGGTGCCTCATCATCCATAAGCGACAGCCTAGGATCATGGCTTTCCTGTGCGAAACAGCCGAAGTGCTTGGGGTTCTTGTTCAAGGATTGGCCTGTTCCTGATGCACTTTCAATAGACACAATCGCAAAGTCTCAGTCTACCCAATGAGATGTCAAAGACATGGGCCCTGTGTTACCAGGGTCCATCGTGCACGCAGTGCTTGCTTGCGCCTACCAGTGAGCTGTGCAGCCGAGCTTGATCCGGCTAGACCAGCATCTATGAATATGCTGTAATGCAGTGCCATACAGTATACTATTTTCTCAATCGCCATTACAAAGATCGGTGTCGGGTTACGAAAGCGCAAGAAAAACTATGTAGCACAGGATCAATGAAACCCTGTAGTCTTGCGACTTTTCCGGATTTGAGTCCACCCCGCGAAGGTGATGAAGGTCACACTGGCGACCAATGAGCCTTCGCTACCCGATTTCCCCGATCTTCACGATGAGCCCCTCTTGACAAGCCCTACCACGTGACGTATATTACAGTTACCTGACAGCAGCAAGTTCGAAAGAATGAGTTGCAGAAGATGGTCTGAACTTAGGTCAGGGAAAGGTTCAGGCCATTTTCTTTTTTCTCAAAGCGCGCTTCAGTAAACGGGCAGCACTCGCCAACGATCATCGAGAAAAAGCAGACGGGCCGGTGAGTTCGTTTTATCGTGCCGCAGCACGTTCCCCTCATCCTGACAGCAGCCCGGCCCGCCGCCAAACTGAATGTAATGCTCATTACATTGTGACACCCATAACACAAATCGCGCGAAAAGTCAATAGATATAGGTTCTCAGTCTTACATGGATTGAAAAGCCCTTCCCAGGAGGGTTCTTGGCACAAACGGCGGAAAACGGCCGAGGTGTATCTTGATGGTCTACAACACTAGCAGGTACCAAAGATCTGGAGTTCTCGAATCATCCACGTCTGCTCTGCTTGTCAACAGCGGAAATGGCGCAAAGAAAGCATCTTCCACGAAAGTTCTATGTTCGTTCACGTCGGCTGCGCAACTGGACCGATTTCAGCAGGCACGTCAAGATATCGTTGCCACACAGGCGCATTGATCTCGTTACCACGCAAGAGCCACGACTTGAATTCTACAATCACTCCCCCGGGCTCCAAAACTCACGCTCTGATAAGCATTCCTTCTACAAAACCTGCTCAGCTTATGTCTTGGAGCCCTTAGACTGACTTCGAAGCTGGACTGTCTTCCCGAGGCAGACAATTCTCGCAGCGAAAGAAGCCATTCATTGCGCAGACCTTAGGAGGAAGCTCTACAGCAAGAGAGTTTTCTCTTTCTTGTTTCACATGTTCTCCTGCGGTATACTAACTATTAGAAGCAAATGCGGTCTGCGGGAATCTAGGATTGTAGAGTGGAAGGAGGCTGAGCGATGTATGCAGTGTGGACGTTCTTCAACCTCGGGCCAGGGATGCGTGAGGTGGGAGACAAACTGTGCGAGCAGTTTGTTCCCATCATCAGCTCGCGCAAGGGATTCAAAAGTGGAACGATGTTCGGTGACGACTCAGTCGGCGACTACGGGGGCTTAACTGTGTGGGAAACTAGGGAGGATGCTGAAGCCACCGTTCGAGAGACAGGGCCCAAGATCCAGGAGGCGCTGAAAGACATTGTAAAGGGGGAGCTAACCCGCCGCGTGTTTGAAGTATGGAAAGTGTTTTGATGCTGGGAGCCTGAAGCGAAGGCCAATGGATATCCGTCAGGAGAGTTGGATTCCCGCGAGCCGCAAAACAAGCTGGTGACGTTTCTACCTAACTCTCATTTATGCAACAGAAAATTGCTTGTATTGCGGAGCTTATAGTCGAAAGCATTCCGTTGCCAACAACGACCTCAACTGGCTGCCCATTGGAGTCATGGATCCACTCAGTAATGCCCGAATAGTACTTAGCCCCCTAGCCGGCTCCGGTTGCATTTTGACTCTCAATTCCTTACGGTGACAGTAGGTGTTTTCGCAATGACTGATGAACGTGACCTAAGACGTGTAGAGCTCAAAGCCATTTTCCTTGATAGTGAGAATGAGACCTACGTCATGTTGCTTAGGGATCAGCTCTCTTTGCATGTGGTTCCAATTGGAGTTTGGCAAGCCGAGGCAGCGTCGATCATGATAAAGATCCAAGGCGAGTCCTACCCGCGCCCTCTTTCGCACGACTTAATACAGCACATACTACACTCCCTGGCTGGAACCCTAGAGCGTGTGGTAATTAGCGCTGTTAAAGACGGGGTCTTTCACACTACCCTCTATGTGCGCACAGCAAGAAACGAGATCAAGCAGATCGATGCCCGTCCTTCCGATTCAATTGCCCTAGCGCTCCGAACCGATTCCCCTCTCTATATTACCGAGGATGTGTTCCAACGGGCAGCCATTAAGCCTCCCGCAAATGAACAAGCAGACTTCGACTACTTCGTTGACTCGGACTTTGACCTATCTGAATTCGGACGCCACTTCAACTGACAATGGAAGGGCTAACTGATGAAGTGCTACAAAGCGCTGCAGCTCGATTGTGAGTTAAGTGCGGAGAAAAAGGTTGCTGAGCTGATAAAGAACCGACGCGTCGGGTCGCTCAATGGTGAGTTGGTCTACTTCATCCCCGCTCCCAACAAGTCCTTTTACTTGGTCATCGAGTCCTCTCCCCAACACTTCCGGAAGTTGACCGACGAGGAGCATCGAAGATTCAGAGAGCAGAGTCGTGTGCAGAATGCTGGACTGAAAGAACACACCCCGTAGTTAATTCCGGTCCTCGCTTTGCAAGGTTCTCTTCCTTAAGGGAATTCGATGGGGCAGCAGACCTCCCAGGAAAGTGATCCAGCGGAGCGCTTTAACCTAAGGCAACGTGTTGCTCACAGGTCTTGCGGAAATGGTAGCCATAGATTGCAAATGTGACGGCCAGCGGAAACGACCTGGGACGGTGAAAAAGCGTCCATACTAAGAGTTTCCAATACTCAACTCGCTCCTTGCCCAGGATACCAAGCCTGTAGACGGAACGAAAGAACGCTAAGATGTACTGAAACTCAAGCGAGATATGCAGCTTCGGTGGCTTGTACTCTCGTAGGAAGGTCTTGACACGCCGGTAGTAATGCTTTGGTGAGTAGATGTATTGCAGTATGCTCTTGTATCCCTTTCGCAGCGTAGCGAGGTCCATGATGGGAATGATGTTCGTCGTACCATCTACGTTATCTCCCGACACGTCTTCAACCAGCCGGTTTTCCTTCTTCAGACGTTCGTAAAGCGGTGTGCCCGGCGGAGCCTGTAGCAGGCCAACCATTGCGGTCACAATCCCACTTTTTTGAATGAGATTAATCTGCCGCTGGAAGATCGAAGGCGTGTCATGATCAAATCCAACGATAAAGCCACCTTGTACTTGCAATCCAGCTCGATGGATGCGTTTTACATCCTGAACCAGGTTGCGGTTCTTGTTCAGCCGCTTGTTGCATTCGCTCAGGCTGTCCTCATCCGGCGTCTCGATTCCAACGAAGACCGTACGGAATCCTGCCTCGACCATCATCTCCATCAATGTGTCGTCGTCCGCTAGATCGATCGACGCTTGAGTTTGAAACGCCAACCCTGCCTTATCTTTCTGCCACTCGATTAGGGCCGGCAACAATTCACTCTTAAGAAGTCTCTTGTTCCCGATAAGGTTGTCATCCACGAAGAAG
>CAZOUO010000188.1:0-4816 GCA_964582975.1 uncultured Thermotogae bacterium | reverse complement strand
GCGTCCATGTCCAGGTGGGCTATCTTTCGTATCTTTTTTATAATCACTTTTCTCGGACTATCCGAAAACCACCATACATGCGCGCAGATACCCCAGCCTTCTGGGTCCTCTTTACACTAGTAAACGACAAGGGGAAAGTAACCGAGCCCCGATGGCCATCATTTGATTCTGGGCGGCCACGCGCCTCATTCCTGATTGAAACACAAGCTTGATTCTTTCGATCTGCAAGGACTTTCTTTCATCGGCCATAGGAAAAGGATAGAATGGGACAAGATGGAGATCAAATCACGAGTCGCAATCACCGGACGATCCGGGGTGGGAAAGACCACATTAATTGAACACGTGCTCGAACGAATCCATCTCTGTACGGGAGGAATGTTGACGAAGGAGATCCGTAAGTGTGGTCACCGCATCGGGTTTTCTGTGATCGACATCGCCACTGGCAGGGAAGGTGTGCTCGCCTCCCAGCACCCCGGAAAAGGCCCAAAGGTGGGGCAGTATCGGGTTAATCTGGCCGACCTAGAGGGAGTGGGGATCTCGGCTATCGAGAACGCAATAAAGGAGAATGAGCTCGTGGTTATCGATGAGATCGCGCCGATGGAACTTTGCTCACCTGCGTTCATCCCTGCTGTCGAGGCGGCACTTGCCAGCTCGAAATCTCTGTTGATTTCCACTCACGCCCACGCCGATCATCCCCTCGTCCATCGCATCCGACAAGAGTTTGAGCTTGTGCGCGTCAAACTTGGAAACCGTGAGGAACTCGTGGAAACGATTGTGTTGGCATTGGATCCAGGTATTGGTCGTTGAATTTCATCGCGGTCCCACCGACATTACGTAACGCTGAAAACGAGTCATCCGTTGCTTAAGATAATCTCTCATTTGTTGTCATTCCGCCTTGGACGTCCGAGATAAGTTATCCAAAAGAGGAACGAGGCTGACGATGGAAAGAACGATCAATGAGCGCCCTTAGCCATCTAGAATGCAGCTACTGCGACCAAGAGTACGATGCAGACAGGGTTCAAACAGTTTGTCCTGCATGCAACAAGCCGTTGCTTGCTCGGTATGACCTAGACCACGCCAGGAAGGTATGGTCCAGTGCATCTCTTAGAGGACGTGAGGCGACGCTGTGGCGATATCGAGAGTTACTTCCTGTGCGCGAGAAGAATCACGAAATTCACCTCGGGACAGGGTATACGCCGCTTCTTTGTGCCAAGCAACTGGGCGAAGAATTGGGGCTACGTCACCTATTTATAAAAGATGAAGGACTGAATCCTACCGGGTCGTTCAAGGCACGTGGATTAGGTGTAGCGATCTCCCGAGCCAAGGAATTGGGAGTAACGGAAGTGGTGATCCCTTCGGCTGGCAACGCGGCGGGTGCCGCGGCCGCCTACGCCGCTAATGCTGGGATGGAGGCGCATGTCTTCATGCCCCAGGACGTACCGCGCCCTTTTCTAATAGAATGTGAAGCGTACGGGGCGCAGGTAACCCTTGTGAAAGGTGTGATCACCGATTGTGGTCGAGAGGCGAGGAAGCGCGCAGAAAAACATGGATGGTTTGACGTCTCCACCCTCAAGGAGCCGTATCGCATTGAGGGAAAAAAGACAATGGGCTATGAACTCGCTGAGCATTTTGGCTGGAATCTCCCCGACGTCGTCATCTATCCAACGGGGGGAGGCACCGGGCTGATTGGCATGTGGAAGGCATTCTCCGAACTGGAAGCACTGGGCTGGATTGGGGAGAAGCGTCCGCGGATGGTGGTGGTTCAGGCCGCCGGATGTGCTCCGATCCCGCGTGCCTTCCAAGCGGAAGAGGAATTCGCCAAGCCTTGGGAGAACGCGACCACGATAGCTGCAGGCTTACGTGTTCCCACGGCAATCGGAGACTTCCTCATTTTGCGTACCATACGGGAGAGCCAGGGCACGGCAATCGCCGTTTCCGACGAGGCTCTGGTTGCAGGACAAATGAAGATGGCATACCGGGAAGGAATCTTTGCCTGCCCAGAGGGAGGTGCCACTCTAGCCGCTTTGGAAAAACTGCTTGCTAGAGGTTGGATTGCACCTGAAGAAACCGTCGTTCTGTTTAATACAGGGACAGGTCTTAAGTATCCAAAGACGCAACCGCTTACTAGCAAATAGCCTGCAGCAGAGACTGCAGTAGCGTTTGGCCTGACGTAGCCAAAAGAGACATGATCCCCTAGACAAAAGGGGATCATCCCTTAACCTCACAGTGACCGCTTAGGAGGTCCACCTTTATTATTCCTAATACGTCGCTCCGATAGACAATGAACCAACGCTTACCTTCCTTGCTGTTTCAAGTTTAGTTGAGCTTTTCTTGTTGAAAACTATCGCGCACTCTGTGTTACAAAGAGAAAACGAGTCGGTCATGGCTGGACACATCGAAATGCTTATGGAGGCTCGGTTCGAGCTGATACAATCGTTGTTGGTTTCCACTTATACGCCAACCGAAGATCGAAAGGAAGTGATGAGCGCAGGCAACGTGAAGCTAGACAATGGATGCTCAAGGTTGTATATTGTATAGTAGCAGAGGCGACTGAAGATGTATCGGATAGCAGCGGCAATCGTAATGGGGCTCATGCTCTCGAGCTTGTTCGTTCTTGCAGAAAGCAGTTTGCAGTTTTCCTTCCTGCCTGATGTGAATGCAACCTTCGCCTCTTTGGGCAGCACGCACACCTTCGACCTAACGTTTGCAACCCTCAAGCTGAAATGGAAAGCGGGGGTATGGTCTAGCCTGGAAGCCTCACTCCCTGAGCAGGAGACGACCGGCTATGTGCTAGACCTGATCCCAACGCTTTGCGTTCCGATTTCTTTTGGGAATTGGGAGTGCCAATTTCACATCACGCTCCACTATAGAACGAGTTTTTCTAACCCCATGGACCCCCAGCTACCCGTCATCTTTCTCGATTCCTGGTAGCTTCGCCCAAGCACATCCCTCCTGCAACACGGGGACCAGAGGGAAATTCCTATCAAGATAGGACCTGTACCCAGATCCTTCTTCGTCGAGGGCCATCGAACTCGCAAAAGAAGATCCCCTGCCACGTCCCCAGAAGCAATCTTCCCTTTTCAAAAGCCACCTGCAGTGAGTTTCCAACCAGGGTAGCCTTAACGTGAGCAGGAGCGTTTCCTTCAGCGTGGGTCCAAGCTCGATTTGTGGGGACAAGCTCCTCGAGAAACGACAAGATGTCTTGCCCGACAGCCGGATCGGCGTGCTCATTAATCAAAAGGCCGGCGGTGGTGTGGGGGCAGAAGATAAAACAGATTCCTTCTTGAGCGCCCGACGCATCAAGTGCACTCTGGATTTTCTGAGTGATTTCCAGAAGCTCGCAAGTCCGGTGAGTCTTTAGTGCAACCTCAACCATCAATCACCGCGGAGTGCTACCTCAAGCTCGGTACAAAGCCCCTCTTTATCCGTAACTCCCTGTACCCGTAGGATGACATCACGGTGCGTCTCGTCCACGCTTCCTTGCGCCATGCTGACGAGCTGTACGTGGTTTTTGCGGAGCACATCCAGGACCCGATGAAGATCCTCAGAGTCGGGGCTCACCTTGACGGTCAGACGGGTTCCTTCCAAGCCTATTCCCAGTGCACGTGCAAGGGCACGAAGGATCTCACTCTGAGTAATCACCCCAACTAACCGTCCCTCATCGACCACGGGAAGAAGGACCAACCGATTCTCAAGGAGAATGAGCGCGGCCTTTTCCACCGTATCCGTCGGCGACACGGCGAACCGGGCCTCAAAGCACGTCTTTTCCGCTGGGATCTCCCAGTCGGTGACCTCTTTCAACGAACCCCGGGTAATGAAGCCTTTCAATTGCCCATCGGCAGCGGCAACCAAAAGAAGACCGAAGCCGTTCTCGTCCATCACCCGCTTGACGTCTCCAAGGGTTGCATCGGGCAGGACCGTGACCGGATCCGAGTGCATGTAGCGTTCTACGATCATTCGGCTCCCTTTGCCTGGGCGATGACCTTCTCCTGCAAATTCGCTGGGACCTTCTGATATTTCAAAAAGCTCATCTGGAAGGTCGCTCGTCCTTGAGTCAACGATTTGAGGTCAAGCGCATAGCTCTGCAACTCTGCCAGGGGAACCTCGGCGCGCACGGTGGTGAGTCGGGTCGACGGCTCCATGCCGAGAATTCTGCCGCGCCGCCCATTGAGGTCGCTGACAATATCCCCGGTAAATTGCTCAGGAACACGCACCTCTAAACTCATAACCGGTTCAAGGAACGCAGGACCCGCCTGGTCCATCGCCTGCCGAAACGCGTTTCGTGCGGCCAGCTTGAATGCCAGTTCCGAGGAGTCGACCGGGTGGAAACTCCCGTCGAAGACGGCGACCGAGACGTCGGTGACCGGATACTTCGCGAGATTCCCCTCCTCCATCGCCTCAACGACTCCTTTCTCCACTCCGGGTATGTATTGCCCAGGGATTGCCGCTCCCTTGATCTCATCGATGAACTTGAACCCCTCGCCCTGGGGGAGCGGCTCGATGCGGAGGAAGACTTCACCAAACTGGCCACGGCCACCGGTCTGCTTTTTGTGCCGGTATTGTGCGGTCGCCTGCTTCTGAATCGTCTCCTTGTAAGGAATGCGCGGTTGGCGCGTCTCCAAAGAGACGTTGTAGCGATTCTTCAGCCGGTCGATGAACACGGAGAGATGCACGTCTCCCATTCCCCACAGAACCATCTCCTTGGTGACTGAATCTCTTTCCAGACTGACCGTGGCTTTGGTGGAGGAAAGCTCTTTCAGCGCGGAGCTCATCTTCTCCTGATGGGTTTGGCTTTTGGGGTCGATCGTGCGGGAGT
>CAZOUO010000187.1:0-4873 GCA_964582975.1 uncultured Thermotogae bacterium | reverse complement strand
AACTCGCCCTGCTTGTAAAGCGTGACCTCGTCAGCTTCGATCTCCTCCAAAAGCTCCAGCTTCAGATCCTCGCCGCGCCTAATTAGAATCGCTCGGGCGTCCCCTTTAGACGTATCGATTCGCTCAATCTGAAGGTCCTCATCGATGATCCGCTTCATCTCAACATGAATCCGCTCTAGATCATCGGGATTAAACGCTTGTGGTACGTCAAAGTCGTAGTAGAAACCATCCTTAATCGCGGGACCGATACCGAGCCTGGCGTCAGGAAACAGCCTCTTCACCGCTTGGGCCATGACGTGCGACGTTGTGTGGCGGAGGATCTCCAACGCCTGCAGGGATCCAGGCACAAGAAGCGTCAGGGTACAATCCTCGTTCAAACGCTCGCGCAGGTCGCGCAGCTCGCCATCGACGGTTGCGCACACCGCGTCCTCGGCAAGCCGCGGCCCGATCGCCTCGGCCACCTCGAGGATTGAGGTGCCACGTGCGACCTCTATCTTCGACCCATCCGGTAAAGAGACGTGGATCATCGGACTGTCTCCTCCTTTTAGAAATAGATTCATCTTACCCAGCGCTGCCATCAACACACAACGCTACAGGGAAGAGAAGCACGACAACGTTCCTCATCTCTTGATGGCAAGCCCAAGTACTATCTACAAGATGTATCGCGATAGATCCGGATCCTCGATGATCCCAGCAAGACGGCCGGTCACGGTATCGCGGTCGATAACGATCCTCTCACCCCGCAGGCTATCGGCCTCGAACGAAATTTCCTCAACCAGCTTTTCCATCACCGTGGCCAGCCGCCGCGCCCCGATGTTCTCGGTCGTTTGATTTAGCTCGTAAGCGATACGAGCAATCTCCTCAATCGCCCCTGCTTCGAACTCCAACTCGACCCGCTCCACCGCAAGAAGTGCTTGATACTGCTTTGTGAGCGCGTCCTTCGGCTCGCATAGGATACGCTTGAAGTCATCTGCGCTGAGATTGTTCAGCTCGACGCGAATCGGAAGCCGGCCCTGGAGCTCGGGAATCAAGTCGGACGGCTTGGACATGTTAAACGCCCCAGCGGCAATGAACAGGATGTTTTCGGTAGTAACAGTTCCATAGCGGGTGCGCACAGTTGTTCCCTCTAGCAAGGGTAACAGGTCGCGCTGAACCCCCTGACGAGAAACCCCCGGCCCGCTGGTTTCCTCCCTTCCACCGGCAGCGATCTTGTCGATCTCATCCAAAAAGACGATTCCCGTCTCCTCGGCCAACTGTAACCCCCGTTGCCGCACATCCTCCATGTTGACTAGGTGGTCAACGGCTTGTTCAAACAAGATCGGTCGTGCATCGTGAATCCGCAGTCGTCGTTTCTTGCGCGACGGAGGCAAAAGTCCGGAGAGCATATCGCCCATGTCGATCCCCATCTGGTCCATCCCATCCTGGGTGAAGACCTCAACCTGGGGAATCACCTGCTCTTCAACAGTGATCTCAATGTATCGTTCTTCGAGCTCGCCAGCATGAAGCTTCGTTCGGAGTTTCTCCCGGGTCTTCCTAGTGCTTTCTTCTCGCTGCGGATCGGGTTCAGAGATCGGCAAAAGCGCATCTAGAATCTCTTCCGTTACGATTCGCTCTGCTTCCTCCTCTACCCGGAGCACTTCTTCTTCTCGGACCATGGCGATCGCCATATCGACCAAGTCGCGGACCATCGATTCCACATCCCGTCCTACGTAGCCAACCTCGGTGAACTTTGTCGCCTCTACTTTGACAAACGGACAGGTCGTGAGCCGTGCAAGCCGCCGGGAGATCTCGGTCTTCCCCACCCCGGTCGGCCCGATCATCAGAATATTCCTCGGCTTAATCTCCTCGCGGATCTCTCCTTTAACAAGCTGGCAGCGCATCCGGTTGCGCAAGGCGATCGCTACCGAACGCTTCGCCTCATTCTGTCCAACGATGTACTTGTCTAGTTCAGCGACAATCTGTCGCGGAGTGAGGCCGCTCAGCGCCGCATCAGAAACCTCTACAAGCCCGCTCATCCATCCCTCCTACCAAGAAATCTCCTCCAGCACGAGCTCCCGATTGGTGTAGATGTCAATGGTACTTGCGATCTCTAGTGATCGTCGCGCGATGTCGCCAATCGACAGTTTAGTCTCGGAAAGAAGTGCCCGAGCGGCGGCCAAGGCGTACGCACCCCCGGATCCAATTCCAATTACACCCTCATCCGGTTCGAGGACATCTCCCCCCCCTGAGATCATCAGGATCCCCTCTTCACTCACCGTCACCAGGATCGCCTCAAGGTGACGCAGGATCCGGTCGGTACGCCACTCCCTGGTCAGCTCCACCGCAGAACGCCGCAAGCGACCGTCGTACTTCTTCAGCTTCCCCTCGAACTTGTCAAGCAGGGTGAGGCAGTCGGCTGTCGCACCAGCAAAACCAACCAAGACACGATCGTCGTAGAGACGATAAACCTTCTTGGTGTTGCTTTTGATCACCGTCGTTTCAAGCGTGGCTTGGCCGTCACTGGCAACGACACCCCGACGTTCGCCGCTCGAGTGGATGCCAATGATGGTGGTGCAATCTAGACTTTGCATAGTCGCGCTATTCTAATCTGTTCTCTCTTCTGTCTCAATCTCCCTCAAAGCGACATCCCGGACAAGCCTCCTGGCCCCCGGTGAACACGGCCCCACAGCGCGGACAGCGCTTCCCCCCTGCCAAAAGGAGATCCACTTCACGTTTTCGCAACGTCAAATACAGTTGCTCAAACGCTTTCCGAAGTCCTGGATCTGGTAACGCAGAGAACAATCTGCGTGCCTCCTTGTGGTCAGCAGCTGATAGGGTTGCACGTTTTCTTGGCGCCACTTTCCCAAACTGGCCCGGAACGAAGCGAATCCTTCGAAGAACCTCTTCGCCCAACAAATCGTTGATACGTTCAATATAGCGTGCTTCGAAAAACGAAAGCTCTTGGGCGACAGTTGGGGAGGAGACTGAAATCCACAACGTTCCATCCGAGAACCTCTCGGACCGGCTGACCTGCGAAATTTGGCTTCCCACAACCTTTTCCCAAAACAGGAGGACACGCTGTTGTCTGTACTGCTCCCAGAGGTTGTAACGCCGAAGTACTCCGTCTACCCAGCTCATAATGACCATTTTGTAGTATTAGTAGTTGCGGGGTGAGCTTGTGGAAAACTGGTGTTTTTCACGTCGGAGCACACGTCCAATCTGTGGAGAACCCTGTGGAAAAACTGTTCACACCGGTGGATTCCAGTGGATAAGCGCGGGGGATAAGATTGCCCCCTTTTTCGCACAGGACTTTTCCACAGCCAACTGCTCTTTTTCACCACCTTTGAGTCCCTTTTCCACAGAGTTTTCCACAGGTCAATACAAAAGAGTTTTCTTTGAAACCATCATAAAAACGGTCTTTCCTCTTCTAGGCGATCCTAAACCGCGCGTTTAGGCCCTCTTGGATCTCCTTGATCTCGGCGTGCAGGAGCGGTGTTTCTTCAACGAGGCCCTTGATTTTCAAGTAGGAATGCATGATCGTTGTGTGATCGCGGTTCCCAAACTGTTTTCCGATGGCGGGGAAGGATTGGTTTGTCATCTCGCGGGCGAGATAAATGGCGATGTGGCGAGCCTGGGAGATCTCCTTCTTGCGACTGGACCCTTCCAAATCGTGGTGTTTTAGGTTGTATCGCGAGGCCACCTCTTCTTTGATATGACCGATATTCAACCGCTCTCGCTTTCCTTCCTCGGGAAGCATCGCCTCCAGGTTCTTGGGGGTGAGTTTCTCACCCTGCAGCTCGGCATAGGCGATCGCCTTTACGAGCGCTCCTTCCAGTGCCCGGACGTTGGATGAGATGCGACTGGCGATCAATTCAAGGATGTCATCATCCACCTGGAGCCCGCGATGGCTCGCCTTCTCGCGAAGGATGGCGATCCTTGTCTCCAGATCCGGGGGTTGAATGTCAGCCACGAGCCCCCAACGAAAGCGGGAGACAAGTCGCTCCTGCAAGCCGGAGAGTTCCTGGGGAGAGCGGTCGCTTGATAGGACGATCTGCTTCTCATTTCCATATAGCTCATTGAATGTGTGGAACAGCTCCTCCTGGGTGGCTTCTTTCCCTTCCAAAAAGTGGACGTCGTCAATCAATAACAGATCGACGCGGCGGTATTTCTCGCGGAAGTTAGGGGTGATGTTGTTGCGGATTGCGTTGATCAACTCGATGGCAAAACGCTCTGAAGTGGTGTAAACGACCGTCCTGGGGAGGCCGGAAGAGACGACGAAGTTCCCTATTGCTTGCAACAAATGAGTCTTTCCAAGTCCGACGCTTCCGTAGATGAAAAGGGGATTATACGCCTTCCCCGGCGCTTCGGCGACCGCCAACGAGGCAGCGTACGCAAGATGGTTGCTCCCACCCCGTACGAACTGAGCGAACGTATAGTCTGGGTTGAGCGGGAGAGTATCCCGCGGTTGCGCCGGTGTTGGTACCTTAGGCACGGAAGGGAGAGGGTCGACCGTACTCTGCGTAGCGTTGGCGATCTCCAGGGTAAGCTGAATATCTCGACCACACGCTGTGGAGGCGAGCTTCTCTACCAGAGCACGATAGCGGCGTTCGATGCCCCCTTTAGTGAAGCTATCGGGGACGCTGATCACCAGTGAACTATCCTTCAGTCGGAGTAGACGCACTTGGCCGAACCAAGTTTCATAGCTTGTGTGCGGTATCTCTTTCTCAAGGTCTGCTAAGATTCTATTCCAGATCGTTTTGGGATTGTCGCTCATTGGTTGCCCCTCATCATGTGGGACCAGGATATCGAACAGGGGGGCTTTCGGTCAAGGAAAAAGCTTGGTGCCGAGGCCCAGATTCGAACTGGGGACACCGGCCTTTTCAGGGCCGTGCTC
>CAZOUO010000186.1:0-4892 GCA_964582975.1 uncultured Thermotogae bacterium | reverse complement strand
TCAGGCAACGAAGATGGTGCGATATCAATACACCACATTGACGGACGTGACCCTGACGAAAACGCTAGCAGTTGAATGGGCGAAATACAACATCACTGTAAATGCCATTAGTCCGGGGTACTTCAAGACTGAGCTTACAGCGCCTTTGTTCAACCAGAAAGACTGGACTAGAAGACTCATGCTTGAGATCCCCCAGCAGTGCGCCGGTTTACCTGAAGATCTGGATGGCTTGGTAGTGCTCCTGGCCTCCGGCGCATCGGCTTACATCACAGGACAGAATTTCTTCGTAGATGGGGGGTTTACGGCGGGTGAACTGCTGTGAAAGTGGAAAACATGCCCATAATGTTAGAATGAAGTGTCACTTATGGCTTTCCTTGTACAACGAGATATCATTTTCATTGCAGGAATAGCTTCTTGAATTTCCTCTCGGAGGTTGAGGATCTAGAACGTTGGATCACCTGCAAATAAGGAACCCGGACTGACGCTATCCCCGCCAATCGGAGGCAGGAAGGCCAATGTTGCGCCATCAGACAGGGCAGTCTCCACTCCATCCAGGAAACGGACATTCTGGCCATTCAGCAAGACGGTCAGATAGCCTTTCCCTATTCCCAACTCAAGCTCCCTGTATAGGCGGGGGTAGTGCTCAAGCAGTTCACCCAAGACATCTTTTAGCCACCGCACCCGATTGCAGGCAGAGGGTGACGCTAGAAGACCCTATCAAATCCCGTAATCCCCCAAAGGACTTCGCGGAGATTCTCACTTTGCATCTGCTCCACATGAGGATTCAATCATCTTCTCAGCCTCCCGTTCGCTAGGCAGCCTTAAGACAGCCTGGCAGGTGAAAGTATTACGTGAACCGTCCGCCATACTCAAAGCAATACGTCGGACTCCGTTCTGTCATTGAGAACATGTCGTGCAGTTTCAGGTGCGCTCGGTCTTTTTGAGCTTGGGTGAGAATTGGCACCCCCATCGTCTTACAGCCAGCGCGACCAAACAAGCCTCGCGAAACACTGCTCAAGACCATTGCAGGCTTGGCTGGTCTCTCAGATAGAAGCTTTTTCAACGGCCATGATTCCTTGATGGAGCGTTGTCTCTGAAACTGGAAACGGAACAGCGTTCTCCTGATCGACGAATTCGTGTGCCTTGCATGCAAGAGCATGGGGAGCTGCGTTGGTATTCACTTCAAGCTCTAAGCCAACTGCTGCAAACGTAACTGGAAGGTTCCACTCTAAGAGCCTAGATCGTAGCTGGTGCATAGACTTGCCTGATGGGTCTTCCAGAAAGCGCTGGACCAGGAGACCCAATCCAACAGTCTCCCCATGCAATGCATTCTCCGACTGAATGAAATGAGTCAGGCCATAAGAGATGGCATGGGCGATGTTCAATCTGAAGAAACCATAACACAGACCACTTGCCAAGCCAGCCCCAAGGGTACATGCATTCACCACCCGCTCAAATCCCTCTGTCATGCTCTTCTCTTGACAGGCGACAAGAGCGCTTGTGCCTTCCTCAAGTAGAGTTCGTGTATACTCGCGCGTTACTGCTAGTGAGAGCGCAGCATGCAGTTTGAGTGGTCTGACTCTGGCAGCCAATTCAGTTTCCCAAGCACGGGCAAGAGCATCCACAATCCCCGAAGCTAGCAGACGCGGTGGTGCCGTGATAACAAGCTGAGGATCGATGATCATCATCTGAGGACACTCTGAAAGAAATTGGCCTGTCACGTAAGCCCCTGCGTCAGTATGAATAATGGAAAGAGAAGTACACGCAGCGCAGGTGGCAGCGCTGGTTGGAACAGTAACGCAAGGGATACCAGCCTCCTGGGCGGCTGCTTTTCCTGTGTCAATAGCCTTGCCTCCACCCACGCAGACAGCTACGTCATGCCCGGCAAAGAGCTCTGTCGCTTTCGCGATCTGTGGAAGAGAACACTCGCCAGAAAAGACCGCTGAAGTGAACACTGCGTTGGCACGAGACAACTGCGTTGCCAGGCGGTTATGAGTGAGTTCTAGTGCAGTTTTGCCGCCAAACAGGATTGCACGATGACCGAACCGTGCCGCAAGCTTGCCTCCTTCCTCAAAGGCTCCTTCGCCGACTATGCAGTTTCCTGGAGCGATTGCCAAGCTTTTCATGTGCTTCTTCCTGCAAAACGCGTTGCTTTGTCAAAGAACGTCAAAGGAAGGAAGAGCTAACTGCCTGCAGCACCGTATTTTGAGTATCCCCTTTCCTTGACAAGACCTGACCATCCCGTTAATGTATGTCTATCTTATAATGAATTACTAGTGTCATCATACGACAAAAGCAATCGGAGATCTAACCATGAACGACGAATCAAAGCACATCAGAGCCCTCCTTCAGCAAGACCGAAGCTTGACGGAGATTGAAGCTGTGACGATTTTGAGCGAGTACAACATAACCTTCCCGGCCACGGTCTTGGCCACCAGTCCCAAGGAAGCTGAAGCTGCGGTACGAAAAATGGGAGGTCCCGCCGTAATGAAAATCGTCTCGCGCGATATTTCCCACAAGTCCGAAGTTGGAGGGGTCATTACGGGGATCACTGAGGAAACAGCAGCTGCCACGTACGAAAGGATCCTTGAGGAAGTGCATTCCGCATTCCCCAAAGCAACTATCGAAGGCATACTTGTCCAGCAACAGGAAGTCGGCGGGGTCGAGGTAATTATCGGCGCCATTCGTGACCTTCAATTCGGACACGCCGTCATGTTCGGCCTCGGCGGGGTTTTGGCAGAGGCATTGACCGACGTTGTGTTCCGAATTGCTCCCCTGACCAAGCATGACGCTCGAGAAATGATTGATAGTATAAGAGGTACAGCAATCCTATATGGCCAGCGTGGCCAGGCCCCGGCCAAGATTGAAGCGCTCAGCTACACGCTGATGGGCGTATCTCGATTCGTTGGTGACTATCCCCAAGTGGCGGAACTCGATCTGAACCCGGTTATCGTCACAAAAGAGAAGGCTGTTGCGGTTGATGCTTTGATCAGGGTCGAAGATGCGGAGCAACCTTAGACTGCAAAAGTGTAGACATAAGGGCACAGAGAGGGAGGTAGGAGGAATGAAAGAATCCATCAGATTGCTGGGGATATCCGCAAGTCCTCGTCGAGAGGGGAACTCTATGTTCCTCTTAGAGCAGGCTTTGGAAGCTGCAGACTCATTTGAAGGAGCGAAAGTCGAGGTAGAGAAGATCGATTTCTCAGGCAAGAGAATCTCTCCGTGCATTGCGTGCTACGGGTGCATCGATGCCAAAGGCAATTGCGTACTGGAGGATGACTTCTCACCAATGCGGGACGCATGGCTTCGTGCAGATGCCATTTTGCATAGCATACCCGTATTTGTAATGACTATTCCGGGGCAGCTTAAGTGTTTCTACGATCGCTTAGCTAACTCGCTGGTTTTTCGCGAGGACATCTCTAGGAAGAAGCTGAAAATAGTTGGCACAGTAGCTCAGGGTATGCATTTTGCTGCGGGGCAAGAAGGCGTTATCAGAGAGATTTCTAACATATCCATGCTTCTAGGCTGTCTTCCCCTAGCTGGAGAAAGCTACAACGGGGTCCGCGGATGGACTTACGAAAAACTGAGCCGAAGCACATATAAGAAGCGCCTGGATGCAAGTGATGAGGCTACTCAGAGGCTGATTGGTGAAGCGCGAGGCCTGGTAGAGGATCTGCTGAATGTTGCTTTGGTTGTTCGTTGCGGAGCGAGGGCCTGTCGCGATTTGTTGACCAGATGTGACGACTATTCATCTATCCTCGATTGCCTTGAGGAGGTAGAATGACTCGCAAGGTAATTGATATCGACTACGAGAAATGTACTGGCTGCCGGGCGTGTATGCTGACCTGTTCCCTGGCTCACACTGGAGAAGTACGCCTCGCCGCTTCGGCAATACAGATCGCATCTTCCAACGACGAAGGGAGGAACGTGCCGCTTGTCTGTATCGCGTGTAAGGAACGCCCCTGCCTTGACGCGTGTCCGGAAGATGCCATCCATCTGCACGAAGATCTCGATATGCCCATGATCGACACAGAAAGGTGTACTGGCTGTCAGTCGTGTTTGGCTGCCTGCCCCTACCACGGGATCTTCTTTGATCCCGTTGCAAAAAAAGCTGTGAAGTGCGATCTATGCAGCGGAGAGCCGCTCTGTATCAAGGTATGCACTGGAGCCTACGACATGCCAGCCGCCCTTCACTCCCTGACTCCAGATCTTGAACGGGAAGAGGAATATGCCCAGGCTGCCCAAGATCGGATGGAAGCCTATCAGAACATCCAAGAGAACAAGGAGAGCTAATGAAGAAAGGCGCGACAGGGTACATCGGACAGCTTCTTTGGGTTGATCTGAGCAGTGGTAGAACCAGAACAGAATCGATCGACCCGAAGAACGTAGAGATGTTTCTGGGGGGCCGGGGTCTTGCGGCCCGGCTGCTGTGGGATCTGATTCCAGCAGATTTGGATCCTTTCGATGAGAGGAGTCCACTGATCTTTATGAGTGGCATTCTAAGCGGTACCCCAGCTCCTTCCTCTGGGCGTACAACGGTCACGTGCAAAGGCCCCGCTACAGGAATGTACTTGAAAGCTAATGGGGGTGGGCATTTTGGTGCAGCCTTGAAGTTTGCCGCGTACGATGGGGTAGTTGTGACCGGGCGAGCCGATGTGCCGGTCTTCTTGGTGATTCAAGATGGACAGGCTGACCTTCGTGATGCGCGCTCGCTGTGGGGAAAAAGTGTGAGCGAGACTACGGAATTGCTTCAACAAGAGCTAGGACACTCCGATTTGAGAGTGGCCTGTATCGGACCTGCAGGTGAAAACCGCGTCTTGTTCGCATCCATCATGCTCTCGCTTCACAATGCGGCCGCTCGAGGAGGAGTGGGTGCCTTGATGGGAGACAAG
>CAZOUO010000185.1:0-4907 GCA_964582975.1 uncultured Thermotogae bacterium | reverse complement strand
CCGTGCCGCCGTTCTCGTACGCCTTCTTCACTCGGTAAAATGTGTCCCGACTGTAGCCCATCACCCGGCACGCCTCGGACACATTCTTCAAATATGCAGCCAGGTCGAGCAGATTCATCTTCGATTTGATAAGCTTCTCTACGGTGGTCATGGTTTCGTTCTCCTTTCTGGTTGTCTCTTTCCCGGAAAGGATACGCCGTGACCACCTCTTTCGAGAGTCACTCTGTCAGTTCAAGTCGTGACTACTGCACCAAAGTCCACAGGACTTATCCATTTCCATCTCCGAGTTCGGTTTCATACCGTTACCGTCACCCAGCACAAGGATTGCGGGCGTCCGCTCTACAGGTTCACCTCATTCTCAACTTGTTCAATCTCATCGGCGATGCTCAGAGGAACCGAGCTCCACGATACCGTCAAACAAAACGTGCGAGTTCGAATCCCCTTGGCTCTCCCGCTTCGCAGGTTGGCTCGAAAGGGTGGAAGGCGCTGAGTAAGCTTTGCGAGTGACTTTCAGTCCCAGGAGCACGTTAACACAAGAATTCTATCTTCGGTCATGTCGGTTCCATGCTCGACAAAGAACAGGCCCTGGAGTTCCCAGGACCTGGCTCATCCAATGTTTATCCAAGGCTAGCGTAAAACCGCGATCTTCCCGATATCTTTGCTGATCCACATCCCGTCGATCTTGATCGACACCTGGTACAGGTACATGCCGTTGGCCAGGTAATCTCCAACTAGATTCTCTACGTGCCAATCGAGTTCACTACCTACGGTCTCGTCTTCCCATACGAGGCCACCGGATAGATCGAAGATCCTGACCCGGATCGCCTCCACTATTGACGCTGCTGATCCCATCACGCGGAAGGTGGTCGTATACACATCCCTTACCGGGTTCGGGCACGGCAACACCTGTAGCTGCTCTGCCACGGCGAGAATGTCCAGCTCTTCAGACTTCGGCTTGCCCGACCCAGGCACGATTCTTACTGTATCGATACCCATTATATCTGTCCCACCGGTCATTCCGGTCAAGACAGCCTCCTTGCTGTCTCCGGTGAGATTGAGATCTTGCGTCTTGAAGTGGAACAGTAGGTCCATGTCACCATCGCCGTCCACGTCTTCCATCGTCCAGCGTAGCGGCGTCGCACCGGCAAAGAGTACAGTCACGGGGTCAATGTCACTTGCGTCCAACTCGCTAGTGGTTAGCACCGCCACTGGCACCACTCCCTTGGACTTGAGGTTGATGCTGTTGGGGCCGCTCCCCGGCTTGATGTCAATCTGAACCCAGATTCCGCACGCTCCCCCAGGAGCCGGGGCGAGAAGCCAGGGTGGCCCATAGTCAACGTGATCGCTCACGGCATCACCTAACCCTGACCCGACGCCCGAAGGTCCACTCGGGTGCCCCCACCAGTTACAGGTGGCGTCCATTACCATTGGTGTGCCCGCTATATTTGAGCTTATGGCTCCGGTACTATTACCATAGATATTGTTATAACGGACCTGTGGAGAGGTTGGAGTTTCGCCCCCCCAATCGATCGTGGTTCCGCCCTCACCACTTATCCAGAGCTGGATGCCTATTGGGTTGTCTCTGAGCGTGTTCCCGGTGATGGTGTTCCCGGCAGCGGACCCAAACATATAGATTCCTCGCTGATCGTTCCGCACATCATAGACAACGTTATTGGTGATCGAGCAGTTTTTAGCTACGTTGATTTGAATGCCGCCACCATGGTCGCCCCAAGTCACTTTCCAGACATCGTGTACGGTATTCCCAGTAATGGTGTTACCAGACGTTACCGTATAAGTGTTTTGAGCACCACCGTAGTCCATAACCATGATGCCCATCCTGCCTGTGTCGTACACCTCATTATTTTCAATGAGATTGTCATAGACGGTTCCGGTGTTGCCCCAACTAAACAATAGGATACCGCAACCGTCCCATTTACGAACAGCACCATGAATTTTATTGTTTTTGATGGTGAGACCACTGGTGTTCCATCCAAGGATACCATTATCACACACGGTAGTCCCGTCTATCTCAAAGCCATCAACCGTCACGCCATCGGCACTGATATATATCACCGCCTCAGGCCACCCTACTGGAGTGGTGTCGGGCCTTATGACTGCACCCCACTTCGATTCTGATTGAAGCGCGAGGTTGGCCTTACCAATTGTTACTGCTTCAGCATACGTCCCCGCCGCCACATTGATTGTATCGCCAGCAAGCGATGCATCGACTGCCTCCCGAATGTAGGTGTAGTGAGCACGGCTTGGGTTCCACACATATGACAAGTACCAGATGTTGCCCGTACCTTCCTGATCCGGCTGATCGCGTTCTGAAGTGTAGAACAGATAGCTATTCCCTGAGGCATCGGTGAATCCGATCGGCCACATGTCCGTCCACGTGTTCGAGCCGTACCGGCCTTCCGACACCATCTTGAGGGCATCAGCGAAAATATCGTCGAGAACGTTGTTAGAGTAGGCGATCACGTATTGCCTTCCTCCTCCTTCGCCAACGCACGGGGCTTGTGCAAAGACGTATGTTCCTCCCACTTTGAATAGCGTAGGGTCCCACCCGCTTGAAGACACACGTGCAATGGTATTCCATTGGGTATTGCTGGTGTCGTATTCGTAGACCACATTGGCTCTTGGTGCCCCAGCGCGTAAAGCCGCCATGTATAATTGCACTCCGTCTTGGAAGAAGTGGATTAGCCCTCCAGAGCCTTCCTTGACATCTTCCTCGCTATCCGTCCAAGCTGGAGTTCCGGGGTTGTAGGGATCTCCATGTCGTGTACGAAAATCGCCGTCTGCCGCTCCTTCCACGACCCAGAGTTCACCACCAAAGACCGTCGTATCGTGGTGAAGCGAGCCGCTAAGCTTGTTGTCCCAATAAGGCCCAACGCTGGTCCATGTGGTGCCATCTGCAGTGTACCACCCGTAGATGGCATTTCGGTTGGCATAATTGGGACTCGGTACAGAGGCGAATGTCCATACCTTGCTTTCAAAGTACACACAGGAGGTTTCTCCGTTAAAGACGTTCGATGGTGGCACACCCGAGGCTGCCGTGACTTGTGTAGCGGTTGCGGTTGCCAGCTCAGGGACTGAAGGTGCCTTTTTGTAGTAGATCTGGTAGTCGTTTCCATCAGGATTGCTGTTCTGATAGTTGCCGTTACAGGATGTCGATCTACAATAGAACAACCAGTAGTTGCTGCCATCGTACACAATTGACTGTCCTCGTTCGTAGTACTCGTCATCAGTGACCTGGATTGGTTGGGTTACTTCGAGTGCATCTGCCATTGCTGTCCCGCCAGCCATCCCCGAGATCAGAACGGTCAATATCAAGCTGAAGGCTTTCCTTTTCACGTCCAACTCTCCCTCCTTTCCTCTCAATTCGTACTCGCCTGCTTTTTGCAGTGCGGATAAGAGTTCTTCCTCCTTGATCAAACCAAGCGACAGCCGAATCCCGCCGAGTAGCTACACATTTCCCCTCAGCTGCTGGTCAGCCAACCTCCGCTGCAATACCTCCTGATAGATTCCGACTCCACCAGAATTTTGCCTGGCCTCTTTCCAACCTTGCCTTTTCTCTCCTCTCATACCCGACCCCGTATCTCAGCGAGGGCCTTCTCATGCCGCTCCCTCACCGACATTGAGATCCCGCGGGCGTCCTTTCTCCGATACTCCTCGCACAACTCCCCAGGCTGTACAAAACTGCGCCCTCTTCCAGCATTGCCCCTCACTTACCGTGCAGCCCCCCGATGAGAAAAACGTCCGATTGAAGACATGCCGCACCAGACAAGATGCGCAAGTGCTACGCTTCCTCCTTGGTTGACCATGGCAGCCTGAGACTCCGGGGCTTTGCTCCCCTATTTTGCAGGAGGCTTGCCTTTCTCAGCGTCTCGTCCACAATGACAAGCTCGCTTCAAGTAACAGCGCCACTCTAACATAAAAATGATGGGGTTGTCAACAGTACTCGGAACGTCTCTGTACGCCCCATCAACAACGAGAGAGTTTACGTTGTTTCATTGCGATAAGAGCGGAGCGTAGAGCAGATGGAGGTAAGACACCACTAGCCTCTCCTCCCGAGTTCCAACATGACGCAACGAGCAGACGATCTCATGACTCGTACAACCCTACCGCCGGAGGTAACTGATCCTCGATAAGGCTTTGGGGAGGCTCAAGAGTACTCAGCGCAGCAGAACTGAGAACCGACATTGAAAATTTCTCGATATGGTGAACTCAGGCGTGCTTAAGAACGAGAGCTCTACAATCATTCACCTCGGCTCTCTCCTAAAGGCACCTCTCCAAAAAGCCAATGCAAAAAACGCCCTTAGAAAGAAGCTTTCAGCCGCAAGAGCAAGTCATAACAAAAGTTCTCTGTTCACTTACATAGGCTCCACTTTTTGAAACACATAGCAACTCTCTCGAAAATGCAGGTCATGTCAGGGTTATTGAGCTTGCGTGCCCCGCTTGACAAAGCTCTGTTTTCGGGTACACTACACCGCCATTGTGCCGCGAGGAGCCCTGTCCTTGAGGGCTCCTTTCAAACTTTCTGAAAGGAAGCAAGCGGTTCCGAGGAGAGGATGATGCGGGCGTCGTTGCGACAATGGTGGAGAGATGCCGAACCCTGGTATGCGGCAATAGGAGTCGCGAACATGGTCATGGGCACCTCTTCCATTCTCATTCCATTAATGCTGGCAGAGGTTCTTGGCCGCTCAGTCAGGGACCTGGGAATTCTCTCAAGCCTGGTAAGCCTTGTGGGAGTGGTTGGAAGCCTTGTTTGGGGCAGGTTGTCTGATGCGGCTCACCGGCGCAAGCTGTTCGTCGTCCTTAGTTTCGCCGCGATAAGTATTGGCTTCGCAGGACTCGCCTTTGTTCACTCCTTTGGCACTCTGCTTGTAGTAAACATGGTCCTCAAC
>CAZOUO010000184.1:0-4921 GCA_964582975.1 uncultured Thermotogae bacterium | reverse complement strand
GTCCTCATCGTGATCGAAAACAGAGAGAAGTCCCTTTGGGAAGGGCGAATCAGCCGTCTCAACCAAATCGGCTCCCTCGGCTGGGTTGTTGGCCTTGCGTTGGGAACGGTCGGACTTAGCGTGGCGAGCCGCTTCATCGAGGAGACGATGGCCATCCGTGTTCTCTTCTTGGTTCTTGCTCTCGGTGCTGTGGTTGCGAGTCTGCTTGCTGTGCGGTTTATCCCACGCACGATCCCAAAATTCACGAAACGGCGGTTCCGCGGGGTAGTCGTCGCCTTGGGGAACTTCCTGGTCGAGCGCGCACGGTTTGGTCCCTATCACCTCTACCACCGCTTTAGCCCGCGTCGCCTTCCTGCCCTACTGTGGGGAAAGGAAGGGCTGAGACATGGAACCAAACTGTTCTTAGTTGCGTCCTGGTTTGCCTTCACAGCGTTCGGCTTTGTCTTTGTTCCATTACCCCTTTTGCTTTCCCAACGATTCGGGCTGCCTTCCTCAAGCGTCTTTCTATACTATGTTGTCCATCAGGGGGCGATTACCCTCGCCTATCCGTGGGCGTCGTGGCGGATCAAGCAAGCTGGAAATAAAGCTGTGCAAATGGCCTCGCTTCTCATCCGGTTTTTCCTCTTCTCAAGTGTTGCGGTCATTCTCGCTTTCTCGCCGATGGCGCTTCCAACCTGGTTTTTGGTACTTCTATTCCTTGGCACTGGGATAAGCTGGTCCTGTTTCCAGCTTTCTGGAGTGGCTCTTGCTTCTCGGTTGGCCAAACCGGAGTATCGGGGACAGGCGCTCGGACTATACAATGCTGTCGCTGGGGTGGGGGCAATTCTGGCTGGGGTGTCCAGCGGATTCCTCGCTGAGCACCTAGGATATCAGGCCACCTTTGCCGCAGCCGCGGTTCTGATTGCAATTGCGCTTGGTGTCGTCTACCGGCTTCCTGCTCCTGCTCCCATCACGTCAAAATCTCCTTCAAGCACTAAGAGCGGTTGAACCCGTAGCGACCCACCCTCTTGCTTATGATAATCGGTAGACATCTGGCTAGGGTTAAGAGCGCCCTCTTGGAGCTTTCTCGAGTAGCCCAAGCTACTGGCTGATACAAAAGGAAGATGCGGGTTTTAGGATTTGGCCGGGTGGCCAAGTCAAACTTGGGACAAATAGGCAAATCTTGCCTCTTGACTTTCAATAGGAGTTATGATTATGCTGCGATTCTCGT
Organism: uncultured Thermotogae bacterium; assembly: GCA_964582975.1. Lineage (GTDB taxonomy): Bacteria > Bipolaricaulota > Bipolaricaulia > UBA7950 > UBA9294 > CAZDDA01. The sequence continues at coordinate 3,711 of CAZOUO010000184.1, read as the reverse complement.
TTAGTGACTAGTAAGGCGGGGAGGTGCAGGCGCCGTGGGAAAGAAGTCCGGTGGCAAGGAGAAGACGAAAAAGAAGAAGGGAAAGAATTAGAGAGCTCTTGCGAGAGAAAAAATGCACGCTGCAAAACGCCCCGAGTGCGAGGCAGCGATCAGCCTCATTGATATTTATGAGGCCTCTCTGTATCCCCAGGGAAGGTTGGTGGGCAGGGAATAGGGTGGGTATCAGATTGGCAAAGAGGTGGACCAGCAAAACTGCAATCTGATAGGACCAAGAAGACGTGAGTTTTGAAGGCGTGCACAATGTCTGAGGCGGTTTGTCCAATTTGCGCAACAAGCATTCCAATCAAGTCTAAGACGGCTTTCATCTTCAACCAGATACGCTGTGCTGAATGCGGCACACTTCTGGAGATCCTAAATCGAACATCGTTGGAATTAGGCGAGGTCGAAGAAGATTGGGACGCCGCCGCGGGTCCCGTCCGCTACGATCGAGTCAATCGGTCCACGAAAGGCGTGAGAGCGAGTTCGGCTTTCGGGAGGAGAAATGCCTAAACCAACTTGTCCTGTATGCAATGCGAGAATACACCTGTCGCAAGATGAAGCCGTTCTTTTTGAACAAGTAGAATGCCCTGAGTGTGGTGCCCTGCTGGAAGTGATCGACGAAGAGCCGCTGCAACTCGGCGAGGTTTCTTAAAGAGTAGTACGAAGAGGGCAGCGATAAGGAGAAGTAGCTCCAGTTTGCAGGTCCTATAGGGGCTTTCAGTTCGATCGATTTTGTCATGCTAAGTGTTCCATTAGAGTCATTACCGAGAACGACTTTCCTCCTCACCACTATCTTAAGAAGAATGTGGAAGGAGGTCGATCTGGACCCCGGCTGATAGGGAAATCTCGTGATCGAGGGTTCTTGGCTGCATTCACGGTGCCTTATAGGCATTGGGAACCGGCTTTAGTACATGAACAGTTTGGAGTGGTTTTGCTAGAAGTTGAAACGTCGCAGCCGCTTAGTTCGCCGACAAATCGCCTCATTTTCTCCATCAGGACCTTCTTGGAAACGTATGCCGCACCGCCTCCTTGCTTCAGTTCCTAAGTAAGCACGAATCTTGGCAGCATTCAATAGGCGTATCCTTTCCGTTCCTATCGTTTAGAGGTCGAAGGGTTGGACAAAGATCAGCACCAATCATAAGAAGGCGAAGGCCAGTTTCTCTCGGCTCCTAGGCCATTCTTGGCGGTGGCATCGATCATCGTGCCGTAATAGCGACAAATGAACCGGTTACATGTTGACTATGTCGGCTCGGACTTCTAGGCTCCCCCCACAAATGTGGCAGGTCTGTTGAGTCGTTTGTGTCTCCGTGTGGTGATTGTGTGCTCGCATGCTCTGCTTCTTCGCTCAGTCGTCATCGTCCTCATCATTCTCATCTGCCTCCTCAAGGACCCACTCAATTTCGAGTGGGTCCTCGTTGGCAATTTCAAGCAACGCTTCGCACTCTTCACAGCGGAACCGATTGGCGAGGGTGAGGGCGTCCTCATCTACCTCTATTGAGCTATCACATGCCGGGCAAATGATCTTGGCCATGGCCTCCCCTTCTGGTCGTGTTAGTTCTTTTATGCAGGTTTTGCCGGTCTTCTCACATTAGTTGCATCAAGCCACTCAGCGATCCAGCTTCTTGCTCCTCCGCTGACGTAGCGCTTTACTCGTAACGGGAAGTCGTTGATAACTTCCAACAGGGCCTTGCACTCACTGCACTGAATTCGGCTTCCGAAATACGTCTTGTCTTGTGGCACTGAAACGATTCGCTCGCAGACTGGGCAAATTACATCAGGCATTCGGACCTCCTGACTCGCTCCGGAACATCTTTCCTCTCTTTTCAACGCCTTATGGGACTCGTTTTGTCGATTCGTCGATACCTGTGACTCACCTGCTATCTGCCTTTTCTCTCCGTCTTTCAAAGCCAATCTTGTTCGTCTACGTTATCGATCTTCATCGATTGAGATATCGTCGCAAAAAGGCGGCCGAAAAAGCGCTTAATTCTTTCAAACAGGCGTCTCATCTCTACCTCCCTTTTCCTCATCTCTTATTCAGCAAAACCTGTCCTACTCCTCCGGGTAGGACGGATACTTCGGTTCTTTCTCCTCCTTGACCTCTGCCACCACGGCGTCAGTGGTGAGAAGCATCTCGGCAATCGAGGCGGCATTCTGGAGGGCCGATCGGGTTACTTTGGTTGGATCGATGATCCCCGCTTTGAACATGTCGCGGTATTCCTCAGCAACAACATCAAACCCGACGCCTGGCTTCTCGCCCTTGATTCGCTCGACCACAATCGCACCCTCAAATCCGGCATTGTCAGCGAGCTGCCGCAAAGGTGTCTCCAGAGCCCTGCGGAGGATTCTCACGCCTACGGCCTCATCGTCTTCGAGCCCAAGGTCATCGAGCACTTTCGTGGCGTTGAGCAAAGCTACACCACCGCCTGGGAGAATTCCCTCATCCACAGCGGCTCTGGTAGCCTCAAGCGCGTCCTCCATGCGGTGTTTCTTTTCAGAAAGTTCAGTCTCGGTCGCGGCCCCGACTTTGATCACCGCTACCCCGCCAGCAAGCTTGGCTCTGCGCTCTTCCAGCTTCTCCTTGTCGTAGTCCGAGGTTGTCGTTTCAATCTGAGCTGCTATCTGCTCAATGCGTCCTTTAATCGCGTCTTCGGATCCCTTTCCACCGATGATTGTCGTATTCTTGCTGTCCACCCGGACTGTCTCAGCCTGCCCAAGCAGATCAAGGGTGGTGTCCTTAATCTGCATGCCGGCGTCCTCTGCGACCACAGTCGCTCCTGTTAGGACCGCAATGTCCTCGAGCATCGCCTTGCGGCGATCGCCAAATCCGGGAGCCTTCACCGCACAGCTGGTGATCGTTCCTCTTAACTTGTTGACGACAAGGGTGGCCAGTGCTTCACCCGTCACCTCTTTTGCCACTACGAACAGTGGGTTGTTATCGTGGCTTACCCTTTCCAGGAGAGGAATCAAATCCACCGCGGTTTTTAGTTCCTGGTCAGTGACCAAGATGTAGGGCTTTTCAAGAAGAACCTCCATCTTTCTGGGGTCTGTCACGAAGTAAGGTGAGATGTACTCCCGATCGAACTGCATCCCCTCCACGACCTCGTAGTAGGTCTCGATTGTGTCCGAGTCCTCTACTGTGATCACGCCGTCCTCTCCAACCTCTTCCATCGCGTCAGCTATGATCCTGCCGATCGATTCGTCGTTGGCAGAGATCGTAGCTACCTGTGCGGTCTCCTCCTTGGTCTTGAGCTTTCGGCTCTGTTTCTTGAGAGCCTCGACGGCTTTTTCCACGCCCTTGGTCAACCCGCGTTTGAGCTCCATCGGGTTTGCTCCGGCAGCGAGGTTCTTGAACCCCTCCTCAATCATGGTGTGGGCAAGGATAGTCGCTGTCGTGGTCCCGTCACCGGCGATATCGTTCGTCTTGGAAGCGACCTCTTTCACCAACTGCGCGCCAACGTTTTCAAACGGGTCCTTGTATTCCTGCTCCTTAGCGATTGTTACCCCATCATTAGTGATGTCAGGCCTGCCCCACTTCTTGTCGAGAATCACGTTGCGGCCACGAGGACCAAGGGTGATCCGTACTGCATCCGTCAGTTTGTCAATCCCAGACTTCAGTTTCCTGCGAGCTTCTTCGCTAAAGATGACTTCTTTTGCCATCTTGCTACTCCTTCG
>CAZOUO010000183.1:0-4996 GCA_964582975.1 uncultured Thermotogae bacterium | reverse complement strand
AGCTAGTGTCCTCTTTGCTGTCGAAAGATGGACCATCGCTTTCCGCAGGGCAAGCTCTGGATCGACCCCTTTGCGCCAGGCGGACGCGATCGCTGCAAGGATCTTCCCCCCTTCCTGCGCCTCAGGGGATGGATAATCGGCTTCTTCAATGACGCTTTCCTCTCCCAGCTTCTCAGACAGCTTCCTCGCGGCCAGGATCGTCGGCAGAGAATACGTCGTTCGCCCTTCTTCCTGTTTTACTGTCTCCCACGTGGAGCGGATCGCTGCCATTTCCCTGGAGCTATTGGCAAAGACGTGTGGATGGCGGCGGACGAGCTTTTCCGACAGGCGATCCATCACTTCATCGATCGAGAACGCAACTTTTTCCGAAGCGATCTGACAGTGCAGTATTACCTGCAAAAGGAGATCGCCCAACTCGTCCGCGAGGGCATCGGAATCCCCGGCGTCGATCGCGCTGATCACCTCGTGCGCCTCCTCAAGCAAATAGGGACGAAGAGTACGGTGATCCTGTGCGCGATCCCACGGGCAACCATCCTCTGAACGTAGCCTTTCCACCAGCTCGACCAGATCGGTGAACGCCCTATGAACCATCTTCGGAGATCGGGACAATTTCGCTTGGAGTCTGAACCGCGACCTCTTCTTCCAAAGACGGGGAGACGGGCTCCTCACCGCTCACCTTCGCGAGGAGCGCGGCGACTTCATCGGGACGATAGGAAGGATCATCACTGGCGATCTTCTCCAGCTTTTCTTTGGCCGTCTCCTCATCGCCTTGATCGTGGTAGAGCTGCGCCAGCGCGAACAGAGCTTCCAGCCCAGGCTCGGAAAGCGGCTTTCCTTGCCCCACCTCAGACTGATTCACTTCAACAATCGCTTCGTAGAGTTCGACCTTGTCCGAGCTACTCGTTGCGTAGGTGAGCGCTCGCTGTAAGTACTCGATCGCTGTGGCATATTCGGTTCGCCACTTGTAGGCCTCACCCATCCCACGGTAGGCCTCGAGCGAATCTGGCTTGGCATCAAGAACGGCGGCGTATTGTTTGATCGCTGCGCTCCACATGTACTGATCCGCGTAGACCTTGGCGAGCCGTAGCCGCATCTCAAGGTCATCAGGAGCAAGCTCCACAATCGATTCGGCGAGTCGTTGCTTGTGCTGGTTGTCAAAGGTGCGCAAGAATGCCGTGCGATAGTTCTCGACCGCGCCTTCGATGTCCCCTTGTTGCCGCAGGACATCGGCTATCCCCTCGTAAGCCTCGGCCTTGTAAGGAGAGCGAACCAGGACATCCCGAAAAGCCTTTTCTGCCTTCTCAAGCTCGCCAAAAGCAAGATGAGCCCTGCCCAGTTTCACGGTGAGGTCAGTCGTCCCACTGCGAGCGTAGGCCTGTTCGTACCGAGTGACTGCAGTCTCGTAGAGGGAAGCGGTTGCCTCAACAAGCTCCTTGATGCGTGCATCCTCCTCCGCGGTGCGATCGGGCTTTCCCTCAAGTTCTTCGCGCTCAGAGATGGCGGCCAGCATCCGCTCGTAGGCGAGGTCGCCTTGCGAAATGACCAGGTTTAGGTTCTCTGGGTCTTGCTGTTCGATTGCCGCCAGAAGTTCCTCCGCTTCGTCCAGTCGTTCAAGCGTGAGATAGACCGCGGCAAGCTTCGTCATTATGCTTGTGTCTTCCGGGCGGAGTTCAAGAGCAGCCTTGTACTGATCGATGGCCGGCTGGAAGTTACGAAGTTCCACCGACACGTCTCCTGAAGCGATGTAAGCGGCTACGAAATTCGGATCCTTGCTGATCGCTTCCCTGAACCGCATGTCGGCGTTAAACGCATCCCCACGCTCTGCAAGGAGCTTTCCGTAGAGATAGATCGCTTGCGTTGCGTCTGGGTCAAGCGACAAAATTCGATTCAGGAAATCCTCATCGGCCTCGACTTCTCCCAGAGCCTCGATGTAGGCAGCTACGGCCTTGACCTTGTAGTCGTTGATCGACTGGCTTAGTTCCTCAATCTGTGTCAACTGCTCTTCAGTAGGTCCTTCTTTGCGATCGGTGACCATGATGATGTGGAGGCCATCTTCTGTTTCAACGATCTCACTGATTGCGCCCACTTCGAGAGCGAAGGCGGCCTCTTCAAACTCTGGCGCCATCGTGCCACGTTCGATCCAACCCAGATCCCCACCGTTCTCCGCGCTCTCGGCGTCTTCCGAATATTCCTTAGCCAATTCGGCAAAGTCGGCCCCTGCCGTTAGCTGGTCAAGGAGCTGTTGAGCCTCAGCCATACGCGATACGAGAATGTGCGACGCTTGCACTTCCTCCTTGATCGCATCGAGGCTTGCTTTGTCCTGTACCGCCGCAGTCATCTTTTGCTCGTAAATACGGCCGATGTAATAAGGGAGATAGGGATCGTCCGAAGCTCCCTCTTCATACAGCCGCTCAAACTCGGCCAGCCCTAGGTCAAGGTCCTCTTGTTGCTTCAGATAGGCGTTCACTAGAGGAAGGTTGATCTCAAGCTGTGCTTGCCTAGAGATCTCCTCGTACCACGCGCTGAATCGCTCATCTCGGATTTCCTCAATGTAGTCGTCGCGAACCTGGTCTTTGACTTCATCGAGAGTTGGAGTGTAGTGCGCTTTCCGATCAGTGAGTTTGATGATGTGGTATCCGTACTGGGTTTTGATGATGTCGCTGATCGCACCAACCTCGAGGGCAAAGGCCGCATCTTCGAACTCTTTGACCATGCTTCCACGGGTGAACCAATCAAGGTCACCACCCTTCTCCGCACTGGCGGTATCGGTGGAGTGCTCCTTGGCGAGCTCGGCAAAATCAGCACCAGCGCTCAATTGGTCAAGGAGTTCCTGCGCCGTTTGTTCGTCCGCGACGAGGATGTGCGAGGCGCGGATCTCTTCTGGACGATCGTAACGAGAGATGTTCTTTTCATAGTAGGCCTCAAGATCGGCATCGGTCGGCTCGATCACACCGGTTACCCGTTCGCGCAACGCCTGATTTCGCAATTGACCTGCGACCTGCTCCCGTAGTGACTCTTTGAAGTCCTTTAGGGTGCTGCCCTGGCCTTGGAGATAGGCCGCAAGTTGGTCTTCGGAGATGTTGTTCCTGGATAGCACTGCGTTGTACTGTTCAGCAAAAGCTGCGTTGACTGCACTTGAATCCACACGGATTTTCAGGCGCCCTGCCTCCTGTGCATAGAGGGCATCTCGGATTAGTGCCTGGAGCGCCTGAGCTTGAAGCTGGATCCGAAACAGTGCCCCGCTCGCCCCAGCGAGGAGGGAACTGGCGTCTTGTCCGATCTGCTGATAGTACTGCTGGTACTGGTTAAACAGATTCGTGGTCGCTCGTCCCAAGATCTCTCGCGAGATTCGAGTGCCATTGACTGTGGCAGCGAACGTTGGACCTTCATCATCTGTGGAGGACCGGTTGAACACTCCGGCCTGGTTGAGGCCGATAAGCCCCACCCCTCCAACGAAGAAGGATATCACCACTGCCCAAATGATTAGGTTCTTTCGTTGCTTGAAAAAGCGCTGCATCGGCCTTGGCCACTCCTTAAAATAGGAATTGAATTATCACACATGGTAGCCTGCGATCCGCTGTTGGGCAAGGAGAGGGCCGCCTGCCTGTATCGACGAGTGAACGTCGAGGTCAGAACAGCTCCTCAACCTTCCTAAAGACGGGATGGCGCGTGCGTACCGAAAACTGGATCGCTGTCTTCTCTAGTTCCTCGATCCGAACGTTGGAGAATCCAGGGACGAAATACAGATCCACGCCACTTGCCGCGAGATAACCGCGGGCAATAGCGATTGCTTTCACCGCCTGGTTAACGGCACGGGGGCCGATGGCCTGTAGCTGCGCCTCTCCCAGCTCGCGGATGCTGTTGGCGATTGCCCCAGCTGTCGCTCCGGGACTTGAAGAGGATGCCACCTTCAACATGTCCATCTTTTTCTCCTACGAAGTGTCTCTATTTCGCGCTTTCGGTGAACTGGGTCTGACGAATGACGTTCACCTTGATCTCTCCGGGATAGTTCAGCTCTTCCTCGATGGCACGGGCGATATCGTAGGCCAATTTCGCCGCAACCTCATCGCTTGCCCTCTCTGGTTGGACCATGACCCGCACTTCGCGGCCAGCTTGCAACGCATACGCCTCCCGCACCGCAGGGAATGAGCGACACAATTCTTCCAGTTCTTGGAGACGCTGGATGTAGCGCTCAAACGTCTCCTGCCGTGCCCCAGGCCTCGCTGCAGACAGGGTGTCCGCTGTTTGGATAAGGAGGGCAAGAACCGCTTTCGGTTCCACATCCTCGTGGTGGGCCGCGATGGCGTGGACAACCTGTGGAGACTCCCCGTAGCGTCGCGCAAGATCAGCGCCAATTAGGGCGTGCGGGCCATCCACTTCATGATCGACTGCCTTGCCAATATCGTGAAGAATTCCTGCGCGTTTTGCGCTCACTGCCTCAACCCCCATTTCGTCGGCAAGCATCTTGGCGATCCAGCTCACCTCCAGCGAGTGGGAAAGCTGGTTCTGCCCATAACTTGTTCGATAGCGCAAACGGCCAAGAAGTACGGCCAGTTCAGGATGGAGATCGATCCCCATATCGAATGCTGTCTTCTTTCCCTCTTCCTTGATCTGTTCCGCTAGCCGTGCCTTGGCTCGCTGGACTTTCTCCTCAATCTGGGCGGGGTGAATCCGCCCATCCTCGAGCAGACGCGTGAGGGCAATCCGCGCCACTTCACGCCGCACCGGATGGAAACAAGAGAGCACCACCATCTCCGGCGTATCGTCTACCAGCAGTTCCACCCCGGTTAAGGCCTCAAAGGTCTTGATGTTTCGCCCTTCGCGGCCGATGATCCGTCCTTTGAACTCCTCAGAAGGAAGCGGAACGGAGCTCACCACGTTTTCATCGACATACTCCGCGGCGTATCGCTGGACAGCAGTGGCCACCACCCGTGCCGCGCGCTGCTCCGCCTCCTCCTTCGCCCGCCGTTCTACCTCCTCCACCTTGCGCGAGAAG
>CAZOUO010000182.1:0-5001 GCA_964582975.1 uncultured Thermotogae bacterium | reverse complement strand
GACAGTGGCCATGGAAGAGGAGCCGTTCGACTCCAGGATCTCGGAGACGATACGAATGATGTAGGGGAATTCCTCCTCGCTTGGAATGACCGCCCTCAAGGCTCCCTCCGCCAGGTAGCCGTGGCCGATGGAACGGCGACTGGGAGACCCAATTCGCCGTACTTCTCCCACCGAGTACGGAGGAAAGTTGTAGTGGAGCATGAATCGCTTTCGTCCTTCCTTCATCATCTGATCGATAACCTGCTCGTCACTGCGGGTTGCACCGAGGGTGGCGATGCCCAAGCTCTGGGTCTCACCGCGGGTGAACAGGGCGGAGCCGTGTGTCCGGGGAAGAACGCCGACTTGACAGTTGATCGGCCGGAGATCCTCCGGCGCTCGGCCGTCGAGCCGCTCGCCTTGCTCGAGGATCCGCTGGCGCATGTACGCCCTGTGCAGGTCATCAACAAGAGCGAAGATGTCCGATGCAAGGTTATCCGCTTCGTCCTTCGAAACCTGTTCTGGGACGATTGTCTCGATCGCCCTCTCGCGAAGGGTTTCCACAAAGTCGCGCCGTTCCTTCTTCGTGGACAGCGTGTACAGGGACGCAAACTCTGGCCACACAATTGCACGGACACGCTCCCGCAATTCTGGATCTTCGGCCGGCGTGGAAACCGCCTTCTTCACGGGATGGGCGTGTTCGATGAATCGCTCCTGCAATGTGATAAGCTCCTGAATGGCCCGATGAGCGAGCGCAATCGCCTCCACAACCTCGTCCTCGGAAAGCTCGTCCATCAACCCTTCCACCATTATTACCGTTTCCTTTGTCCCTGCCACGGTGATGTCTACCCTGCCCTCTTCTTGAGCGGCTGCGTCGGGGTTAACAACGAACTGTCCGTCCTTTCGGCCAATCTTGACCCCCGCGATCGGCCCCAAGAAGGGGGCCTCGGAGACCATCAGTGCAGCGGACGCGCCAAGAATTCCTACGATGCTCGGTGAGCAATCCGCTTCCGCCGAGAGGATCGTCACGACGATCTGAACCTCGTCGTTATAGCCATTGGGAAAGAGCGGCCGAATTGGTCGATCGATCAGACGGGCGTTCAGAATCGCCACATCACTTGGCCTTCCTTCCCGTTTAAAGAACCCACCAGGGATCTTCCCACTCGCATAGAATCGCTCCTCGTAGTCAACTCGCAGTGGGAAGTAGTCAATCTCCTCCTTGCTCTGTTGCAGCGTTGCGGTGACGAGGACGTGGGTATCTCCGTAGGCGGCGAAGACCCCCCCGTTGGCCTGTTTGGCGAGGCGACCGGTTTCCAAGGAGATCTCTTTTCCATAAAATGAAATGCTTTCTCTAATTAACATAAGCGATCTAGACTCCTCTGATTCCCAATTGTTGAATCAGCTCTTTGTACGCCGTGAGATCCTGGCGCTTGAGGTACTTCAACAGTCGGCGCCGCTGGCCGACCATCTTCCTTAAGCCCTGCTGCGAGCTGAAATCCTTCTTGTGACTGTTCAAGTGTTCAGTCAGCTGAGCGATACGCTCAGTAAGTAGCGCGATCTGGACGCTTGCCGAGCCTGTGTCAGCTTTTCTTTTCCCGTAGCTTTCAATGATCTCTTGTTTCTGCTCGCTTGTAAGTCCCATCATTCCTCCTTCTCTCCCGAGCCCGAGAGAGGGAATTCCCGCTCTCCCAGGATGGGATCGCTTAGTTCTTGTATTTGGCAGATAGCCGTTTCACTTCGTGCTTCACTCTCTCCTCATCAATCGTGACAAGTTCCCCGTTTCTCAACAGGACCCGCCCGGCGACAAGGACATCGGTGACGTCATACGCATGCGCGGCGTAGACGAGTCCCGACAACGGATCATAGTTCGGAAGGGTATGCGCCCGGTCAAGGTCGATAAGGACAATGTCGGCTTCCTGTCCAACCGCGAGTATCCCTAGCGTTGTTCCTAGTGCCTGCGCTCCGTCCTGCGTCGCCATTTTTACCGCCTCTCGCGCTGGAAGCACCGCTGGATCCCCGGTACTCGCCTTTGCCAAAAGGCCTGCGACGCGCATCTCTTCAATCATATCAAGACTATTGTTTGAGGCCGCTCCATCAGTTCCCAATGCGACTGTCACACCAGCCCTCCGCATCGCCGCAATCGGTGCGATCCCGTTTCCAAGTTTGGCGTTGCTCTTCGGACAGTGGGCAACACTCACCCCTCGATCGGCAAAGAGGGTTATGTCCTCGCTGTTCACGTGCACACAGTGCGCGGCGATGGTTGGCACTGAGAAGGCGCCAAGTCGGTCCAGAGTAGCAGCCGGAGTTGCTCCTTTTTCTTCTTGACACTGGGCCACCTCTTCTTGTGATTCGGCAAGGTGGGTGTGAAGGGGGACGTCGTGCTTCCGAGCAAGCTCGATCGCCGCCGCCCACACCTCCTCCCCGCACGTATTAACCGTATGCGGGCTGACAGCGGCTTTGATTCGGCCTTCCCCAGTCCCTTCCCATCGATTGATAAGATCTTCCGCCTTCCCCAGTTCCGCTTTTCCCCGCGTATCCAGCTCGGGTGCGATGATTCCGTAGGAGAGCAGCACGCGGAGGCCAACCTCCTCCACCGCACGCCCGATCTCATCGCTGTGAAAGTACATATCAGCAAACAGAGTCGTCCCTGTACGAATCATCTCGGCAAGGCCCAGAAGGGAGGCCCAATAGACCTCTTCCGGCTGCAATGTCCTTTCGATCGGCCAGATGTGATCCTCAAGCCAAGCCTTTAAGGGAATATCCTCCGCCAGCCCTCGGAACAGAACCATCGGAAGATGCGTGTGGGCGTTGACCAATCCAGGGATGGCCAGCCTCCCCTTCCCGTCAATCACCTCATCACATGTGTCAGTTGGGAAGGGGTCTTCACTGATCGCGCTGATCCTTGTCCCATCGATCTGAAGATTGGTGAGTTTCGTGGTCGCCACACCATCAATGACGGCTAATACATTCCTAACAACTGTTCGCATCCAACCTCTTCGTCGCTTCCCTGCTTTAAGAATCAATTATAGACCCTTTGATGCAGAGGTTCAACGCGATGAGGGTAGGCCCGCGCAACCTCTTGTCTTGCTTATTGTCATGAAGCTATTATATTGAAGGTCATCGAAGATGAGGAACAAAGGTGTCAACACCGGTCACCGGGGGGAAGAGATCGCTTGCGCTTTCCTGCGCGGTCGTGGCTATGCCATCGTTGAGCGCAACTGGCGCTCTGCCTTTGGGGAAGTGGACATCATCGCCCGGGATGGCGAGACCCTTGTCTTTGTTGAGGTAAAGAGTCGGGCTGGCCCGGGGTTCGGTGGGCCGGAGGCGGCCCTCACCCCGTGGAAACGCAAACGGATCATTGCCACAGCGCGAGCCTACTTGAACGAGGTGGGAGCCGATCTTCCGGTGCGCTTTGACCTGGTGGCTCTTCAGGGAGGAAAGGTCACGCTGTATCGGGACGCATTTCTGGTTGAAGGACAATGTTTGCCAGACTGATGAGTGCGGTTGTAGTCGGAATCGACGCGGCATTGGTTGAGGTCCAATGCGATGTGGCAGGTGGTCTTCCTGCATTTCAGGTGGTGGGGCTCCCGGAAAAGGAGGTCACCGAAAGTCGGGAGAGGATCAGGAGCGCAATCAAGAACTCGGGGTACGCCTTCCCAGCAAAACGGATCACCGCCAACCTGGCCCCGGCCGACCTGCGTAAGGAAGGGGTCGGTTTTGACCTGCCAACTGCCCTAGGAATCATCATTGCCTCTGAGCAGATCTCTCCATCCTCAGACTACCTGGTGGTCGGAGAACTCTCACTCAATGGCGAGGTGCGCCGTGTGCGTGGAGTGCTACCAATTGCACTTACCGCTGCAAAGGCGGGGCTGGATAGGGTAATTGTCCCTGAGGCGAATGCCGCTGAAGCTGCCCTCGCTGAGGGGATCGCCGTTTATCCGGTGCGGACTCTCGCTGAGGCAGCTGCGCTTCTCACCGGCACCCTCACCGTTCCTCGCTTCAGGATCGACCGGAATGCACTGATGGCTCAAACCACAACCCCGCCACCCTTTGACTTGAGCGAGGTAAAAGGACAGGAGCAGGCAAAGCGGGCCCTGGAGGTCGCAGCAGCAGGTGGGCACAACCTGTTGATGACCGGCCCCCCCGGTGCGGGGAAGAGCCTGCTTGCCCGCTGCCTACCAGGAATTCTCCCACCCCTCTCGTTCACCGAGGCGCTCGAGGTAACCCGCATCTACAGCATTGCTGGCCTGGCTGATCGTGACGTCCCTTTGATCACAAAACGACCGTTTCGGTCGCCCCATCACACCATCTCGTATGCAGGCATGGTTGGCGGCGGGCACGGGCTTCCTAGGCCCGGTGAAATCACCCTCGCCCATCACGGCGTGCTGTTTCTCGACGAACTTCCCGAGTTTGATCGTCGCGTGCTGGAGAGCCTTCGGCAACCACTCGAGGATCGAAGCATCTTGCTATCCAGGGCTGGCGTTTCGCTTCGCTACCCGGCCAACATCGCCTTGGTCGGGGCAATGAACCCTTGTCCGTGCGGCCATCTGGGCGATCGCCGCCGTTCCTGTGCATGCAGCCCTCACGAGATAAGGCGGTATCGCAAGAGGCTCTCCGGCCCGTTCCTTGACCGGATCGATCTGTTTATCGAGGTTCCCCGTCTTACCCCAGAGGAACTCCTCGCTCGACCCCGGGGCGAGAATGCAGCCACCATCCGGGTTAAAGTAGAAGAGGCGAGACGAATACAACACGAGAGATTGAAAGAGAAACCTAGCCGGTTCTCCAATGCCCAACTGGATCCAAAGGAGACTACAAAGTATTGTCTGCTAAAACAGGATGCAAAGGAACTGTTGGGAATGGCGATTGACCGGTTTGCATTGAGCGCACGCGCCTACACTCGTGTTCTCAAGGTGGCACGGACGATCGCCGACCTCGACGGGGCACCGCTCATTCACGCGGAGCACCTCGCAGAGGCAATCCAGTACCGATCGATTGATGAGGACCTTGCTTAAGACGATTACTAAC
>CAZOUO010000181.1:0-5038 GCA_964582975.1 uncultured Thermotogae bacterium | reverse complement strand
CCGCAGGACCAGGTAGCGATCGCCGTACTCACCGCTGGCAAGTCGGCTGTAGGAAATGGCGATCGCCTCATCGGCAAACGACCCGCTCAACACCTCGACGCCCTCCAATGAAACCACCACACGACCCGGTTGGGGGAGCTCGTCGAGGAGGCCAAGGAGTTGCTCGCGGGCCGCTTTGCCCTCCAGCCTCGTCCCAAGTCGGGCGCCAAACGGGGCAATGGGAAACGTTCGTTCATGCATCGCGTTCATTGAACCCGGTGAATTATCCGTTGTCAATCGGTGGGGCCTCGATCCCAAACACCCCCCGAGGGAGCCGAATGGCAATCTGTACGCCAGCAAATACCGGGGCGTCGTAAATATCGCCCCGTTCCGCATCCGCGATGAGGGCCGCTTCGCCGCTGCGGATCGCAAGCATTCCATCCCAGTTGCGAACCAGGCGCGCAATCCGCCTTAACTCCCCCCCACGGCCGGGGTCGGCAAACCGGCTCATCCCTTCAAACACAATCGCATCAAGGGCACTTCTGTCACTCAGTGAGGCAAACTCCGGCCGCAACGCGAGGCTGCCGTGCAGCCCCACTCCTTTGTCCACCACGGCAAGAAAGATTGAATCCGCGTAATCCTGCATCGCAGCAAGGCCGTGGGGATCGGAGACCACTCCGGTGGCATTGCTGTGCTGGGGAATGTTTTGGAACAGTTCGATCATAATCCTGATCAGGGCATTGCGCGATATGTTGGTGAGCGGATAGCGCTCGGCAAGGCGACGATCGAACGCTTCAACTAATCGGGAGACCTCCTGTTCCCTGGCGATTGGAGTGATCGGCACAAGCGCATCAGTCGCTCTCACAGGCGCAACGCGGCTGGTAGGGACAAACTCGTCAACCTCGGCGAAGAACCCCATCGCCTCCATCCACCGATGGACCGAGGGACTCTTTGGCCATTGAATCACTAGATGGGGACCTACCTCCAACCGGTACCGCGTCCCGAGCGCGAGCAGCAAGAGCGCATAGGGATCAATAAACGTGATGTGACGCAGGTCAAGCTCGTTCGCTTTTTGAACAACGAGCACATCGAGCACCTGATCGATCGTCTCCACGGTAAGCTGCGCCACAGACCCTATCCTCCCACTTCAGATCGCGAAGCATAGCTTCAATGTTACCCCTCAATCGAATCTTCTGCTGAAGCTGGCTCGACCGGAACGTCGAAGCCGGCTGCCAGTCTATCCAACGACGATGCTCAAGCGCGAAGGAATTCGGACTTCCGCGTTGCGACACGCTTTCTTCACAAGATTTTCACACGAAGACATTACGCTTTGTGCTGGCAGAAAGGAGCAATGTGCGAGGCTCTTTTTCTGCTTGTTATCTCATTTGGGAGAAAGAGGGCGTTCCGCTCGAATACTAACGAGAAGCTGAACAAGTGTCACCTCTCTGAAGTAGGGAGAATGGGCCTTGCCGGGAGGAACGGCTTCGTGGAAAAGAAAGCTTCTACAATGCAAAATCGTTAAAACGGCAGCTTGAGCAGGGTGCTCTGCTTACCTTCTTTTGCACCCAGGAGGGAAGAAGCGAGCCATGAGAAAGGAAGAAAAAAGTGGGTGGAAGAAGCACTGGCGCTGGATGCTTCTGCTTGTCGCGGTGCTGGTGCTAGCGATTGGCGTCGGTATCACCATCGATCGTTTTGTCAATCGATCACCCGCGCAGGAGAAGGACTCCTCAAGCCCTTCATCCACAGAGGGTCCGACGCTCTACACGCTGGATGAAGAGCCATCAGAATCCACTCGGACTGAGGTGGAACCACCGTCCGCGGCGTTGGACGTCCCCGTAGGAAACCGAGTGGGACAACGAGCACCGGATTTCACCCTATCGCGGCTCGACGGTGGAGAGGTATCGCTCTCCGAGTTCCGCGGCCGCGTGGTTATCCTTGACTTTTGGGCAACCTGGTGTGGTCCATGTCGCGCCTCCATGCCAGGCCTCGAGACGTTACGTGCTCGCTATCAGGACAAGGGATTAGTATTGGTCAGCGTGAGCCTCGACCGCAGGGAAGAAGATGCCAGAAGTTATCTGGAGAGAACCGGCTACGCGGAGTTCATCGGACTGTGGGAATCACTCGCCACGACTAGAGAGCTGGCCCTGCGCTATGGCGTTCTGGGAATACCCCGGACGTTCGTAATCGACCGCCAGGGGATCATCCGCTATTGTGGTCACCCAACCCGCCTCACTGCCGCAACGATCGACCCCTGGCTTTAAATTAACAATCAAGGAGGCATCAGATGAAAAAGATTGGGATTGGTTTCCTTCTTCCGATCGTGATTATGGGTGTACTCGTCGTCGCAGCCCCCAAGATCGAAGTTGATGACCCGATCTTCGACTTCGGGGAGGTGCTCGAAGGGATTGCCGTCTCCCACACGTTCGTTCTCACAAACGGCGGAGGCGAGCCTCTCATGATCGAGAAGGTCCTCGCAGCCTGCGGTTGCACCACCACGGCGCTTGCCAAAGACACCCTCGAACCCGGCGAAACCGTCGGACTGGAAGCATTGGTGGACACGGCGGGCTTTGGTGGAAACATCAGCAAGAGCATCTCCGTCTATACCAACGACCCCGAGACCGAGAAGTTGACTCTGCGCGTTACAGGAAATGTCAAGCAAGCCGAAGCCTATCACGTCGCCGTATCGGACCTCGACTACCTGTTCTACCTCCTGATCGACCTGCGGCAGGAAGAGAACTACGCCGCAGGCCACCTCATGGGAGCGATTAACATCCCCTACACTCAATTAGAGGAATGGATCGATCGGTTGCCAACCGGTGTGCTTGTCATCCTCTACGACCAGGATGGATCACTAAGTGACCTCGCCGCGCAGACTCTGGAAGAGGCCGGTTTCTACGAGGCGCGAAGTCTCCTTGGTGGCCTCAACGAGTGGACGCGCCAGTTCAAGGACAAGTACGTCCTCGTCGCAAGCCAGGAAGAGGACCCCCAATAGGCAACAAAGAACTCCACCGCCAATTTGGGAGGCTCTTCGTCTCAATATGAGGCGAATCTCCCGTGTAGGGAGATCGGGAACGAACGATGCGGCGTTGAATCGCCGAACATTGCCACTTGGAGCCCAAGTCAAAATGCCTGCTGAGCAACGACCCGAAGTTCGTTGACTCGCTCCATCGTGGCCAAAGACAATGGCGATTATAAAGCTGGTGAAGGGTAGCGTGATTCGTCTCTGCTGGCTCCGTGTCAAGGGCCTTTTCTACCGTTCTGCACAGGGTGATGCTCATGTGCACTTCGCGCATGATGTAAGATCTGTGCGGAGGTGGATCATGGGCCCTGCGCGCTTGCTTACGGTACCTGGGTGTGATTATGTATTGCAACACGCCGAACGTACTGCGGAGGAAGCAAATGCGAAGTCGCGCCCCATTGCGCATCTTCGCGTTAAGGTTACCGCACTTGCCATATGGCTGACAGCTAGCCTGCTTCTCTGGCATATAGGCTTGCGGGTGGCCATATGGTCATCGCGTCGGAATCCAAAAGCCGAGAAATACGATGATGAGACGTGGCTTGATTGCCACCGAGCATCTATTAAGCACCTTCAGCGCCTAGATGCCCTAAGACAAGAAGCGCGGATCGTGGCGTTGCCTAGTTGGGCCTTGCGTAGATCATCTAGGCTCATCAAGCGATATCTCGATGACATTGCCATGTCAAAGGCAGCTGACAAGCTACTTGCGGGGCTTGAACAATATCAAATCAACGAGGAGGACAAGCACATCCTCATTCATGCCCCATGATCGTCCAGCGCTAGTTCATGTCGGATTCCTGGCGAGACTCTCAGAGCAGAGTAGTGGTGACATAAAATTAGAACGCATCGTCAAAGATAAGGTCAGGCTTGCTTGTACATGTAAGAATCTGCGGCGCTATACAACCAAGCTGAAACGCGAAAAGGCGACTCAACTCTACGATCGATTGCTTCATTTTGACATTGGGAAGGACACCGCACGACTCTTCGCGGTCTGCTGGAATGCTGTAGATATAGCAGGCAAGACCTACTAAGTGATCCTGCCCGTCGATGTTGTCCCAGTAGATGAGGTTGAGTATTCCAAGCTAGATAAGTATGTGCATCTTGCCGAGGAGATCCTCACAGACTTCCACGCGGGCAGCCATGATCGATTCCGGCTTTGGCTGCCGGATCGAAAGGGTGTGACTGAATCGGAATTGCCGAGATGGCCATTCGTCGTCTCGCGTGGCGGTTAATCTCCAAACGGCAGCGGTATTGTGTCTCCCAACAACTTCAGCATCTCAAGTGCACATCAAGAGACTAGCACAGCATACGGAAGGCTTCTCGTTTCGCAGTTCCCCAGCAATGTTTCTAAGATCCTGTCATTTCGTCGATTGTTAAATCTCCACATGAACTCATCAAGATACAGAGAAAGATGCTTGGCACTCACGTGGTGGAACGCCCCATTGATCCCACGCTTCAGCAGCGACCAGAATCCCTCAATCCCGTTTGTATGTATGTCGCCATCTATGAAACAGAGGCTGTGGTTGATTGGCTTGTGCTTGTATACCCCATCAAAGATTCGATAGCTGCTTAGTTGGTCGGTGTAGATCACGTCTACCGCATCACGTTGCACTGCCCAGGAAGCAAAGTCCATGATCTCTCGTATACCAACGTTGGGGACTGCCTTGCAGCGGATGCGACCGCTTCGCTCGATGATTCCAAGGACTGCGGTTTTCTTGCTTCGCTTACCGGGACGACCGGGACCAATACCGCGCTCTTTGCCACCGATGTAGGTCTCATCCATCTCAAGGACGCCAAAAAGTCCATCTCCGCTTGCATCGGGCTTCATTGCGGTGCGAACGCGGTGCATCATGTACCAAGCGGCAGGATATGAGACTCCGATCGTTCTCTCGATTTGCTTTGCGCTGATCCCCTTTTTTGACTCGCAGATAAGATACACGGCGACTAGCCACTTGCGAAGCGGTACACGTGTGCCGTGAAAGATTGTTCTTGTTAGAGTCCACACATGTGGTGTAACGAGGTGTCGATGAGTGAAGAGGTTGA
>CAZOUO010000180.1:0-5122 GCA_964582975.1 uncultured Thermotogae bacterium | reverse complement strand
CCAAAGTTCCATGCGAAGGAGACAATCTCTCCGTTCGGATCGGATGAGGTCCCCGCGTCAAAGAAAGCCAATTCATGCGGACAGACGGGAGAAGGGCTGACTGAGAACTCGACGTGAGGCGCCAGATTGTAAGCCGAGTTTTCAGCTCGCGGAGATCCACAACACCCATCTCCTTCGTCGTCATCGTCGCCGTAGTAGGTTGCCCAATTCTCCGAAACATCTGGGCCCTCAGGATCGACCCGCTCCATTGAGCAATAGGGAGGCACCCCAAATCCATTGGCCCCAGCGGGCCAGCTGCCTCCTGCTTGGTTTGCGGTGTCAATCGTGTTGCCGTCCGATCCAAGCAGGTAGAGAATCTCTCCTCGATCTCTCAGTGCCCCGCGGTAGATGAGATCGGCCTTTATTCCAGGAACAGCCTGATCATCGTTTCGCTCAAGGAGGTAAAACCCAACCGCAGGGATCGATCCGCTCAAGAGAACGTCCGGGCTCCCGTTTGAGGAAACCAGCCGCCATCCTTCGAGAGATATTTCCTTGTCAGTCGTGTTTAGCAGTTCTATCCATTCGTGCGCCACATTCGGCGGACTTCCACCCCAGGCCACCTCATTGATAACGACCTGGCGCACGCTGCCCCTGGTGGCGCAGAAGAAAAGCACCACTGCGACACAGACCAGCAGAACGGTTGTCCTAGCTTTCACTTTCAGCCTCCTTATCCAAAGCCTCTCATCAGAAGGACACCAATTGATACCTAAAAATACAACTTGGCACAAGCCTTCAACACACCTAATATAGCACAGCCGGGCGAACTTACCCCCTCGATACTCTGCGAAGGACGGATGAGATAACACCCTGATGACGCTACATGCCTAGCCAATTCTCCGTACGAAATTGCTTTCGTCTAATACCTGTTTAGACAATCAGATTGTCCAGGCAGGATTGAAATGCTCTCCCCTGCACAGGGTGAATTGTCTAAGAAGCTATGACTCACTCGGGCTTCGACCGATTCTTCTCATTCATTTTGAGCCGATCTTTCTGGGCATAGGCCTCGATGATCCTTGCCACAAGCGGATGACGGACGACGTCAGACTTGTCAAGGTAAACAAAGGCGATTCCCTCAACCCCGCCTAGAATCTCTTGTACCGCCACAAGCCCAGAGATCCCTTCCTCAAGATCGACTTGGGTAATATCGCCAGTTATGACCGCTTTGGAGTCAAATCCCAAGCGGGTCAAGAACATCTTCATCTGGATTGAGGTCGTGTTCTGCGCCTCGTCCAGGATGACAAAGCTGTGGTTGAGGGTGCGGCCGCGCATGAACGCAAGTGGAGCCATTTCGATCCGGCCATATTCGGTCAATTTTTCAAATTCCTTCGCAGGGATCATGTCGTAGATCGCGTCGTACAGCGGGCGCAAGTACGGACTCACCTTAGCCTGGATATCCCCAGGGAGAAAACCCAACTCCTCACCGGCCTCCACAGCAGGGCGGGTGAGAATGATTCGCTTGGCCTTCTCCTTTTTCAGGTAGTCGATCGCCATCGCCACCGCCAGGTAGGTCTTTCCTGTCCCCGCTGGCCCGATGGAGAAAACGATATCGTTGTTGCGAATCGCTTCGATGTATCGATGCTGGCCAACGGTTTTCGCACGAATCTCTTCACCCCAGTGCGTCACTCGCACCACATCGGAGAGCACTCCCTCCACGCCCTCCCCCTCCTTAACCTGCGCGATCAAGTAGCGCACTTCGTCTAAGCTGGGAATATGATTGCTTTCGATGACATCGAGGAGCTTTTCAAACAGCGCGCGCACTTGTTCCACCTCTTCTGGCGTCCCCTCAATACGAACAATTTCCCCGCGGGCGATGATTCGCGCAGGGAAGGCTCTCTCAATCTCTCTCAGGTTACGGTTGAATTCACCCAAGAGAGCGGTAGATTCCGCGTTGTCACGCAGTGTTATCTCAGAACGCGCTCGATTTGTCGTTTTTCACTCCTTCCAGATACGCATCGTTCGCTCTGACAACCCTTACCTTTATCTCATCACCTACACTGATGCCGTCCTCACTGACAAGGACTGTGTCGACGTAGCCACGAGTGTACCCACGCCAATGTCCATCGCGTTTTTCCTCAACCAACACGTCTTCCTCTTGCCCAAGGAAAGCATCAAAACGCATCCGTCGCACTGTGCGTGCTAACTTAGTAATGCGCTGGACCCGGGCGCGCATCTTCTTTGCAGGAATAACATTAGGAAAGTCTTCGGCTCTAGTTCCGGCTCTACGAGAGTAACGGAAGATGTGGAGGTTCACAAATCCCACCGCTTCCACTATCGAGCAGGTCCTTGCAAAGGCAGATTCACATTCGCCGGGAAAGCCAACGATCACGTCTGCTCCGAACGTCGCCTCTGGGATGAAGTGACGAATCAGCTCGATCCGCGCGAGATAGAAGGACCCGGTGTAGTCCCGCTTCATGCGGCGAAGGATCCTATCATCGCCACTCTGAAGTGAAATGTGAAAGTGAGGACAGAAACACCTCTCCGAAGCGACAGCTTCCACCAACTGCTCCGTGATCCCGGCGGGGTTGATCGAGCCCAACCGGAGCCGCCGAAGTCCGTCAATCTTGCCAATCTCGTGAACCAGCATGGGCAAGTCGCCACCGGGTGGCGAGTATTGGGCGAGGTTGATGCCGGTGAGGACAAGCTCGGAGTAGCCACTTTCAACGAGAGACTGGGCCTCGGAAACGGCGTCTGCAATCGGCTTGCTGCGTGAGGACCCACGAATCTGGGTCGTGCGGCAAAAGGTGCACGAAAGGTCACAGCCGTCTTGAATCTTGAGGAACGCCCGCACTCGGCCGGGTTGGTGCTGGATCCGTTCCTGAGCGAGTAGGAAGGGCACAGTAGTTGGGAGCATCCCGCGTTCACCCGCAAGAGCACGGCAAACGGTCTCGTTGATCCTGCCTTTCCAGGCGTTTCCCCCAAGGAGATCCACACCCCGAACGTGGGATACCCCTTGACCAACAGCATCGGCCAGGCAGCCGATGAGTACGATCTTCGCCTGGGGGTGCTCGCGTTGGAGGCGGCGGATTGCCTGACGCGCCTTGCGCTCAGCAAGGGAAGTAACCGTACAGGCATTCACGACATAAACTTCGGCCTCACCCTCCACGAGATCGTAATCAGAAGCCAACAAGCCCCGCATCATTTGGGTCTCGTATTGGTTCACTCGGCAGCCGAAAGTAAGAACACCAATCCGTGGCCGCATGTTACGGTCATCCTTATTCAGGTATGACGCTCCACGGTGAACCGATAGAGGGTCACCGGCTCCTTCGGCTCTATTCCTGCCTTCATTCGGGCAATCTCCAGCTGCTCCTCTGCTGTCTCTACGCTCTCGAGGTCAGGAAGAAGGAGGCCACGACGCCAGCCACTCTCCACGATTACCCCGTATCGCTTCGGATCAAGGTCCTCCTCACAACAAGGCTCTGGTTCAGAGAGAAGGTCAACAGAATAGGTGAGCTCAGGCAATTCTTCCTCCCCCACTGGGGGAAACCGTGGATCGGCACTCGCCGCCTTGATCGCGTTGGCGATGACCTCGTGGGCAACATCTTCCTCCACCGGGAGGTACGTCCCGATGCAGCCGCGTAGTTTGCCCGCTTTCTTCAGCGAGACAAAGACTCCAGCTCGTGCCTTCATCCCTGGTGGTAGCTCACTCGGAGGAGAAAGGACCTCGCCGCGGCAGACATGGGCCTCAATCGCGTCAATAGCAAGCTTAACATATAAATTGGACGTTTCCTTACCCACAAAGTAAGCATACCCTCTGCGCACCGACTGTCAACCCACCAACCGTGGAAACGTTTTACTCTCGCTCGGCTTTGCTCATGGTTCTTGCCAGGTTTGACTTTGCTTTTTCCTTGTGCTAGCGTCGAAGATGGGGATCATCATGAGGGGGAAAACGATGCGCAAGCAGATCCTTATCGCCGTCGGTGCCGTGGTGATCGTCGTGGCGATCGTCATTGGCTGGTACCTGTTGACCCAACGCCACGTCAGACGCCTGATCGCACAGGGGGAGCAGACAAACGTCCTGCTGCTTGGCCTGGACACCGTTGAAGAAACGAGCCGTAGCGACACGATGATGGTGCTCAGCATTGCACCGGAAAGCGACGTCTCTCTCCTCGCCCTCCCCCGCGACCTGCGCGTGAAGTTCAGTGACGGTGTGTTTCACAAATTGAACGCTGCCTACGCCCTCAAGGGTGGCACGGGGGCCTGCGAGACTGTCTCTGCACTCCTAGGAGTCGATGTCCCATTCTTCATCTCCATTGGCTACGAAGGGTTTGAACGGCTGATCGATGAGCTCGGAGGAGTTACGGTGACCGTTGAAGAGCGGATGCGTTACGACGATGAAAGCGCTGATCCGCCGTTGCACATCGATATCCAGCCGGGAACCCAAACGCTGGACGGAAAAACCGCTCTTGACTACACCCGTTATCGGGGCGAGACAGGGGATCTCGGCCGAATCGCCCGCCAGCAAAAACTCATCGCTGCTGTGCTTCAGAAGGGATTCCAACACAAGGACCTCGCGTCGATTCGCAGGATCGTCAAGGCTGTCCATCCCAACCTGCAAACTGATTTGTCTCTGATCGACCTCTACGATCTTGCCAAGCTCCTGCAGGGGAGAGATCTGAGTGCAATGCAAATGGCGACGGTCCCTGGAATTCCCATCGTGATTGACGAGACCGCCTACCTGGAACCGCAGGTCGTGGAGATGGAGCGGTTGGTCGCCCGGCTGATCAAACGGATCGATCTTTTGACCGCGGAAGGAATCCGGGTGGCGGTATTCAACGGGAATGGTATCCGGCTGATGGCTACCCATACCGCTGAGTATCTACGAAAGCGCGACTTCGAGATCACCAAGATCGCTAACGCGGAGTCGTTCGGTTATGATAAGACGTACATTGTAACCCTGAAGGAGGAAGCCAAGGCGTACATGCTGCTGGAGGTGCTTCCGAGCGATGCAATTGTGGTCACCCCAGAGGAGTTTGAACCACATTACACCGCACTAGAGCCAATGGTCCCTGCTGAGACGGACCTCCTCCTGATCGCCGGTGCGGGCTTTGAGGTCGGGGATGGATGAGGAGACCCTCCTGCACAC
>CAZOUO010000179.1:0-5131 GCA_964582975.1 uncultured Thermotogae bacterium | reverse complement strand
TATTGTACGAGGAAATCAGCACCAGCAGGAACACGAGATAGAGTGATCGCTGTCGTTCCGGCCGTCCCAGCGGGGCCGCTTAGCAGGAGAAACAGCGAAACCGTTCCCGCAGTTGTGTTTTGATACAGGAAGAAGATGGCGGTGTTTGCCTCTTCAAATCCCGTGTTCGATTGATTGTTTGCATAGTTGTAGAAGTCAACGGCACTGGTAGGATCCTCCAACGGGCTGATCTGCACCCGTGTCTCCCCTTGGCTCAGTCTGTAGAATCCTTCCCCTTGGGCAAACCCAACTACCGATAGGAGGAAGGCTACCAAGAGAAGGAAAAGGCCATAACGACTGCCCTTACAAACCTTCATTGTTACCTCCTTCATCCATCTCGTCCATTATATTTTTCAAGGCACCAACCCATCACAACTCTATCAGAAACCAAACTTGTAAGTCTGTAACACCGATTACGCTTTTGCTTCCTCCTTTCGAGGTTTCATTTGACCCACCGCAGCCTGATATGAAGCTGCTTTGACCGCTTGTTTTGCCGCTTCCAACGGGTCCACTGTGAAAAGCACGAAGAGCAGTCGAATTGCATGGGCAACCGCGGTGGGAAACTCGAAATTTCCTAGGGGCCTTAGGGCCCTAGCAAATAGGCCGATTTTCGCTTCCGAATCGCGGTGGCGGTCGAGCTCAAATTGGCTTACGAGCAACTGGTAAGCGTTGTGAAGCAATGGCGACCGTTCTGGTTGGGAGAAGATGCCTTTTCCCCAGCGCACAATACGGAAAATACCGATACGATTTACATCAAAAGTCTGAGTAAGCACCGTCGCATCCTCCAACAAGAAACTGGCCTTCGCCTTAGTCCCTAGCAAGAATTCTTTTGAATAAGCAGCAGGAACAGCCAGCCGGACGAGGACAGCGCTCTTCTGCTTCTGGCAAAAAGCAGATGCTGCCTTCGTCAGGACCGCAACGATAGCAAAAACATCGTCCGGCGCACCACGGGACCTGCTGTTCATACTTACCACACCACCCGTTTGGAAGCGTCTTTTTGTGCCAGCAGCCTAACCGCGACGTCGCGGAGCCAAAAGGAAGGGTGTCGAGGCTCTCTCCCGACTTTGTCTAAGAGGGTATGGACAAATGTCTCAAAAGGTGTGCAGTCAGGACCTGGCTAGAACGTAATTTCCTTGGGCCGCTGCGCGATGTGTGGATGCACCGGGCCAGCATAGATCTTAAGCTTTCGGAGCATGCGACGACCGAGTGTGCTTTTCGGCAGCATACGCCGTACCGCCTCGCGTACAGGAAGGGTCGGCCGCCTGCCGATCAGCCGACGATATGGAGTTTTCTTCAGGCCACCAATGTAACCACTGTGTCGCTGATAGAGTTTTTGGTTCCACTTGTTCCCTGTTAGTTCGACCTTGGCGGCGTTGATCACCACAACGTAATCTCCCGTGTCAACATGCGGGGTGTAGATCGGTTTGTGTTTGCCCTGGAGGATTGTTGCTATCTCAGTTGCCAGGCGACCGAGACGCTTTCCCTCGGCGTTGATCAGATACCAGTCGCGGTTCCAGCTTGTACCCATCTCTTCGTTCTTCGCTACAAAGGTTCGTTGCATGAACATGCCTCGCGAGCATTCGGTAGTCGAGGGGTTGATTATAGCAACCGCTTCAGGACCTGTCAAAGCTCGTTTTGATGGTCGCCTCCGGTGTGGGACCGATGGAGACAAAAACAGTCGGGGCGTCGATGGCTCGGGAGATCTGTTCCAAGTAAACCCGGGCTGCTTGAGGAAGATCCTTGTACTCACGAACCGTTTGGAGTTCTTCTTCCCAGCCGCCAACCGCCTCGTATACCGGCTTGCAGTGGGCTAGTTCCTCCTCCTCAAGCGGGAAATGAGTGATCTCCCTGCCGCCAAGACGATAGGCGCGACAGATCTTGATCTCCTTCATCCCCGAGAGAACATCGAGCTTCGTAATCGCCAAGCCAGTGGGGTCATTTAACGCTGCGGCGTGCCGTAGAGCAACAAGGTCAAGCCAGCCGCAGCGGCGAGGCCGGCCGGTGGTTACCCCAAATTCACTGCCCCGTTCACGAAGTCGATCTCCGATCTCATCAGTGAGCTCAGTTGGAAAGGGACCTTCCCCCACCCGGGTGGTGTACGCTTTCAGCACACCAATGCGGTGAGTGTCCTCCGTAACGGGGACGCCGATGGCGTTACTTAGTCCAACAAAGGTGGTGGAAGAGGATGTCACGTAAGGATAGGTCCCAAAATCAAGGTCGAGAAGAGCACCCTGGGCCCCTTCGAACAGAACCTCCTTTCCCTGCTCCAAAGCGACTCTGATCGCGCCAGCCGCATCGCCGATCGATCCGAGGAACGGCTGCGCGTTGTTCAGGAGTTCTGCAGCGAGACGCTCAGCCGATAGGGCGGAGATTTTTGGTGCTTTTGGCCATGTTCTCTCCAGGAGCCCAAGCTTCCAGCTCAGCTTGCCACGCAGCTTTTCGGGATATCGTAAGTCTCCCATACGGATCCCAGCGCGCGCCGCTTTGTCGCGATAAGCAGGCCCAATACCTCGGCGCGTTGTCCCGATTTGTGCACCACTGCCTTCGAGCTCTTCGAGAATTGGGTGGTACGGGAGAATGAGGTGGGCGGCTTCACTGATAAGAAGCTGCGGGGCTTGGCCAAGATGTTGGGTGAGGGTCTCAAATTCCTCACGCAGGACAGCCACATCAATCACCATCCCGCTGGCCAGGACGCACTGAACTCCTTGATAGAACGCGCCTGCAGGGATCAGGTGGGTCCCGAATGTCTCTCCGCGGTCGATCACGGTGTGCCCGGCGTTTGGTCCGCCATTGAAGCGCACGACCATGTTGGCCTGCTGCGCAAGAAGGTGGGTGATCTTCCCCTTCCCCTCATCGCCCCACTGCATCCCAAGGATTGCCGTTGCCATTGACAACACCTCCAAACTAGTCTGAACGAGTAACCCGTGAAAGCCCGACCCTGACCGTTGTCCCAGCAAGCACGAGTTCCTTCTCGATCTCGTACTCGCGCTCAGGAGTAGCATTCACTTCGGGGGCAAGAACCTCGGAGACGATTACTTCCCTGTGTCTTTCTAGCACCTCCGCTATTGTTGGATCAGCAGCATAGCCGAGCGCAATCCGGTCGGTCACCTCAAAACCTGCCTCCTTACGCAGCAGCTGAAGTTGGTGTATGAACTCACGTACGAGTCCCTTCTCACGCAACGCCTCATCGAGGTTTGTGTCAAGGAGAAAGCGAAGCTCCCCCTCCTCCACGAGAACAAATCCTTCGGAAAGGATTTTTTCAAAGGCGATGTCCTCATTTTTGATCTCCACCAGCTTGCCATCGATTTCGACATCGAACTTCCCGGGAGCTACTGCTTCGCGAAGGTTCTCCGCCGATTGCCCGTCGATCCAGTCGGCTGCCGCTTGAGCAAGAGGGCCAAGGCGAGGGCCAAGGGTCCGCAAATTCGGAGCAACGACTTCCTCGAAGTACGGATCGAGCGTCTCGACGACCTCTACCGACTCCACGTTCAACTCTGCCTTAACCAGCGAGAGCAATTCCTCAGTGGGACTCAGGCCTTGATCTTCAAACGATCCTTGGACCATTGCACGTGAAAGCGGTTGCCGGACCTTGGTCTGTGCTTGATTGCGTGCTTGGTGACCGAGAGAGACGATCCTGCGCACCAGGTACATCTCTTTTTCCAAAGCAGTGTTGATACATTCACCGTCTCCCTTCGGATAGCAGCAAAGATGCACGCTCTCCGGGTCGGAAGGGCGGCGCAATTGCTGGAAGATTGCCTCGGCGATGAATGGGACAAAGGGGGCAATGAGCTTCACAAACTCGCTCAAAACAGTGTACAGGGCCGTGTAGGCGGCAATCTTGTCCGCTCCCATTCCGCCTTTCCAGAATCGCCGCCGCGAGGAGCGAATGTACCAGTTGGAGAGCTCATCGAGGAATCCTTCGATCGCCTCTGTGGCAGTGATCACGTCGTAAGCCTCAAGCCCATCGGTCACTGTATTGATCGTTGAGGAAAGCCGAGAAAGGACCCACCGGTCAACAGGGTTGAGGTTGTCTTCTTGCGCCACATGAATCTCTGGATCAAAGGCATCGATCGAGGCGTACAGGGCGAAAAAGTCATACGTGTTTCGAAGTGTGTCGAGGAACCGGTAGAGGGGCTCTTTCACCGCGGCCTCACCGAGGCGTTTCGACTTCCACGGTGCGCTCGATGCGTAGAAGTACCAGCGCAAGCAATCGGCACCGTAGGTGTCGATCAATCCCCACGGGTCAATGAGATTGCCCTTGCTCTTGCTCATTTTAACGCCGTTTTCATCCAGGCCTAGGCCAGTGACGATGCAGTTGCGGTAGGCCAAGTCGCCGTGGACGATCGTGCTTGTAGCAAGCAAGCTGTAAAACCACCCGCGTGTCTGATCCATCCCCTCGCAAATGAAGTCGGCAGGAAAACTCTCCTCGAATTTCTGCTCGTTCTCGAACGGGTAATGCCACTGGGCCGTGTGCATGCTTCCAGAGTCAAACCAAGTGTCAATGACGGGGGGTAGACGTTGCATGGTTCCATCACACTTCGAGCAGCTCAGTCCAACGCGATCGATATACGGGCGATGCAGTTCGACTGTCTGCGCAAGCTGCTTATCAAAGGCTTGCTCCACCAACTCGGCCCGGCTTTCCACAGCGATCGTCTCCCCACACCCTTCACAAGTCCAAAGATTGAGCGGCGTGCCCCAATAGCGATCCCGAGATAAAGCCCAGTCCTTCAGGTTAGCAAGGAAGTCACCGAAGCGCCCTTCTCGGATGTGCGGTGGGTACCAATTGGTCCGCCGATTGTTGGCGATAATCTGGTCCTTCATCGCGGTGGTTCGGATGTACCAGGAGTCCGCAGCATAGTATAGAAGCGGGGTTTCACAACGCCAGCAGAACGGATAGTCGTGCTCATAGGGAGCAAAGCGGTAGAGGAGTCCGCGTTTGCTAAGCTCCTCCAGAATTACCGAGTCGGCGTCTTTGACGAAGCTCCCAGCGCAAAGCGGAAACTCGTCAGTGAATGCGCCAGCAAGGTCTACCGGGTGGAAGAAAGGAAGATCTCTTTGTTGGCCAAACTGGTAATCCTCTTCTCCGTATGCC
>CAZOUO010000178.1:0-5141 GCA_964582975.1 uncultured Thermotogae bacterium | reverse complement strand
GAATTGCTGGCAAGCTCAACGTCGAGGAATCACCCACTCGAAACAGCGAGGAGCCGAAAAACTACTTGAGCGTTCAACTCGCGGTAACCGAGCCCCCCTCAAAACGCAAGTAGGGCAGGGTGAAATTGAGAACGCGCTCTCGTTCCTTCGAGATCCCTGAGAGGTTTTTCAGAGCTTCGAAGCTATTGCCGGCAACGAGGGTCCCTGTGACCGGACGGTCTATTTTTCCGTTTCTTATTAGGAAAGCTCCTTTTGCCACTCCGGAGAAATCGCCTGAGATTGGATCGACTGTTCCGGAGAATCGCGTGACCAATAGACCCTGCTTTATTTCGGCAATCAGCTCGTCTTTGGTGGCCTGGCCGGGGAGGATCTCGAAGTTTGTCGGGCCAATCCCCGGAATCGAGCGCGCGGAACCGGAAGCATGTCCCGTGTTCTCACCTTCCATGGCATTAGCGCTGTAGCAATTGTGCATCAAGGAGACGAGGCTCCCTTCTTGGATGAGGTCGATCCGTCGGTGCGCCACCCCTTCACGGTCGAACGAGGCCGTACCGACTCCACCCGGAAGAAGGCCATTGTCGATGATCGTCAACGTTGGTGCTGCAACAGGCTTTCCAATCTCAGGCCCCCATCGGCTCATCCCTCGAAGCACGTTCTTCGCGTTCACCTGAACCAGGACCAGCCTCCCAATGACCGCTTCTACTGCATTTGGGGAGAGGACGACCGTGCCCTTGAAACTCTCACCTTTTGTGGCACCAAGGGAACCCAGGGCATTCTCGCACGCGCGCCGTGTGATCGGCTCGACATCGATTCCGGCAACCGTACGCGAGGCGTCGAACTGATAGTCCATGTTGGAGACTTGGTCCCCTTCGCGCGCCGTGGCGAGGACAAAATAGCCAAAAAGGCTCCCCTTCTCGTTGCGTTCTAGACCATGGCTGTTCACCAGCGCTCGCTCCCCGATCTCAACGGAGAAAAGGCCATCCCCAAGGATCAGTCGTCGGTCCATCTTGGAGGTGATAGTGAGCATCTCGATCGCGTGCGCCAGGGCTTGATCAACGGCGAACTCTTGTGCCGCCTCATCGTAGATGCCCTCCACGTACGCGATATCGGTTGCAGGTGGGAGTAGGTTGTGCTCATCGCCTTGCGAGGCCTGGGCGAGCCTCACCGCCTCGGAGCAGGTCGTGTCAAGTTGCTGCAGGTCATTGGTGCAAGCGAATCCGATGGATTGACCGATCATCGCCCGTACTCCAATCATCGTTTCCTGGTGAATGCGGGAGGTCTGCAGGTCATGTTTTTCAAGCGTGGCCGTGATTTTTCGGACGTGCTCTCCGTAAACTTCCGCAGCGTCGGCTCCCTGTTGACGTGCCGATTCCAACGCCTTTTGGCAGCGCTCGAGCAGAGTCCTATCCGCCATTATTGCCGTCCTCCGATCGTGACGACGCAGCGGAGGTGCGGTCCCCCAGCGTCCACTTTTGCCGGTTGTCCTTTTCCGCAGTATCCCGCACCGAGCCCCCACCGAAAGTCTTTCCCCACTGCGTCGACCGAGGCCAGTACCTCGAAGGCGTTTCCAGAGATGGTTACACCTCGTACCAACTCGCCGATTCGTCCGTTCTTGATCCGACGTGCTTCCCTTATGCCAAACATGAATTCGGCATTGGAATCTGCCTGACCGCCAAAACCGAGACCTTGCAGGTAGTAGCCGCTTCTAACTCCCGCAATCAGTTCCTCGAGCGAGCTTCCTCCCGGCTCGATGTAGGTGTTGCGCATGCGAATAATCGGCTCGTCGGAGTACTCAAAGGCACGGGCATTTCCAGTGGGCTCGACCCCAAAATATGCTGCGCTCTCCCGGTTGTGCAGGAAAGAGCGTAGCACGCCATGATCGATGATCACCGTCCTTTGCGTCGTTACACCTTCGTCGTCCACTAGCAATTCGCCCGCGGCGTGCGGGGCAAACACAGACGGACCACTGTCGCACAGCGTCACGAGCTCTGAGGCAACTTTTTCTCCGAGCTTGCCGCTCGTGATCGCTCCCGAGCGAACAGCATCCGCTTCCACTGTATGACCGATGGCTTCATGACTGAGAACGCCGACGAGATTAGGATCAAGTACGACAACCGCTTTTTCGCCGGTAGGGCGGGGGGCCTTCAGTTGATCGATTGCGAGCTTAACTGCTCTGTCTGCCATCTCCTCGGGTGACCGTCTGGCAAAGAGATCGGCCCAGCCACCGGTCACGCCAGCGGAATCCATTCCAAGGGTCTGTTCGCCACTCTCTTGCGCGACCGCGATCGCGCGGAAGCCCGGTTTGGCATCGAACACGCGTGCTGCCGCACCGTCTGTTGTTACAATGACCTTCTCATCCTGGATCTCTGAGTATTGAACGTTCGAGGAGACAATTTGAGGCGCTCCCGTCCGTATTTGTTCATCGATAGAGATGACGAGGGAGAGCTTCTCCTCAAGCGGGTGCCGGTCGAGCGGATCATCCGTCTCGACAGAGTACGTCCCGCTACCAAAGGATGCTTGGGCGAGGCCTTTTATCTTTTCCCGCTTCGAGGATGCACAGATACGTGCTGCTCTTTGAGCCTCTGCTAATGCGTGTTAGATCCCGTTTTTTGTTGCGTCGGTGGTGCTGGCAAATCCGAAAACACCCTCGACCAGGGTACGAATCCCCACGCCGGCTACCCTCGCCGTTGACGACTCCTCCAGTTGCCCGTTACGCACGGAAATCGTCTTCGTTTGGCGAGAGTGGTATCGGAGTTCTGCCCATTCACTCGCGTTCCTGACAACGTGACTTAATAGATCAAACATCTTCTCGCCTTGTCACAAGCAGTATCTTCAGCACGGAAATGAGACCGAAGCGATGATAGCAAACAAGGCTGTTTGATTACAAAGCGTGGCTCGCCGAGACACCTCTAGAGAAAGGCGAGGAGGCCAGCAAAGGAAGAGATGGAAGGTCCCGCAGCTAGCAAGCTCCCCCGGTCGAGCGTAGCCGCAGGAAGCAGCGACCACCGTTCATCCTGCCTTCCTGCCAGCCAACAGATCGTGTGATAGCGATCGCCAATTAGGTAAGCCCGGAATGGCGAAAGCGCTTTGTCAACTTGGCGGCCGTCTCCGCCTTGTTGTCATCATTTGTCCGGCGAAAGTAGACCGCGCTGAACTGGTTCGCAATCCCACAGGTGTTCAAGACTGCGTCTGCGTATGCCTCTCCGTCGTTTGTACACAGGGTGAGGAAGTATCCGTGATCGAGAAGCCTAGCGAGGGTCTCTTTCACATCTGGGTAGAGCTTTCCACGGACTTTCACGAAGCGTAGCTCCGTCTCTGTGCTCATCTCGCTGTGATAGAGGGGTTCGTCCAAATCGTGGATTGAAGAGCTTTGGTCATTCCTCTCTTTCTGAATTAGCATCTGGCTGTAGACACCAGGTCCCCCTTTGTTCGAATGCTACTGGAGTACCGCAATTGGGTGGACAACGCTCCCCTCCGTGAAGGTCGTTCGCCCCTTTTGGGGCGAAGACTTCACTGTAGTATGGCTTGGAAGAGACCTTATGCCCAAGAAGGAGTCGGTCATGTGGAAACGGCCGCTGGCGCTCATTATCAGTGTGGGCCTGTTGGTGCTTTTGCGTGTTCCACTTGCGACCCGAGGGGCCAACACGATCGGTTTTGGGGTCGGTGTTCCTCCAACTCTTCCCATCGACTGGGATGCATCGTTCTCGTTCGCTGCGGCAGAGATCCTTGCTGAGACTAATCTCTCCTTTCTTCTCACCGTGGGTACGTATCCCGTTAGTTTTCCCGAGCTTTATGAAGGTAACACCAGCCTCCTCGTCAAGGCGTGGGCTGGACCGGTGGCCCTGTACGCGGGTGGCGGTTTTTCCCTGCAGTGGCAGTTGATCGGCGGTACGTGGTTGTGGTCACCATTCGTGAACTTGATGACCGGAATGCAACTGTGGATTCACGATTCGGTCGCTTTTTTTGTCCGGGTTCGCTCGCTTGACCCTCTCCCGACGACCTGGTCCTTCAATCCAGAGATTGCGCTCGGCGTGACACTTGGCCTTGGCAGGGTTCGTCCTCCCTGTCCTCGCGTCGACGGCGACTACCTGTGGCTTATAATCGGTTTGTGGGTTCTTGCTTTCATTGTCTACTATCCGAGGAGCTAAGGGGTGTTTAGGAAGCGCTTGCTTGAACAGCGACTCCGGTATAGTGGACAAATTACATCAGTGTCTTAGTTTGTGCTCTGACTGCAGATACCATCAATGGTCTGCTGCTTTATTTCCTAAAGGGCTCTCGGGGCTGTTCACGGAGGAGCCGTTCTTCACCCCTGGCTTTAGGTGTGCCCGATCTATATAAAGCTTCGGCTGCCTTACCGGTCTCAAAAGTTCACGTGCCTACCTGTCCCCGGAATCGGATTGCAGGCTTACGGTGGATGTCAGTGATAGCCCGGATTTATCCGTCGGGGGACTTCACATTCTCTTGGGTTTGTGGTATACTAGTGCTGGAAACTGTGGGAAAGACAGTAGCGACAAAGGGAAAAGACGATTACAAGATAAGATTGTGGAAACCGAAACAATCGGGGGCCCCCTTGGGTCGCCCGATTCTGTCTGGATATTTTCGATAGCTACTGGCCCTTAGCACGGTGGAAGTTAATTGAGGAGGACAGGTGAAGGGATCCAAGGCGACAATTAATTTAAAGGACAACCTGAGCGCCGTTTCCCGCAAAAAAAACGAGCGCCAGGAGGAAGCGCCAGTCCGATCGGACAACCCGATCCGTACTTACTTTGGCGAGATTAGCCGTGTCCCCCTTCTCACACGGGAGGACGAGGTAAGGCTGGCAAAGCGGGTCGAGGCCGGCAGTAAGCGGGCGAAGGAAGAACTCGCCGAGGCGAACCTGCGGTTGGTTGTCTCGATTGCCAAGAAGTATCGCGGCTGCGGGCTCCCCTTTCTTGATCTGATTCAAGAAGGAAATCTTGGCCTGATGAAGGCGATCGAGAAGTTCGACTACAAAAAGGGATACAAATTCTCGACGTACGCCACGTGGTGGATTCGGCAGGCGATCCTCCGGGCCATTACCAACCGGTCCAGAACGATTCGTGTCCCCACGCACATTAACGAGCTGATCCGCAAGATTTATCAAGTGGAGCGTAACTACCTCAAAG
>CAZOUO010000177.1:0-5150 GCA_964582975.1 uncultured Thermotogae bacterium | reverse complement strand
TTGAACAGATGAAGGAGGGCCTGAAGTAAAAAGTCCGCACTTTTTGAGCGGGGCAGTCAAGTTTCACGCTTGCAATACGCCTTGGCGGATTTGTATCTTGCTTAAGCGCTACGAAAAGATTCTCACTCGCGTTTTCGGTGTTGCACCAAACTGACCCCAGTGACTGCCAGCACCATTGCCCCGATCTGAAGTGGCAGCAGGCGCTCGCCAAGAGCGGCCCAGGAGATGAGTGCCGTGCCAAAGGGAGAGAGGTTCGTCACCACGTACGCTTTTATCGCTGTGAGGTGCCGAAGTGAGTGGTAGAACAGGAGATACGCGATCCCGGTGTTCACGATCGCAAGGCCGATGATGATCCCCCACGCGGACAGGGGCATGCGGGGCAGGCCGTCTACCCCTGCGCCGAGGCTGAAAAGAAGGACGCCGGAGATGCCGATGGGGTAAGCAGTTAAGGTAATACTCCCTACTCGGCGGTGCCGCGCTACCTCGCGTGCAATGACGACCCCCGAGGTGTCGCCAAGGATGAAGAGGATGAGCAGGCCAACTGCCAGGGCCTGTCCTCCCTCCCAGCGCGGTGAGAAAAAGAGGAAGCTCCCTGCAATCGCCAGGGCCAGCCCCAGCAACTGCGGAAGGCTCGGGTGTTCCTTGAGCCACAGCATGCCAAACAGAAGCGTCGGAATCGGGGTCAGGCAAAAGGCGAGGGAGGCAGTGGTGGGCGAAAGGGTCTTAAGGGCGAGGAACAGAGACCCGCTCGCGATGGTCATACACAGCCCGATGAGAACAAAACGCATCCAGTGGGAGCGGGTTGGGGGTGGTGACGTTTCTCGACGCGCGCGAAGCCACATGAAAAGGAATAGAAAAGCGAGTAGGTAACGGAGGCCTGCTGCGGTAAAAGGCCCGGTGTAGGTGAGGGCGACCTTGATCACCACTGTCGAAGTGGAGAAGATCAGCGCACTTAAGATCACTGCTCCGAGGGCAAGCCGAACCTCTCGCCGTGGCGCGTTGCTTTCTGCATCCGAGGGCGGCATGAGAAACCTATCATACCAAAAAGGGAAGCTCAATACCTGGCCGGAGGCTTTATAAAGACATCGTCTCAGGCGATTGGTTTGTCCATCGCGTCGCAGAGTCATACATTAGAAGGAATTCAACACGGGAGGTGACAAAACATGGACACCATCAAACTATTGATAATTGTTGGCATATTGGGGCTCTTCGTTCTCGCAGCACTCACGACCGAATTCCCAGCTCCGCCGACTTCCGAACCTACTGTGATTGAGCCAGGACCCACCATCACAGTCGAACCGGAGCCCGAACCTAAACCAACACCTGAGGTGGAAGTTACACCGGTGCCGGAACCCGTACCAGAGCCGCAGACGCCACCCGCTACTAGTTAAGAATCCTTCTTCAAGAGAGCAGCTCAAAAGGGAAGCACCAATTAGCTCGGTTAGCTAAGCATTGGGTCCTAGAAGCGGAAGGTATCTGATTGCCTCTCCTTTTTCTTTCTGAGCTTTGCTGAACGGTTTTTTCTGCGATATCAAGTACTACGTGGTGTTCCCACAAGGTTCATTTCCTCTCGGGATGAAGCGACCGCTTATGAAAGGTTCTTGACCAAGCAACTTATGGCTTGGATTTGGCAAGCTTTATTGATTCTTCGCTCTCTTCCTTCGTTTTTTCCGCAAGATTGTCTTGATGCCAGTGAGATGGAACACCGAAAAAGGCAAGCGGCAGACTTCCCCTATGAGTGCGGATTAGACTCCATCGACGCATTTGCAGGCGGCATTTCCGCTGGCCATCAAAATCATTACGAGTGTCACCCTTTGCCCCACTCATCCGTATCACCTCCAAAACGAACCTACCGGATAAGCGTCACGAATGTCAACTGATTGTTTATGATGCGAGGCATTCGGAAGCGTACTCTCTCCAAATGCAACGGGCAGCAATATTGCTGCTGCAGATGTGGGCCGCTTACTCTGTCAAGTGGCGATAGGGGGTCGGCCGTTAATGTCGCTGGTCTTAAGGGTGTCGGAAGGCGAACTCTCTTGACTTGTTGTTGTGATTTGAGCGAGTTTCCTAAGCGATATATGGGGGGATAGACGCAACAATCCAATGGCCAACAGTCCCGCCAACCACCACACGACGATCCACAAGACCATCCCTGCTCCGGGGAACGTTCCGTAATTGTTCATCCGCTCTTTCTCCTTCTCGTGTTCCTGGCAGCGGGGCTTTCAAGATACCGCCCAGGAAGGTTTGGTGTGCCGTCTGTGGCTGATACGTTGACTGGGGGGCAAAGCTTTTATATATGCACAGTAAGAGTGTACGGGCGGTTCGTGATCGGTCGGTGAACAAGGTGTGGGAGTGTGATGAAAATCACGACGCCGGGCCGGACCAAGCGGCAGGTTATCCAATGTGATATTCATCACCTATTTGTCGTGGACAGTTACTTTACATTCTTTCACTGCATCTGGCACCCTCTAGTGAGATAAGGGTCGCGAGACAAGAAGCAGTCCTTAGGTTTGCCTGAAGATCGCTAGAGTCAACAGGTGGATTAAAAGGCGAGGCCCGCATAACCGGACAATGGGGATCGTCACCTCCCGTTTGTGAGGAGCCCGAGCGCACTCGAACGCGCCAAAGATCGGAGCAGTTGGCTCAAAGGCTGCCATCAGAACTAAAGGCATGCTCCCACAAAACTCCAATAGACGTTTTACAGTTAGTGCTCCCCGAAATTTAAAGTCCACACCGACCGAAGGCGTGATGCGCAACACAGACGAACATCCTGCTTCTCTGCTACAGTAACTAGGACCAGTTTCGTAATGACAAGGAGTGGGATGCTCATCTTGAAAACAAAGAAAGGTCTGTGCGATATGAGAGTTCTGCTATCAATACTAGGGGCTTTGTTCATTGTCGGCACAGCGGTTTTCGGGCAGAGCGCTGCGCCTGATCCTGAGGTTCGCATCACTCGGTCCGTCTCCACCGCTTACGCGCTTCCAGAAAGTCAGTTTTTGGTGACGCTGCGTCTTGAAACGAAGCACGATCTGGCAGGAGTCGGCGTCCACGAGATTCTCCCCCACGGGTGGAGGATTCATCCGTTGGAGAATGCCGGGGCAGCGTTCAAACGAGCGGAGGATCAGTGGGTATTCGACGAGACGATTCACGCTGGGAGTACGCGACAGCTCGTCTACGAGGTGTCGATTCCCAGCGCTGCCCAGCTGATAACCGAACCGCTACCGGCTTGCTTTTCGATAACAGGAACGCTTCAGGCCAAAGTCCCCGCTCTGGAAGTGGTGGTAACCGGTGATTCTACCCTACAGGTTGTTTCTGCACTGCCCATTCTAAGCGCCATCGCTCACTTGGTACCGCGGACGAACAAAAAGCCAGACACGATCGATCTGCGTCTGCCCCAGACTCTCACACGAGACCAGTTGACGCGCGCACTCGAGCTGTGGCAGTCTGACATTTCCGTCCCGTGGACTAACGGCGAGCGAATCGATCTTGCTACCATGAACAGGCTCGCGGCCTACTATGAGACGTGTACGCCCGTGGATCGACCACTCCCGCTCGGTCTGGATCCCGAGCTTGTGGCCGTGCGAACGGTCAGCACGTTTCTCCCTTATGACAGCGTGTTGCCTCCAGAAGGATGCCTTGATCCCGGCCTGGATGCGCGTCGATTTGCTGTGACCGTCGACATCACGCCAGGCCATGACGCATACGGAGTGGGACTGAAAGAATGGGTCCCGGCCGGCTGGCGGGTCACCCCAGTCAAACACGAGGGCTTTTGGTATCGAAGCTCTCAAACGGAATGGGTCTATCCAAAGAAACTCCCTGCAGGAGCAACAGTGCAAATCGTGTATCAGGTCGAGATTTTGCCCTCACCGGCGGATGATTTGGAAGCACACAACGGCTGTTGCGGACGGGACGTCACGCTTGTGGGGACGGTCTCCAGCGGTCTTGAGTGTAGCGAGCAGGACGTGATGGGTGAGACAAGCGTCCATGTATGGGACTGTCTTGCGGTCATCCTTGCTGTCTCTCGTTGGGATGCAGAATCGGACGGGCTGGATGTTACTCTATCCGATTTGATCTCCTTTTCTCAGGTGCAGCGCGCCGTCGCGTTCTGGTTGGAGGGTGCTCCGCTCCCTTACACGTGTGGCTACACGGTCGGGTACGAGACGCTGAAGGCGATTGTTGCCTACTGGCTCACCGACACTCCCGTTACTGAAGCGCTGCCCGAGGTTCCTGTGGGGGCATGTGAGGACCTCGGACCGGATTGCTACTTGCCACCGGGCTCCTACGAGTGGTTCTGCCGGATGAAGGAACACCAACCACCGACTGACCGCGTA
The DNA here is from genome assembly GCA_964582975.1 of uncultured Thermotogae bacterium. Lineage (GTDB taxonomy): Bacteria > Bipolaricaulota > Bipolaricaulia > UBA7950 > UBA9294 > CAZDDA01. The sequence goes on along the minus strand of CAZOUO010000177.1, from coordinate 819 downwards.
GGCGTTCCTGCTTCCAAGCCGCCAATTGTTGACGCTGGCCCGGATCGCAAGCTCACTTGCTCAGTCCAAGTTGTGACTCTCACGGCAAGTGTCACAGGGGGTGTTCCGCCCTACGTCTACGAGTGGCTCAACCCCAGTGGGAAGCTGATTGGGAGCACTCCCTCTATTGCCATAAGTGACCCAGGGACCTACACCCTCATAGTGACGGGCTGCGGTGGCTGTCGGGGGATCGACACCGTTGCCGTAACCGAAGATATCGAACCCCCAAGTGTCGCAGCTCGGGTCAGTCAACCGATCACTTGTTCAGATACTCGCGTCACCCTCACTGTGGTCGCCAACGGCGGTCGGCCGCCCTACGTCTATCAGTGGACCGGTCCCGCGGGCGAGGTGTGCGGCACCGCCCCCTCGATTGTGGTGGACGCCCCTGGCAGGTATATGGTCGTCGTCACTGGGGCCAACGGGTGTGCGGCGAGTGAGTGCGTCACGGTGACTGAGGACGTTGAGCCGCCGGTCGTCCAAGCGACGGTCGATCGACCGCTGACCTGTGCTGTCACCGAAGTGACTCTGAGTGCCAGCGTCTCTGGTGGAAGGCCTCCGTACACGGTTGTTTGGACGAAACTGGGACGAGGCGTGGTCGGAAATGCCGCGACGATCACCGTCAGTGAACCGGGGACTTACTCCGTCACCGCAACCGGGGCCAACGGCTGTGCAGCGAGCGACACTGTCACAGTTAGCGAGGAGGTTGAACCACCGGTGGTAAACGTGGGGGTCGATCAGCCTCTCACCTGTGCAATCACCGAGGTCACCCTCACCGCCGAT
>CAZOUO010000176.1:0-5197 GCA_964582975.1 uncultured Thermotogae bacterium | reverse complement strand
TAGAGAACATCATCAAGGCGAAAAAGACCGCTCAGAGCATGGCCTCCTTGGACATGCCAATCGGCTATGATGACGACGGGTCCGTCTTGGGGGACTTCATCGAGGACCACACCGTCGAGTCTCCGGAGCGGGAGACGTTCGAGCATCTCCTCGTACAGGAGTTGGAACGCGCCCTCGATGAGCGGCTCACCGAACGTGAGAAGCGAATCCTCGAACTTCGTTACGGTCTCAACGATTACCAACCTCGTACCCTCGATGAGGTCGGGCTCGTGTTCGGGATCAGCCGAGAGCGCGTGCGGCAGATTCAGAAGGAAGCCTTGGCAAAGCTACAAGACTCCGATCTCAAAAAGCGACTGGAGTGGTTCAAGGTCCTCTCGGAGGAGGCATAACCTCATTTCTTTGAGCCAAGGTCTTCGCTGTATGAACAATCCTTGTTGCTGCAGCGAAGCGTCTCGCCTTTTGCGGTGAGAACCCCGCTCTTACAGGCCGGACAAACCTTGGTTGGCGAATCACTCACCGCAAACCGGCAGACCGGGTAACTGCTGCAGCCGTAGAATGTGGCCCGTCGCTTCTGGGAGTATTTCTCTATGAGGGTTCCCTCTTTGCAGACAGGGCAGGAAATCCCGGTGGAGACTGGAGCCGTCTTTCCACAGTCGGGGTTAGTGCAGCGATAGTATCGACCGTAGCGACCGGTCCTCAGTGCCATCTGGCTGCCACACTCAGGACAGGGAATCGAGGCGCTAACGTCGCTTGTCATCGCTTCCAACGCTTTGTTGATGATCAAGGTCCCTTCTTCGTAGGTGGCACCGGGAAAGTCCTGTGGGAGGCTTTTGGTGTTCCGACAGGTGGGATAATTGGAACAGCCGAGGAAGTGTGATCCCTTCCAGTAGCGAAGTTCCATCGGCGCACCGCACTTGTCACAACGGACATCGGTCATCACGCGAAGCGGTGCCTCCTTTCCATTGCCGATCAGAGAGTCCATGGCGTTCAGCTGCGCTGCGAACGGGGTATAGAACTCGTTTAGCACGTCAAGGCGCGTGAGCTCCCCGTCCTCGATCCGATCGAGGTTTTCTTCCATGTGTGCCGTGAAGTGCTCTTCCACTGTCTCGGAGAAGTATCGCTTCAGGAAATCGACAACCACCTGCCCGAGCAGGGTCGGCTGCAGGCTCCCCTTCTCCTTAACGGCGTAGCGGCGCTCTTGAATGATCGAGATGATAGAAGCATAGGTACTTGGCCGTCCGATTCCCTTCTTTTCCAGGAGGTTGATCAAGCCAGCCTCACTGTAGCGCCGCGGGGGCTCGGTGAACTTCTGCTGCATCTCTATCGCTTCTACGGTGAGGACCTCTCCCTCCTTCAACCCTGCAGGGACATTGTCCTCCGACGAGCTCTGCTCAGGGAAGAGGGTGAGAAAGCCGTCAAATGTGAGGCTACTGCCACTCGCCTCCAGGGTGTAAGCGCCGGCTCGGAGGACGACTTTGCGCTGGCGGTAGCTCGCGGGAGCCATCTGAGTAGCGAGAAAGCGATTGTAGATCAGGGCGTAGAGCTTGCGTTGGTCAGGGGTAAGGTGTGCTGCCACCGTCTCCGGAGTGTATCCTAGCTCAGTGGGACGGATTGCCTCGTGGGCGTCTTGGGAGCGTTTTTTGTTCTTGTAGCGGCGGGCTTTGGATGACAAATATCGCTCCCCGTACCGCTTTTGGACGACCTGACGCGCGGCCGTAAGCGCTTGCTCAGAAACCCGTACCGAATCCGTCCGCATATAGGTGATTAATCCAACATTGCCCTCGGGGAGAGGGGCTCCTTCATACAATGCTTGAGCGATCCGCATCGTCCGCTTGGGGGCGAATCCAAGGACGGAGGAGGCGGTCTGCTGCAGGGAGCTCGTAATAAACGGCGGCGGTGGCTGACGAAGCCGCTCCTTCTCGGCAAGGGAGCTCACCACGACTTCTTGTTGGCGCAGACCCTCTTTGACAGCTTCTGCCTCCGATTGGCTGCGGACCACAAACTTCTTGGAATCCTTCTTGGTCAAAGTCGCCACAAATGGCTTTCCGTCGCTTAAGTGAACGTCAATCTCCCAGTACTCCTCTGGAGTGAAGTGAGCAATCTCCGCCTCGCGATCGCACAGGAAACGAAGCGCGACCGATTGCACCCGTCCCGCAGAGAGCCCCTCAAATCGACTTCCTGCTAAGACCCTGGAGAGAAGCGGGCTCACCTGATAACCGACGAGCCGATCAAGGATACGCCGCGTTCGCTGTGCTTCTACCTTCTGTAGATCGATCGGGCATGGATTGGCCAGGGCATCCAGGATGACCGGCTTTGTGATCTCATTGAATACCGGTCGGGAAAACGCCTCGTCCTGGTCGATGATCCGCTTCAAGATCGTGTACAGATCAAAGGCAATGGCCTCTCCCTCACGATCGTGGTCGGTGGCGAGATAAACCTGTACTGCCTGCTTTGCGGCTTCACGAAGGGCTTTGGTGTGCTTGTTGCTTTTCGTCTCGAATTTTGGGGCAAACCCGTTCTCCACATCCACCCCGAGGTCATTCTTGGGAAGATCACGAACGTGCCCCTGCGAGGAGAGTACCCTGTACTCACTATCCAAGTACTGGCTGATTGTCCTCGCCTTGGTCGGCGACTCAACGATTATGAGTTTTTTCAATCCTACAGGCTCCTTTCTCGAGTGTGCCATTATACATTAGCGAGCCCGAAAGTCGAACATCTATTTTCCTTTGCCCATGAGATTGGTTTTTCTTGATCGGAGTGCTCAAGCAAGTCCAATAGGAAAAGGCCACGCCCTCAGATAGAATAAGCAAACGATGGAGGAAGGCACGAATAATGCGATACGTCGTGTTGGAGGGATTGCCGGCAGTTGGCAAAAGTGAGATCCTGGCTCTGCTCTCTTGCTTTTACCCACAGCGGGTGCAAGTGCTTCCTGAGCTGGTGAAGGAGGTCGCGGCCCAAGAAGGGCTCGATCTGTTTTCGCAGCGCGAACGGCTTACCGAGGCGATCCTTGCCGAGATTCCTCGCCGACGTGCGGAGATCGAAGAGGCCTTGGCCCAAGGGAAGCTTTGCCTGGAGGAGTCACACTTGGGTGTCCACCTCGCTTACTCCGAGGCGCTTGAGGATCGCTCGTTCATCGCGGCCTACCCGAGGATCGCCAATCTCCTTGCCAACCCAGACTTTTACCTGCGATTGGACGTCCCGATTGAGCGTTCGCTACAACGCCAACGGGCTCGAGGAACACCGCAGTTTGAAGTGGATCGCTCAACGCTTGAGCAGATGCTTTCGCATCTGCAAAGCTGGCACATCGGACGGAAAAGCAAGGTCGTGGTTGTGAACGCCGACCGCACGCCTTCTTCTTTTCTGAGAGAAGTCGAAGAGATCCTCGGCCTCACCTACGCCAGCGATGAATCCCTGCTTGGGGAGGCGTTCGACATTCTCCTTCTACTTGGTCGCCCGGCGAGTGGTAAGAGTGAGTTTATTGACTTCATGGAAAAGTGTCCCCTCGAGCGGCGCGCCAGCCGGTATCATATCGCACCGTTTTCAGTCATCGACGACTTTCCGATCCTGTGGGAGAAGTTCGAGGAGGACGATCTGTGGGAGGGCCTTGGCCGCAAGCGCCTCTATTCGCGGCCCGCAGACGGCAACTACTCCGTTGTTGACAAGGGCATATGGCCCTTTCTGATCGAAAAGGTCAATCACCGTGTTGCAGAGTTGCTCGCCGATAGGACTGCCCTTTCCCGCCGAACGCTCATCATCGAGTTTTCCCGCGGCGGAGACCACGGCTACGCGGAAGCGCTGAAGCAGCTATCTGGCCAGATCCTCTCTCGGGCGGTAATCCTGTACGTTTTTGTGTCGTTCGAAGAGTCCCGGCGTCGAAATATCGCTCGCTACGATGAAGAGGGAAAGAACAGAATTCTCACTCACTCCGTCCCCGGCGAGGAGTTGGAGCGAACCTACGGGCAAGACGATTGGTTCGACCTCGCGCCTGATCCGGAAGGGATTCTCGATGTGGATGGAATCTGCGTTCCGTATGTCACGGTGTTAAATGAGCCGGAATCGACGGACGGCGAAGTCCTAGACGGGCGCTATCACAGAGCCTGCCATCACCTCTACACGCTCTGGCGAAAAAGCCGAGCCTAGAAAAAGGGGAAGTCCCCCAAGACTCCCGGAGCACTTGGAAGTAAAGGCTCTTTGCTATCCGGTGTGGGTAACCTGCAAAAAAGCGAAGGGCTTTTGAACTAGGAGGAACCCAGGAAAAGGATCGACTTCCTTCCCCCTTAGTCCAGAACTGGTGCCTTGTCTCTGCTCCTGAATTCCTGATTTCCTTATAACAAAACTACAGACAAGATCGACTTTGGGTTACCCACTGGAAACAGCAAGGAGCCGAAGTAAAGCTTTGCTTGCCAGAGCGTACCGAGCTTGCCGCAAGGATTGATGTCCTCGAAACAATGTTACTCGACTGGCGGGACTCCTATTCCACGGCGGCGATTGCCTCGATCTGAATCCGCGCTCCTTTGGGAAGAGCCCCTACTTGAATGCAAGAGCGAGCCGGAGGCGATGGAGGAAAGAACTGCTCATAGGCCGCGTTCACCGCGGCAAAATCGGCTATATTGGTCAGGAAAATCGTCACCTTGACCACATCTTGCATCCTGGCCCCGGCCGTCTCAACGACCGCGCGGATGTTCTCCAGACACTGCCGCGTCGCCGCAGCGATGTCATCGGTGATCAGCTCGCCGGTAGACGGCTCTGCGGGAAGCTGTCCGGAGGTGAAGATGAAGCTTCCCACCTTGATGCCTTGTGAGTATGAGCCAACAGCAGCCGGCGCATTGTCTGTCTTGATCGCTTCTTTCATGCGCCATGCCCTCATTCATTCGGCTAGATCAGCCGGAGCTTCTCGCCGCCATTCTTGAACGCGTCGATCGCCTTGTCCAATTGGTCTCTCGTGTGATTCGAACACAATTGCACCCGAATCCTTGCCTTGTCTCGGGCCACCATGGGAAAGACGATTGGCAGGACATAGATGCCTTCTTGCCAGACGAAATCAGCGAGCTCCTTTGCTGTCTTGCTCTGGCCGCACATGATCGGAACGATCGGTGTTTCACTGCTGCCGGTGTCAAACCCAAGATCCTGGACCGCTTTGATGAAGTACTCCCGGTTCGACCACAGGTTCTCCAGCCACTGCGGTTCGCTCTCGAGC
>CAZOUO010000175.1:0-5207 GCA_964582975.1 uncultured Thermotogae bacterium | reverse complement strand
TGCTGGGTTAGGCGGATCGTCCTCGGGGATGTGCATTTCGACTTTGCCAACCATGTCGGCGGCCATATCCGCTGCCTTGGTGTAGATCCCGCCACCAACACGGTCAAACAATGCGACAAGCGATGCCCCCATCGAGTAGGCACTGACGATCAAGGCACCACGGATGAAGTTGACTCCGAGTGTCTTGACACCGAACAGATAGCGCGTCTCGATGTGCAGCGTATCCGGTGCAAACCACCGGCGGAATAGCAGTATTACGATCACTAGGCCGATCAGGGCCAACCCGGCCACCGACAGGCCCATAACGCTTCCACCAGAGAAAGCGACGTTCAGCGCGTCTTTGAACGACTTGCGGGCAGCATGGGTGGTACGTGCGTTGGCATGGGTGGCTGCGTTCATCCCGATAAATCCTGCCGCCATCGACAGGAGTGACCCAATCCAGAACGCCGCCGCGATCTCCCAATAGAACAAGACCCAAAGAATTGCACCGATGACGAGCATCGCGATCCCCATCACTCGTGCTTCCGCTACCATGAACGTGAACGCGCCCGAGCGGATGTAGCCCTGCAACTCCTTCATCCGATCCGTCCCTTTCGCTTTGCGCACCACAGACCGGTTGAATGAGAATGCACAGAGGAGAGCCAATACCGAAATCACGGCTGGAACGAGAATTAGTATTGTCATCCTCCTACTTCCACTCCTTTTTGGATTCTTTGGCTGTGACGAACCAACCCTCATCGTTACGAGCGGGCACGCGCAAAGTCGACGCGCCCGCGACGCAAAAAAGCAAAACATTGTAACACGCTCAATTGCGCTCTTCAAGGCACATTCTTGAGGGTCAAGAGCAATTCGAGCGAAGCGTACTCGCAGCTCGAGCAAGGCGATGGTTACCGGAAGCTTTGGCCCAAGAAGCAAAGCAGCACAAAGGCCACCCAGGGACACCTGTCCGCAGCAGGACCGACAAAGAGTCACCGCTGCCGCCGCAGCGGTCCTTATCGCAACGGTGGTACTCTACTATTCTTCACGCGTGCCTTGATACTAGATAAGGGTCTAACTCGAAGAAGAAGGAGGAAGACGATGAAGAAAGCGCTTTCCATCGTACTGGTGGCCGCCTTGTCCCTTGTCTTGTTCCTGCTGGTCGTGCACGCGCAGGAGGAAGGCGCCGAGGCGGTCCCTGAGTTGCTCGAGCAGGAACTTGCTCAAATGGAATCGGTATTCAACGAACTCGAAAGCTTCATGGGTGAGTTGATTGGTGAAGTGAAGGCGAACATGGGCGACATTGATGACCTCTATGCGGACACAGCGAATCTGCGAGAAGTTCTGAATGCTGTCACACTTGAACTCAAGGCAGCAGAAGGACGGATCGCCAGCCTGCGAGAGGACGTCAACACCATGGCTGGGGTCCAGCAAGAGTTTGAGGTGCGCATTATTGCCCTTGAGGCTGGACTCTCTGAGCTTTCCGCGTACTGTGAGAAGCTGAAGGTAAGCCTCAGTGCTGACATCTCGGCATTGAGGAAGTGTTGTGAAGATCTATCGGTTCGCGTCACGGCCCTGGAGGAGGAGGACATCGGGACCTTCAAGAAGAAGGTACTGGAGCTTGAGCGCTCGATGAGTGCCCTGGCGATTAAGATTGACAACAATCGCGCCAAGCTTGAAGGGTTCGATCATGCGATTGCGGGGTTGGCCGGTGAGGTCGAAGCCAACAAGAGCGGGATCTTGGCTAACATGAGCCTGCTCGAGGATCACGAAACTCGGCTGATGGCTCTCGAAGACGGGACAATGCTCGCCGACATTCAAGACCAGATAAACACCCTCTATTTCCTCGCCATCGTCGGGCTGCTGGCAGGAGTCGGTGCTCTTGTCTGGGGCTTCATGGGAGGGAGTAGTTAGTTCAATGTGGATTGGATGAGGGGGCTGACGTACAGTACGTCGCCGGGAGGGGCATGGACAGTCCCTCCCTGCTTTTTGCAGCGGAGCGTAACAAAAGTTATATTAGTAAATCGTTTTGAGGGGGTCTAGCGCGATGAGCAGCTTGGGAACGCGCTTGCAGCGCTTCCGGCTGACCAACGGGTGGAGCAAGCGGATACTGGCCGAGAAGCTCGGTGTCTCGATCCCATCGATCATCCGGTGGGAGACCGAGACCGCTGAGCCGAACGACTACAACCGCTACAAGATCGAGCAGCTTCTTGCTGAAGCGCGGCAGCCGCGGCTTTCCATTACCCCACGCCGGCAAATCCTTCAGCTCAGCTTGTTCGCTGAGCACGTCGAGGAGATCGGACACTTAAGATGACAAAGATCAACAAGGTAGTGTTGACCGGATTCAAGTCGTTTCGGAAGCAGACGGTGATTCCGTTCTTTGACGGCATGACGGCCGTCATCGGCGAGAACGGCTCTGGAAAGTCAAACCTATTCGATGCGATAAGCTTTGTCATGGGCCGTCGGTCCTCGCAGTTGCGTTCGGGCCGGATGGAGCCCCTCATCTTCAACGGTGGGGGACGACACGCTGAGGCGGATGGTGCGGAAGTCATCCTGTATCTTGACAACAGCGACGGCGTGTTCAACCGATTCCTTGACAACGGGGATCACAATCCCGAGGTGGTCCTCGGCCGTCGAATCACGCGGCGCTCGTCCACCTATACCTTCATGGGAAAGGCCTGTCCACGATCTATGATCGACACGTTGCTCGAAGAGGCCAAGATCGACCCCGATGGCCAGCAGTTGATTGCGCAGGGGACGATCACCGACGTGATCAAACGCAGTGCTCAAAGCCGGCGTGAGATTATCGATGAGATCAGCGGCATCGCTGCTTACGACGAAAAGAAGAAAAAAGCGATCGCCGAACTGAAGGACGTGAAGTCTAAACTGAATACCCACCGGGTCATCCTTGCCGAGCGCCGCCGCCGGTTGCTCGCGTTGGCCAAGGAACGGGATGCAGCGCTCGAGCACCAACGATTGACCGAGGAGCAGGTGCGACTGGAAGTCTCAATCCGGCATCAGCGTCGGGAGAAGATCGCAGAAAAGTTCCGCCGGGCGCAAGAGGAACGGAGTGGAATGGATCAACGCATCGAGGCTCTCGAGGCGGAGGTGGCCAAGCTTGACCTTGAGATCGAGAACAAGGAGTGGGAGATCGAGGGGATTCAAGAGGAGCTTGGAAGCGACGGGCAGATCACTCTGGTGAAAGAAGTGGAGAAGCTGCGCGCGGAGATCCTCCACAAGCAGGGTGAGGTCAACTTCAAGCGCCAGCAGGTGAAGAACCTTGAAGAGATGATCGAAGAAGTGGCACGGATCAAGGCTGCGGAAGCGGCGAGCGCGAAAAGCACCCAGGGAGGAAACCGTGCTGTAAAGGCCCTTCTTGAGCGGAAGCGCGGTGGGGTGTATGGGACGATCACTTCCCTTTCCACCCCGCGTCCTGGTTTTGAGGTCGCGTTCGAAACAGCCGCGGGCGGCCATCTGAACGACCTCGTTGTCGATTCCCGCGAAACCGCGATCGACTGCATCAACTATTTGAAGAAGAACCGTCTCGGGCGGGCGCGCATCCTTCCCTTGCGCCGGTTGGTCGCTCCTCGCAGGAGCCTCGCCTCGGCGGATGCGTTGAAACTTCCCGGCCTGATCGACTACGCGATCAACCTCGTGGAGTTCGATTCCAAGTACCAGCGGGCGTTCGAATACGTGCTCACTGACACGGTGGTGGCAGAGAATCTGGAGGCGCTGCGTGACGTGGACGGCGTCCGAGCAGTCACACTGGACGGAGATCTGCAAAGTCGCGGAGGCGCCCTCACTGGTGGTTCGCGCCCCGATTCACGAAGCGGGAAGCCTGCTAAGGACACGAGCTTCGATACGGCCAAGAAGCGCCAGCAGATATCAAAACTGAACAAGGAGATCACCCGGCTTGAAGAGGAGATCGCGGAAACCACGGCCCGGCTTGAGGAGAAGGAGCAGGAGTTGGCCGCCCGTCAGCAGGAGGAGGACCGCGCAAAAGGGGCGGCGAGCACCCGCAGCGATGAGCTACACGCCCTTCGCGAGAAGCGGCGCCAGACGTATCAAGAGTTGGAAAACCTGCGCCGCGCGATCACGCGCTACGAGAGGGAAGAGGCAGAAGCGCAGGCGGAGCTGGAAGCACTCGGCGAAGAGAAGCACGATTCCTCCTATTACATTAAGGGCACAGTCAGGGAGCTCGAGCAGCGGATCGAGGCCAACGAAAGGCGCCTGCGAAGGCTTGAACCGGTGAACATGCGCGCGATCGAGGACTACGAGACGTACGAAACGGAGTTCAACCTGTTCCGGGAACGGGTGGACGCCTTGGAGACGGAGAAACACGAGATCGAGCTTTTGATCGGACAAATTGAGGAACGTAAACGGGAGCGATTCCTCGAGACCCTGGAAGCGGTGCGAGTGCAGTTCGACCGCATCTTCAAGGGTCTGTTCGAGGGAGGAAGCGCCTCGCTGGAGCTGGATGAGGAGGGGAACATCTCCTCGGGCCTTCTCATCAAGGCAAGCCCTCCTGACAAGAAAGAGCCCTACGATATTGACTCGCTCTCCGGAGGGGAGCAGGCCCTCGTCGCGACCGCGTTTGTCTTTGCCGTGGAGGAGTATCAGCAGGCACCGTTCTTTATCTTGGACGAGGTCGACGCCGCCCTCGATTTGATGAACACCACGCGCCTGTCGCGGATGCTCCGCGAGTATGCCGAACGAATGCAGGTGATTGTTGTCTCACACAACGAGGAAACGGTTCGCCATGCCGACCGGGCCTACGGAGTAACAATCAAGGATGGCGTCTCCCAAATCATCGCCCTCAATCTGAACTGAAGGAGCAAAGTGAAATGAAGTCGACACGGGTCGTCGAGATACCGATCGATGAATTGATCGGTGAAAGTTGGGAAGGGACTCTCCAACGGTTGACCGCCGATATGGATCCCTGGGACATCGACGTTGCCGAGCTGGCGCGGCGCTACCGCGACACCATCGACACCCTCCGTGAACTGCAATTTGTCGTACCAGGACGAATGGTCCTCACTTGCTCCATTCTGCTTCGGATGCAGTCGGACGATCTTCTCGCTTCCGCTCGGCCGGCGGAACGAAACGAGCTCATCGAGGAACTCGAAGAAGCGGTTGATGAGGCGGCTAGCGAATGGGAAGAACCGATCGAACCAGAGGAATTCGCCCTGCCTTTGTTGCGGAGGCCCGGACGGCAGGTGACCCTCGACGAT
>CAZOUO010000174.1:0-5233 GCA_964582975.1 uncultured Thermotogae bacterium | reverse complement strand
TTCTCCCCAGCGTAGATCACCACCGGAGTGACCTCAAAGCGCGCCACCGGCCCAGAGACGAAGATCGCACAGCTACTAACAAGAAGAACACTCGCTCCCACCAAGAGCAGCCTTATGATCTTGCCTTCTGGCTTTTTCATACGATCACCCCACTTCGGTCAGCCGGTCACGCAGAAAGCTCGTCACAACCTCACAGCCATCCTTGGTCACCACAACGAGATCCTCGATCCTGATTCCACCGAACCCAAGAAGATAGACAGCCGGCTCCACGGTGACCACCATCCCATCCTCCAACGTATCCTCACTCACTGAAGACAGGCTTGGGGCTTCGTGTACCTCCAAGCCCACGCCGTGGCCAACTCCGTGCCCAAAGTGTTCTTTGTGATCCCCCTCGTTGATGACGTGCCTAGCGACAGCGTCGACCGCCGTACCACTTGCGCCGGCCTTCACCGCCCCCACTGCGGCCCGGTTGGCACGAAGAACAAGGTCGTAAATCTTATGCGCGCATGCTGGTACCTCGCCCACCGCAAAGACGCGCGTCAGGTCACAACAGTATCCATCAACCTGTGCCCCGATATCAAAAAGGAGCAGATCTCCCTTCTGCAATCTCTGCTCGTTTGGCCGGTGGTGAGGATGCGCGCTGTTCTCTCCGGCAGCGACAATCAGATCGAAAGCGGCCTTCTCTGCCCCGTTCCTTCGCATGATCACCTCTAGCTCTAGGGCGAGTTCTTGTTCGCTTTGCCCCGCCTCAATCTTGGGCAACAGTTCGGTGAGTGCAGCCTCTGCGAGCTGGGTTGCCCTACGGATGCGCTCTATCTCTTCGGGATCCTTCACTCGTCGCAGACTCCCCACCGGATCCTCCAGGGCGATCAGCTCCGCGTCGGCCTGCTCGCCCAGTCGCTGTACCCAGTAGTGGCTCATTCGCTTGGCCGCGAACGCGACTCGGCCTACTTCAAGCTCGTTGATCGCCGTGGCCACCGCTGCCACGTATTTTCCTTTCACTTCTTTGAGCGTAAGCCCCGGAACCTCGCGCCTTGCCTGCTCGGTGTAGCGAGAGTCGGTTAGCAGGAAGAACTCCCTCTCCGACAAGAGCAGCGCTCCTTCACCAGTAAATCCAGTAAGGTAGCGCTGGCTCACTAGGTCTGAGCCTTCCAGGTTAACGATGAGGAACGCATCGGCATCGAGGTCGTCAAGCAGTGCAGCGCGGCGACGGTCGTGCTCCATCATCCCCCTCCTTTCTGCTGGATTACGGTAGGGAATACTACATGTAGTAAGCGATTTTTGTCAATCCATGATAGGATCGCTATAATCAGCGTCTCATGAACTCATCTGATGACTTGCGAAAAGCAGTTGAGCAAACAGGAAAACAGATCCAGGAGCAACTTCGCTCGCTTCGGGATCCAAGCGTCTTAAACGGTATTCAAAACCAGTTTCAAGCTCTCTCGGATCCAAAGGTTTTGGAGGCTATTCAGCAACAGCTCCAACCCCTCTCCGATCCACGCCTTTTTGCAGGAATTCAAGATAATCTACAAGCCCTCGGCGATGCGATCAGCCGTGCTAGTATTCTTGAACAGATACGGCCGATCTCCGAAGTGCTCGAGGCTATACGAGTCGCGTACCTTGGCCGTAAAGGGATATTTGCCCAGATGTTTAAGGACCTTGGGCTACTGGCGCCCGACAATCGGGCGAAGACTGGTCAGAACCTAAACGCTCTAAAGGAATGGATTAGCAATGGCGTTGAAGAACGCGACAATGAACTCAAGATTCTTTTAGAAGAGTCAACTATTGCAGAAGAGAAGACCGATCTCACGCTTCCGGGGGTCTACCACCCCCTCGGCCATCTGCACCTCCTCACCCAGGTTCAACAAGAGATCGAATCGATCTTCCTGCGCATGGGATTCGATGTTGCCACCGGCCCAGAGATCGAGACCGAGTATCACAACTTCGACGCGCTGAACATCCCCGCCGACCACCCTGCACGCGAAGAGTGGGATTCGTTTTACATTGACGAATCGCACCTGCTACGGCCCCACACTTCCCCGGTGCAGATCCGGGTGATGCAAGAGACTTCGCCACCGGTGCGAATCATCTGTCCCGGCCGCTGCTACCGGCGCGACACCCAGGATGCCACCCACTCGCCCGTCTTTCACCAAGTGGAACTGTTGTGGGTAGAGGAGGGGCTCTCCCTTGCCAACCTGAAGTATGTAATTGAACTATTCGTGCACGAGTTCTTCGGAGCGGCGTACGAGATGCGCCTGTCAGGTGACTTCTTCCCGTTTACTGAACCATCCGTTCAGGTCCACATGCGCGCACCGGATTCCTCGGAGTGGCTTGAAATAATGGGGGCAGGGATGGTCGACCCAATTGTCCTGGCCGAAGTAGGATACGACCCGGAACAGGTTAGCGGTTTCGCCTTCGGACTCGGAATCGAGCGCATGGCCATGCTTCGCTACGGCATCTCCGACATCCGCATCTTCCTCACCAACGACTTACGGTTTATCGAGCAGTTCTAACCCCAAAAGAAGCTATCAGCCACAAGTCCAAGACACCGGAATTGCTCGCTACCGACTCTGCAGCCTGGCAGGAAAGCTCCACTTCCCGCCCGAATTACAGTCCGTACCTCGACCAGAAGCTCCGCTTGCGGCCGTGGACCTCAAGGAGGCCCTCCTTGTACTCCTCGTGCGCAGGGAGACCGCGCCAGTCCTCGATTGAGGGAGAGAGGGCGTCCAGCTTCTTCAGGTAACGGACCCCATGGTGGTAGTAGCGCGACTGAGCGCGCCCGAGGATCGATTCAAGCAACGAGCGGTAGACCAGAGTTGCCCCCAGAAAGCGTCCCCCCTCCTCCAGCGCCTTCGCCAGTGGAAGGAGGAACTGATACAGGTTGCCGTCTAGCTGATCGCGATACCGGAAGAGGTACTCCGAAGCGTCGTCCAGCCTGCCCATGTCCACCAGGAAGGCCGCATCGCCGTAGGAGAGAATCGCGCTTCCCATGATCTCTTCCACCTGCTCCGCGATCACCCGCTCCCGCTCGGACTCTCCGAGGGCCTGCAGGAGCATATCCAGTGTAGCGCGGCTACGGCAGTTGCGGAACAAGCGCCACGCCGTCTCTGTCATCTTCTTGCGGTCCCCGAGCCGCTCATAGATCGAATAGAGGAGCCGATCCTGCGCGTCGGCGCGGAATCGATCCGTGGGAGGGATCCGTTCCATCCAGAACAGGGCCATCTCGGGGTCATCGTTCTCCAAGTACACTTCCGCAATCTCCATGCACGTCGGAGAGGAAAGCTCGGGGTTTGCGGTCAGCTTCGCCTTCTCGAACAGGCCTGGATCTCCCAACTGGCGAGCGAGGAGTTCCACCCCAATCCACCATTTGCCCGCCTGGTAGGAGTCCGGCAGTTCGCCCTTTGCCCGCTCCCTGAACTCGGCGGCGAGGGCGCGCATCTCCTTTTGCGGCGAGAACTCCGAAGCCTTGGCCACAAGCTCCGTCCTCACCCCGTAGTCGTCGTGTTCGTAGAGCCGCAAAAGGAGGTCGCAGACAAAGCTCCTGTCCGTGCACCCCGCCGCGTAGGCGACAAACAGGTTTCGTGCGTCGTAGCGAAAAACGTCGCCGATCAAACCGCTCGAGTCGTCACACCGTTCGAAGATCGCACGATCACATGCAAAAAACTCCCCCACCAGCTCCAACCCGGTCTTTGGGTCATTCACCCCTTCATGCAGGGTAGCGAGGATCAGTTCAAGCTCGCGGGCAAAATCCGGGGCGGCGCGCCAGTCGATGAACTTTCGCCTCCTCTTAAGGCCGGCCAACTTGGCCTTAAACCGCTTTTGGGCCTCTTCCGGGGTGAGGAGCAACGCCTCGACGTATTCGGCGGCTCCATCCATCCGCGAGGAAAGGTAGAGGAGCGCATCCGCCAGACGGGGCGCCTCGAGCCGAATAAGCCTCTCCCGCAGCTCTTTGTTGTCGATGTTATCCATGGCGTAATTATACCGACGACATTTTCCCAAGGGAATCGCGAGGTAAACAGCGGCGGCGGTCGCAGGCCCTTTCAGGGTTGGCATGGTTCGCTTGCCTTCTCCCAACTTAGCACGAATCGGCGACAAAGTGAGGCAAAGTTTCTCATCGCAAAACGAGCCACTGAGGCGAAGAAAGACCAAGGATGAAGAGCTGAGCCTTTTCGCCCTGGTCAACCTGGGGCCAAGAACTCCAGGTCCTGGAAAACAACTTGCCGCACAACATTAAGTGTCAAGTGTAAGCCTGACCCTGTTCTTCCGCAGAGCGTGGCTGCCCGGAGAGCTCCGCACGCGAGATGTCTGAGCTCTAGTCACGTTCAATCCTAAGGCTCCACGCCTTGTCAAAGTTGTCTCGAAGTTCCTTCTCGCCAGGGTTCCGTAAGCGCATGACATAACTGGAAAAGTGGGACTCGATTGCATCAAGCACTTTGTGAGGATTAATCTCGATCTTGCGCACTTCCTTTAGGGCAGTGTCTATCTCGAATTTGATAGGCGCGGCATACTTCCCCGAAAGCTCTACCGTTCCGCCAATCATCCCAGTGTGAAACAGGGCGCACCTTGCTTGGTCATAAAACTCATCTATGGCCTTATCCACCATCTCAATGTCGGCGTTCTTTATGGAGAAGACATTCTTAAATGCATCCCGAAAGAACTCCTTAGAGTGTCCTTTGCTGCTCGTCCCTTTCCAGAAGATGGCATACCCCTCGACGTAACTGATGGCTACAAGCAGCAACACGAAACCAGCATGATCTGAGGATTTTTCCAGTATTCTCGCCTGATCGTGAAACCAGCCCCGCACTTGGTCCTCGTAGATCGCAACTCGCGTCTCAAGAATATCCTTGTCAACATGCTGATCTGAATAGTGTCGGCTGATTCTCATCACTCTGTTCCTTCCTTTCTTCTCGGATGCTGGACTCACAAGTCTGTCATCATTGCGCCGTTGGTGGCTCGATGAAGCGGTCGCTTTGCGCCCCCGAAATGAAGATTATTGTGTGATTCTAGAACAGAACACGCTTCCTGTCAATCCAAAAAGATACAGAGTCTGTTCCTGACTACTCCTTGAGGCCCTAAGTATGTGGTCACGGGATTTCCGAAACAACCAGATTCAAGACCCGCCCCCAATCTGTGAATTTGCCCCTTACGGAATACATTGCGTGCTTGTTAAGCCTATTCGGCTCCTCGCTATTCTGAGTGGGTAAAGGAGGAAAGAAACGTCGCAGACAAGCTG
>CAZOUO010000173.1:0-5269 GCA_964582975.1 uncultured Thermotogae bacterium | reverse complement strand
GATCAGGCAACGAAGATGGTGCGATATCAATACACCACATTGACGGACGTGACCGGCGCCTTAGCGACCTTGGCGAGAAACAGATTCTCTCGCAGAGCGCGCAAAGAACGCAAAACAAGAATGACTCAGGTGTATTTGCCTGGGCAGGTGTTAAGGCAAAAAACCTTGGCGCACTCTGCGATCTTGGCGAGAAACAGATCCTCTCGCAGAGCACGCAGAGAACGCAAAGAAAAAGCAAGTAGGATAAATCTGGCGTTTGGTTGGTGTTAAACCAGAGGCGCGTTGGCGCACTTTGCGATCTCGGCGAGATGTCACAATGTTAGTCCACGCGCTGTCCGCGGCTGTAGCGTTTGAGCGCCTCTTCGGTGCGACGACGTTCGTCCTCTTCACGCAGCTTGCGTCGTTTGTCGTAGGTCTTTCGTCCTTTGGCAAGGCCGAGTTCGATCTTGGCAAACCCACGCCTGAAGTAAAGGCGAAGGGGAACGAGAGTGTATCCACGCTCCTTGACTTTTGTCGCCAGGCGCACGATCTGTTGGCGATGGAGGAGGAGTCGGCGATCGCGCTCCGGATCGACGTTGTAGATCGAGCCTTCTTTGTACGGGGCAATGTGAACACCCTTCAGAATCGCCTCCCCATCCTGAATGACTGCATACCCATCCTGAAGCGAGCACTGGCCGTTGCGTAGACTTTTGACCTCTGTGCCCGCCAAAACCAGTCCGGCCTCGAGCGTCTCCTCGACGATGTACTCGTGCCGCGCCTTGCGATTCGTCGCCACAACGTTTGTTGCCATGTCAGTCAGGCTATCGCACGGAACAGCCTTGCGCAAGCGGGTAAGCACCCCTACGATGGTTCAAGATGAACGTCAACGTAGGAACCGGTAACCCATTGAAA
The DNA here is from genome assembly GCA_964582975.1 of uncultured Thermotogae bacterium. GTDB lineage: Bacteria > Bipolaricaulota > Bipolaricaulia > UBA7950 > UBA9294 > CAZDDA01. Next base: position 4,378 of record CAZOUO010000173.1, on the reverse strand, counting down.
GTAAAGGCCGTGCGGGCGGCATTCGAGAAGGTCTTCGAAGGGGAACCGCTTGACGTGAAGGCGATTTCGGTTGAGGCAGGCATTTCCTCTCAGCCATTTGGTGAGGAGGTCATCCGCGGCGCGATTCGACGCGCGAAAGGAGCCCTCGGTGATGGGCACTTCGGGGTGGGGATCGAAGCAGGTCTGATTCAGCTTCCTGGTTGCGACCGTCCCCTAAACGTGCAGTTCTGTGCCATCATCGATCGGTCCGGCAGGATGACTATAGGACATGGACCGGGTTTCGAGTTGCCGGAAGCCGTTGTGCAGCGACTACTGCAGGGCTCCACGTTGAACCGCGAGATGAGCCGCCTTATCGGGATTGCCGAGATCAAAGAGACAATCGGTGCGATCGGTGTCCTCTCAGGGGGTCGAATCGATCGGTTTGCGATCACCCGCGAAGCAGTACTGATGGCGCTTGTCCCACGGATCGGTGGAGAACTGAAGCATTCGATACACAAGCAGGGTTAGTTGTTGGGATCAATCGTGCCAAGAGGATGAAACGGTTGTTTTTGCCTTGGCACAGGACCTAGGGTAGGATAAGCCCTGTATGAAAGCCGGGGGTGAAAAGATGCGCCAAGTGTGGTTCAAAACTCAAATGGCCAAAGTGTTACGCCCAGCCAATGTGCTCGGCGTGGGTTTTTTCTGTTTGCTCGTGTTCGTTCTCTTACTTGCCAGCGGATGTGCGAGCCTGCTCTGGGGAGCGCCCAAGGCAGACTTTTTCCATGATCCGGACTTTGCCTACCCGAACGTGAGCATCACGTTCGATGCGTCTCCCTCAACCAGCGAGAAGGACGCGATCGTTCAATACGCGTGGCAGTTCGGGGATGGCACCACCGGAAGCGGTAAGGTCGTTTCGCACACTTTTGCATCGCCGGGTTATTTCGCCGTCACGTTGAAGGTCACCACCGAGCACGGACAACAGGCGTCGGCACAGCGCACGATCCACGTTGCCGATGCTATCGTTGTACCGGGCAACTTTTCCTCTATTCAGGCAGCGATCGATGCGGCTTCGGACGGGGATTTCATTGTCGTTTTGCCAGGGAGTTACTCCGAGAATATCAACTTCCTTGGCAAAGCGATCACGGTCCAGAGCACCGATCCCAGCGATCCCACGGTCGTCGATGCGACGGTCATTGAGGGGGAAGGCAACAGCGATCGATCCATCGTGACGTTCGGCAGTGGCGAAACTGGAGCATCCATGTTAGCCGGCTTCACGATAAGAAGGAAAAGCCCCTATGAACCATATAGCGGTGGGGGCATCTACGTTCGGGAGGCCGATCCAACGATTCGAAATAACCACATCGTGGACAACACCGCATTTTTTTCCGGCGGAGGCATCTATCTTGTTGAGTCGCGAGCGCACATCGTTGGGAATCGGATCTCAAGCAACACGGCGGATCAGGGCGGAGGAATCGCCGCCGAAGGGTACGCGTACTTCCCAACGATTGCGAACAACGTGTTTGAAGACAATGTTGCTGCTGGCGGAGGCGCGATTCATTTAAGCTCCATCTCCCCTGGGAATGAGCCTGAGGGGGCGTTTCCGACAAGCTTATCGAGCAACACGTTCACAAGTAACAGCGCGACTATCTGGGGTGGTGGTGCGGTGTACGTCGGCTACGATTGCAAACTGAAGCTCGATGACCCCGACAGCAATGCCTACTCAGGAAACGACCCCGACGACATCTTTTACGAAGTTCCGCCGTGAGTAGCCCGCGTTCAGAATTTGGTTACATCATAGCCAGTTCTCAATGCGTAGCCCTTTCACGCGCGCGAAGTGCTCCACATTTCCCGTTACCAGCGTGAGATTCCGTGCGAGTGTAATTGCTGCGATCATCAGATCAGGACCAGGCAGAGGCTGGCCGACACGGTCAAGCTCCGCGCGCAGTCGTCCGTATGCCTCAGCCGCCTTGCGGTCGAAGGGAACAATCTGTACCCGTGGCCAAACCAATCGCTCTAGTTTTTCGCGGTAGTGGTCCACTCGCGTGCTCTTGTAGATGCCATAGAGGATCTCGCCCACCGTGATAGCCGAAGTAAATTGCTGTGCCGGGGGAACTTCGGCCAAGCGTCGTAGTAACCGGATAGAGGGTTTCCTTGAGAGCAAATTGCTCAAGGTGTCGGTGTCGAAGAGATACATTAGTCCAGCTTTACGCGACGTCCTGCGGCTTGTCGGCGCAGGCGGCACACCTCAGTCATCGTTTCTTCGAAGTCCTCATAGTCCGCAAACGCTCCGGCTGTTGCCAACAACCCCTGCGGCTCCGACGACCGATCTCCCTGCTCTTCGAGCACGGCGAGATCGTCAAGTCCAATAAGAGCGGCCATCGGTTTGCCGCGTCGGGTGATGACAAAGCGTTCGCCCTTGAAAGCAACTCGGGCAAGCAGCTCTGAGAATTTTTTTTTGGCTTCGGCTACGTTCAAACCCTGGCGCATATGCACTCTCGCGGAAAAGATTATAATGACCATTATATCATCTTGTCCTCTTCCGGCAAGCTTCCCCAACGACATCTTTGACGTAGTCCCTCCGTAAGTAGCGTTGTCGCTGGTCTGAGTTAGGGTTCTTTGGCAGCGTGCTTTAATTGTCGACTTTCACGCTTTGGTGGAACACTAAAGGACAAAGGTCTCATTCATAGACGACATACGAACGTGCTTTCCTGGACGCTCCTCTTCTGTCTGTAACGGGCACCACTCTATACTCGCTGCGAAACGTGCTATGATGCGAGACATGTTCCTTCTTCGACAGGATGGAGAGGAGGGTCACAATGACTAGAAGGCGCAGGCGAAGCCTTGCGTTCGTGTTAGTATATTCTTCTCTCTTGGCAGCGGCGTTCGCGGCGCCGGCCGACAACGATCCCCCGGTGGCGGCATTCACTGTAAATAAGCCCACAGCAAGTGTGGGAGAATCTCTCCAGTTCACCGACCAATCGACCGATCCAGACGGGACCGTGGAAGCGTGGGCGTGGAATTTTGGCGACGGGAGTACAAGCGCAGCGCGGAACCCAGCCCATGCCTTCATGGCTGCCGGCCAATTTATTGTCAGCCTAGTTGTAACCGATAATGACGGGGCTGGCAGCGTCCAGACGGCGAGTACAACGATCGCGGTGCAAGCGTCGACAGAGGTCGTAGTCTACAGCTACCCCAACCCCGCTTCCACGCAGGCAACGATTGCGTACATCTTGCCAACGGGGGCGAGTGACCCTGTGCTTCGCATCTTCGATCTGGTCGGACGACTCGTTCGTCAAGTTGACCTTGACGCCGGAGAAACGACGTATGCATGGGGCCTCACATCAAATGGTGGAGCGGCTCTTCCAAACGGGCTTTATCTCTGCGTGGTTACTGCACAGAATGCGAACGGAAGAGCGATCAAGTCACGAGTCTTCAAGCTGCTGATTGACAGATAAGGGAGGGAGAGCTACCGTGAACAGGTTTCACATACTACTGATTGTCACCCTCCTTGCGGCAGGATTGTCTTGGGCATCAGGCATTGGGCAGAGAGTAATCTCGGTTTTCGACATCGAGCCGGGGGTCCGGGCGCTGGGGATCGGCGGCGCAGCGGTGGGGCTCGCTGACGGCCCGGAAACCCTCTACTACAATGCTGCCGGCCTGGCTGAACTCACGGGGATCGGCTTTACCTCCTCGTACACGTTTCACCTCGGAGTGGCCGGCTATAGCGCACTGGCGGTTGCAGCTCGCCACTGGGGTGTAGGGCTCCTGACACTCAACTCTGGCAACATCCCCGGATACGACGCGGATGGCAATTCGACCGACAATCTGACGTACGGAAACAGTGCGGTGCTGCTGGGTTTTGGTGTAGATCCAAAACAGCTTCCGTTCATCCCTGCCCTTCCGATCGATTTCCGCGCTGGAGGGAGTCTCAAATACCTGTCGGTGAGAAATGGCAATACGAATGGTTCGGGGTTCGCGCTCGACCTCGCCTTCCGCATGGATTTTCCTGACATGCAAGTCGGCCCGATCGCCCTCAGCGACTTAGGCGTCGGAGCGACCGCAACGAACGTGCTCGGTCAGCTGACCTACCCCGATCGCAGCGAGCCGTTCCGCATGGATCTGCGCGTTGGCGGTTCGGCGCGGGTTGCACGGTTGATTCTTCTCTGCGCAGACCTCGAGCTTGGTGGGAGCTCCCACGTTGGCACGGAGTACTGGCCAATAGAAGCCCTCGCTTTGCGTGCCGGCGTTCTGACCGAGCCAGGTGCAACCTCCCTCACGATAGGATTGGGGTTCCGTGTCGAAGGATTCGTCGTCGACTACGCCTTCATCAGCCACCCAACCTTGTCGGGAAGCCACCGCCTTTCGCTCACAATCGACTTCTCCACGTTCGACCTTGGAG
>CAZOUO010000172.1:0-5311 GCA_964582975.1 uncultured Thermotogae bacterium | reverse complement strand
CAAGGAGAAGGCCGATCTCTACTTACAGGTGGTACAGTCTTAGGGGGCAGGCCAGGTAGAAGAGGCAAACATTGCCGGCTCCAACGTCCCTCGATCACCTAAGTAGATGCAAAGAACAAGGCCTTGGACCAAATAGCCAAGGCCCTCTACCTATCTTGTCGAAAACCCTTCGGTCCCAGGAACACCTGGGGCTAAGATCTCAGCCGCCGCAGGTGCCTCCGCCATCTCCTCCATCGGCCCCAGAATCTGTGCCCTCGGGTGGGAGAACAGTTATGGTCTTCTGAGCGGATGCAATCTTCCCACCGTTGTCCGTCACTTGAAGGGTAGCCGTGTAGGTGCCTTCAGCGGCGTAAGTGTGAGAAACTTCATCTCCCCTGTCGGACGCTCCGTCTCCGTAGTCCCACTCGTACGTTGAGATGATTCCGTCCGAATCGGAAGAAGAGAGGGCGCTAAACGTAACGGTCAACGGGGCCGAACCGGTCAGCGCGCTTACCGTAAACGATGCCACGGGAGCGGTGTTAAACGGCCAGCATCCCGTTAAAAACACCAGCGCTGCCCCAATCACGACAAGTCCAGAGATAATTCGAACTATCCGCGTCTTCTTTCCCAGCACATTCTTCAATGTCGAACCTCCAATATAAAACCGGAATTGACTGAGTCACCCAGTGCTCCTAGATGCCACAAGCGCATCCAGTGAGCCGAGCAAAGCGAGACCAACGATCATCAACAAGAACAGTAATTTCCTCATGCCCGCATACTAAGTTACTCAATGTGGAAACGTGGTGAAGGCTGCGTGTGCTTTCCGTGGAGGTTGCGCAAGAGACCACCGACCTGTTTGGAATGTGAAAAACGGCTAAGCAGCGAACCTTACTCCTGGCCTCACCGTAGCTACAACCTTCTTGGTCACGTTCGAACTGGATCTCAAAACGTAGACTACGACTGCGAAAGAGCGGAATACGGGTTAATTCAAATGGGCAGTTGCCTGGTACCCACTAGTCGAGGACTTATGCGCTTGTTAGCTAGTTGAGTAGTTGCGAAAGCAGATCACGGAACGTTTGGGAAACTTCTGATGCCAGAGTTCTCAGAAACCTGGCTAAGATCTTCGAATATTGCTCACGAAGAAACAGAATTGCCCCTCTTGCGGAAACGCCTATCATGGAAACAAGGAGGTGGCAAATGAGAACAAGAGGTTTAGGTTGGTACGTGTTAGTGCTGGCAGTAGCGGTGTTCGGAGTCTTAGGCCCTTGGGTTTCATACGGTTCTGAGGCAGGCCGGTTCTACTCAGTTATTTATGATTGTTCCCGTACACGAGGTACAGGCATAGTTGTTGCTAACGCCAGTGACAGGGATACCTCTTATACGCTGGAAATCTATGACTCCCTTGGGAACCTTCTTCTAACCGAAACTCAGTCTTTAGGTGCATTTGACTCTTACTGGCATGGTTTGGGAGCGACCATTGACGAAGCTGTCGAGGATGTTGACTGGGACCTTGCATGGGGGCTCTGCATCGTCCGTCCGTTCGTCTATGCTACGGATCTCTTGATCGTCTCAGTGGAAGTGTTTGAGGATGATGATCTGGTGAGCGTCTTTCAAGTTGAGGCTTCCCATTACTGAACTTTCCTGAAGCTCCCAGCAGTATGGCGCAATAGAAGTGACCTTTGGCTATGGGTACCTGTACCCTGCCTTACGGGTTTGGCGGCGGAGTGGGCGGCTCCAGCATGTCGGTGATTCCGAGAGTAAGGCGGATGGTCTGCCCCGCACCAAGTCCACTAAGCGGACTTATGATCACGTCCAAAACCTGGCATCCCACCAGTACGATCGGGTGCCTCAAGTGTCCAGCCAGCTGGAACTGGTGGGTCAAGGTCTACCTTTGCTTCGGGCTGAATAGAGGTGACAATTACCTCGCTGCCTCGGGGACCTTGGTACCCCCTAGTGTAGTTCACAACTTTCGAACTATCCAATGGCCGAAGGCTGTGGAATTGCAGAGCCTCTATGTGCTTTGAGATCTCTTTCCTCATCGCTTCTGCGTTCTTGCGTTTGGTTGAAATGCTAGCGCTGCAGTTGGGCCGATTCCAGGGGGGCCCGTCAAACAGACCGAACATAAATCAGCAAGGCAGCTCAGGGAGGTGGTTTTGGAGTCGGCCATTTCTCCATTACTCCCTCGTGAATAATCTCGTTTAGCTGACCCATGGTGATGCCGTATTCTCTAGCAATATCTTCTTTGGCCTTTTGGTTCTTCTCATTAAGCTCTGGGTCCCATAGCGAGGTTTTGTCTTGTTCTTTGACCAAGTTGTAAAAGATCTCCTTCTTTGTTGACTCAAGCAGAACAGCTTTGGGCCACGGACGCAACGCTATCGGGCGGTCTGTGCGGTTAGAAATCAAACGGAAGCTATGCGTGGAGTAGTCGCCAGTCCGTACGAGATCTGCCTCACCCCAGTTTCCATTTGGTGCCCAACATATGCATCCACGGTATTCTTCGCCTCGTTCGTACGAGTCCTCCGCTGCCCAGAAATAGAGCCTAATTGCATTTACAGCGTTCTCTTCTACAAAGCTGTCGACTACCCGCTTGGCAATATCAATCATTTCAGTATCAGAGAGGCTTCCAGTTTTGCCAGGTACCACGTGTAGATCTAGTTTCACTACCCCGTTTCCTGCGGCAGAGGTGAACGAAGACTTGTGGATGGCATACGAATACAATGGCATCCCCTCGTACATCGCCAGTCTCTTCTCGGCGGACTTCACGAGGATTCGACAGTCCTCATAAGCCTGTTCAACAAGCATACGGCAGTTCGCGTTGGCACGTTCAAGTTCAGCCTCCAGGGTTGCTACTTCAGCCTCCAGTGTTGCTACCTTATCTTCCAGTTCGCTCAGTCGCGGAGAGCGGCTGCAGGATGTTGCGACGATTGCCATACCGAGTAGCACAAAACAGACCACAGCTGCAATGCCTACGTCTCCACCTTTGCGTAACAACCTCACGGCAATCACCCACCTTCTTATCCTTCTGCTTCTTCCGATCGTAACCGCTCGGTTTTTGTCTAACAAGTCCCCTGCATGTATGCTAAAAGGCGAACATCTACGTAGTCAAATAAGAGATAAAAACGGCTGGGATGATTCAGATACTAACGTATATGTTTGCTTTCTACCTTGTTGTGAAAGTGACCTGCTCCGAGCAATCGGTCCACCTTTAGAGTTAGTCTAAACGGCCCGCGATGCACATGTCAAAGCAGGGGACCATGCTAGTGCCTTGGGTGCTGGAGGTCTGTACCCTAGGCTAGTGTGGGGTCGAATCGTGTTGAATTGCTTCCTCCACTCTTTGTTCAGCACCTTCGCTTCTTTCAACGTGTAGAAGATCTCCCTGTTCAGTAGTTCGTCTCTCAACTTGCCGTTGAAGCTCTCGTTGTAGCCATTCTCCCAGGGGCTTCCTGGCTCAATGAACAGTGGCCCAACGTCCAAGTGTTCCAACCATTCCCGTACAGCCTTCGAGCACAGCTCAGGACCGTTGTCAGACCGAATGTGCTTCGGAAGTCCTCTCTTCACGAACAGCTCTGCGAGAACCTCAATCACATCCTCTGATCGAAGTGACCGCCCTACAACAATGTCCAGACACTCCCGCGTGTACTCGTCAATGATCGTTAGGATGCGGAAAGCTCTTCCATCATGCATTCTATCCATCATGAAGGCATACGCCCAGACATGATTCGGGTATTGTGGTCGTAGTCGGATGCATGAGCCATCGTTGAACCACAGCCGACCTCTCTTCGGTTGCTTCTGTGGCACCTTCAATCCCTCCCGTCGCCAGATCCGCTCCACCCGCTTGTGGTTGACCTTCCACCCTGCGTGCTGCAGCAGTGAAGTGATGCGTCGATACCCATAGCGTCCGTACTGACTCGCCAAAGCAACGATCGCCGCTGTCAATGTATCCTCGTCTTCCCTTGGCTTGGCTGTGTACCGTTGCACCGATCGATGCTGCCCAAGGACCCGACACGCTCGCCGCTCTGTCATATCAAGACGTTCACACACAGCATGTATACAAGCTCGACGACGGTCGGGGCTCAGAAGTTTCCCCGGATTGCTTCCTGAAGAATCATCTTGTCCAGGGTCAGATCAGATACAGCCCTGCGCAGTCGAGCGTTCTCCTTCTCCAGCTCTTTCAGCCGTTTCACCTGAGTGACCTTCATCCCGCCGTATTCCTTGCGCCAACGGTAGTAGGTGACCTCATGAATACCGATTGCTTTGACTGCCTCTGCGACCTTCATCCCTTGAGCCAACAGCACTTCTGCCTCACGAAGCTTGGCGATGATCTCCTCAGGTCGGTACCGCTTCCTTGCCATCTTCTTCCTCCCTTCATCGGTCAAAATACTAGCGCTACTTCTGGACTGATTTCAGGGGGCAGGTCACTAGAATCACAGCCGTGTTCTCCAACGAAACATTTCTCCCACGCTAAGGAGTCCATAGGAAACGTTGCAATGCATCCTCGCTTGTTGGTTTATCTTCCTGGCCATCCCAACCACACGCCAAAGGACTTCCTCGCTTTTTGTCAAAAAGATATATAATAAGTTGATTATGGACCGAAGAGAGAACTTGCGCTAAGAAAAGCTGCAAAAGGCGCAATATCCGGATACCCATGCTTTTCTGCAAGCTCAACTTCTGCTAGCAGCTATCAATAGGCTGTTTGAAGGAGGTTCATTGTGAAGGCTAAAGCCGCGGTTTCAGTAGGGTTGGTTTTGGGTCTTCTTCTGACTTGCGCTGGGCCTGTAGCTCTTGCTGGAAACAGTGGAGCTATGCTACAACTAACGAACCCATCAGCTGGGACCTATGGGCTGGGACAAACAGTTGATGTGGGAATAAGGATCTTCAACACAGGAACTGAAGCGAGCTGGTTCTGTTTGGGTTTTTCGGTAAGGAAACCTGACGGGACATGGGTGAATTTGCCGGACAAGAAGACCTATATAGAAGTCAGGCGCTTTGCTGACATCACCCGCACTTGCAGAATTGGCTTCAGCGCGCAGCGAGGCGACTATGACCTGAAGATATCTGTCTGGAAAGGCGAGAGTGGGCAATCACAATCTTGCTGCCGACTTCACAACCTGCTGGATGCCATTTACATCGCTTCTGCCTTCAGGGTCGAAACTGCTGGTATCACATCAGGCACACTCCTGTTCAAGCCTGTTCAGGAACCGAAGCTTACGTTCAACCCCGTGGAAACACCCAGGCTTACGATCAAGCCTGTTCAGGAACCGAAGCTTACGTTCAAGTCCGTGGAAACACCTAGGCTTACGATCAAGCCTGTTCAGGAACCGAAGCTTACGTT
>CAZOUO010000171.1:0-5324 GCA_964582975.1 uncultured Thermotogae bacterium | reverse complement strand
CCGTAGCACGATCCGCATCCATTGTCAAGAGATTAACCAGACGTGACACTAGAGACACTTGGGCAATACGCGATGATGGACTCCAGGCAGATCGTGTTTCAATAGGGGCCAATCTGCCGCTGGAAGATCGATTGCGAAAGACACCAACACAATTTCGATTAGCAATTTGCGAGGACGAGATCGAACAACCTAGCCTTCTCGTGCCTGTGCGAATATCGGAATGCAAACTCATCTAAATACTCCTGTAAATACTTTGCGCTTACGTGATGGTACATCCCAACTAATCCGCGTTTGAACAAACTCCAAGCATTCTCAACGTAGTTGGTACGCACCTCCCCCTCAGCATAAGTAAGCCACTTATTGATGTACTCATGCTCTCCAAACTCTCTTAGGAAGTGCAGTTTCTTGCACGAATCGGTATAGATGCGCTTCACTTCTCCAAAGTTCTCGACGATGACTCTGCGGATCTCGGCTGTGGTCAGCCTTTCAAGAACTATCATCTTGAGCGGTCCGCCCCGCTCGGCTATGCCCAAAACATCCTTCGCATCGTAGGTGATGTTGCCAGTAGCACGGCCACCGTCTGCCTTGATGACGGCTTGATCGACTTCCACAATCCCGCAAAGCTTCTCTTCAAAGATGTCGTGTTTCATTGCTTTGCGGATTCTCTTGGCCATGTACCAAGCCGTCTCGTAAGTGACCCCCAACTCTCGTTGCAGCTGTTTCGAGCTAACACCCTTCGGCGAGTGACACATCATCCAGATAGCAACAAACCATCTTGGAAGCTTGATGTGCGAGCGATGGAAGATCGTTTGGGCTGTAACGCTGAACTGGTACCGACAACCACGACAATGCCAGCGCTTGTACTTCGGCATGTACAGAGGTTGTTTCGCCTCACACTTAGGGCAAGTCACCCCGTCCGGCCAACGTAGCTTCTTTAGGTGTCTTTCGCACTTGTACTGGGTCGAAAACTCCCGCCTTGCCTCTTCGAGCGATCGAATTTTGCTCGTGTTCTCGAGCATATAAAACCACCTCCAGAACAATAATAACACATTATTCGTGCTTAGTCAAGCCGATAAGCAAGACATGTGACCGCTTCATCGATCAGGGACTAGTTTAGAAACGTGAACCGACTTTCGGGGCCATGTCACTGTCTCATCGGCAGTCCGATACACCCCATGAGTGAGCTCCAACGCCGATAGGCTGCTTGGTATTTGCATCCTTAAAAACGGAGGTGCAAGATGGCATGCGTGAGCTTGAGGAGGTGAGCAAGTGAAGGAATCTGTTGCCGCCTCAATTGCGGTGTTTCTCGTTTTTGTTTTCATTCCGTGTGTCGGCCTGGCGTGCCACAAAGAAGTCGATCACCCGGCCCTCGACTATTACCGGTACAGCGGGGAAGTTGGCCTACCGGGTGACATCAACATGGACGGACGCGTTGATCGTGCAGATCTGGGGATCCTGAACCGGGCGTTCGAGACCCACTTGGGTGATCCAGACTTCAAAGCTTGCGCCGATCTCAACGCCGACGGGGGCATCGACACCGCCGACCGAGCGATCCTCGATCAACAATGGGAGATCAGAGGATTCTACGTTCGGCACGACCCGACCGTGGGAATCTCAAGAAGCGTTTCCTGGTTGAGCGGTTCGTGGCGCGTGGACTCGGAGGCGGGCCTGCTCACGGTCGATTGTGCAGAGGTCGGAGTCAAATTGACTACGCCGCTGCAGCCCAACTCCAGTCGGGTGAGTATTCTCTCTGCAGGTGACGTGATCGAAGACTGCCACCGATATCGGAGTGAACCACTCGCGAACATCGAACACAAGAAATCAGAGACATCCATCACGTGGTGGTCAACCTACAGTCCCGTGTTTCCCCTCTCCGAAGGATGGACGTTGACCATTCGCGATGATGGGGATCGTCGCGTGACGCTGGAGTTTCACGCAGCTGTCGACCGAATACTCTCTGATCCACCCGGAGAGTGGGACGTCGTCGTACAGATCGTCGAGATTTGCTGGCAAGCTACCTAGTTTGTCAAGGACTTACGCTGACGTGAAACTCCAAAAGCGGTCCGGCCGTACGTAGAGCTAGGACTGATTCAGTGGAGAGGTGAAACTGGAGGGCCTGAGTTGATCCTGGTACCTCCAAATGCTTTTCCAAACAGGTGTCCGGGATTAGGCCGACATCGAGCTGGAAGAACCGTATCTGAAAGCGTCCATTCAAACTGCGTTTCGAGATCTCTGCGGATCTGAACCCTGGCAAGACCTAAAGCGGCGTCTCATGGGGGCGACTAGTTGCCGATCGCTTGTCAGTGAGTTAGAGTGCTTAAAGGAAAGGAGGCGACCATGTGGGTACGAGCTGTTGGCCTGCTCGCAATCGTTGTTGTATCCCTCGCGTCCTGTACTCTCACGGCCGATGAGATCTACCCCATCGAGATTCTGGTCAGGACAACGTCGGACTGGACCGATGTCATCTTTTCTGGATGCACGTTTGTCGTGCATTCGTACGAGATCCTCGAAGGGCGTAACGCCCCCGGCCTGACGGTTCATGCGCTCTCTGCGGTGGCCGTGGGGAAGCAGGGATACGACACGACGCCAGTCGTGATCCGCCTTCAGTCGTACGTTACCGATTTGACGTCGAGCTGGATGCGGGTCACGATCAACAAGGGGCACATCGGGGAGACGACGGTTACTCTGCGGACGGTGGAAAGGGCGGGTTCGGATCTCCTCGTAACTTACACGCACAAGGGGGTGGCTGACGCCAGCGACCCAGCCAATGCCAGAACGTACTCACTTCGCACTACGGAGATCACTTCCCGTGTCGCTCCACAGATCCTACAGGTTCCTGCGGAGACTTCTCTCGGCGGACAGAAGGTTCTCGCCTTCTACTATCCCTGGTACGGGATTCTGGACGGCCCAAGCGGCCGATGGGTGCACTGGAATCCGTATAGTTCCCATCGCGATTCGGCTCACACGCCCCTTGCTGGCTACTACGATTCGCAGGACCCCGAAACCGTTCGTCGTCACATCCGCGAAGCGAAAGAGGCAGGAATTGACGGGTTCATTGCCTCGTGGTGGGGCAAAGGCACGTTCGAAGACCGAGCATTGCAGGTTCTGCTCGAGGTAGCCTCGCAAGAGGATTTCCTCGTGACAATCTACTACGAGGACGCCAACAGCCCCGCACAAATCGTCTCAGACGTGAACTACATCATCTCTCGCTACGGCTCGAACTCATCATTCCTCACCGTCGAGGGACTTCCCGTGATCTTTTTCTACGTCAGGGTGACCGAGAAGTTCAGCCTCCTGGAATGGGAGACCGTGTTTGCGACACTCGATGGCCAGGGAAGGGGGATCTTCGCCATTGCCGACGGACTTCGAAATGACTTTCTGGCTGTCTTTCAGGGAATCCACACGTACAACCCGGTGTCGCTGCCCCTCGATTTGGTCGCTGAGCAATACAAGGGAGGCTCTCTGCTTGCGCGGCTGCAGGGAGCCTTGTTCGCTGCGACCGTTGTCCCTGGCTACGACGAAGCGTACAAGCAGCCTTCCAATCTATTCGTGGATCGGGCCGGCGGAGACACGTATCGCGCGTTCTGGGACATCGCCCGCGCTAGCAAGCCCCAATGGATCCTCGTTACCAGCTTCAACGAATGGCACGAGGGCTCGGAGATCGAGCCGAGCGTTGAGTTCGGGACAACCTATCTCACACTGACGGCAGAGGAAGCAGCGGCCTGGAGGAGCGGGGCAAGTACTGACGCGTCCTCAGCTGATAGAGACGGTGACGGTGTTCCCGATAGCGAGGACTACTGTCCAGACTACCCTGGCAAGCAGGAAACGAACGGGTGCTGAGCGAGTGACACACTGAAGGCCGGAAGTAGGTAACGTAGAGTAGCTAGCTTAGAATCACCGGAGCACAGGCTGACTCTTTGGCCTCGTTAGGATTTAAACGAGGCTTCGCAGGGAGAGTGCCATGGAAATCACCCAACTGGGCATGGAGCACGAGAAAGCACTCCAGGACTTCCTCGCTGATTTCACCAACGCTGGCGAGATGGTCATCCCAGGCTACTTTGCAGACTCAAATTGGTCACACGCTGAGATTGTTGAGAACCTCGCCAGGATGTCACGCGGAGAAGGGCTACCAGACGGGTGGGTGCCAGGGACGACCTCGTTTCTTTTTCATGAAGGAGAGATCCTGGGAATTTCGAATCTTCGCCATCGGCTGACTGGGCAGCTGCTTCGCTTTGGCGGGCACGTTGGCTTCAGCGTCAAGCCGTCGGCACGCTGTCGCGGCCACGCTACGCGGCTACTCGAAGGGGCCAAGGTGCTGGCCCGTGTCAAGGGCATTAATCGATTACTTCTGACCTGCAACGCAGAGAACATCGCGTCGGTTCGTGTGATCGAGAAGTGCGGAGGCGTCCTCGAAGATGAGACGTACCTCGAAGACATAGGGAAGCTCGTCCGGCGGTATTGGATCGCGCTGTGAGAAGGCCATGTCGGACCAGGAGTCTGGGGGACTGATTGTAGAACTCGTGTACTGGCTCTTTCGTGGTGACGAGTGCAAGGTGTAAGAGTAAGCAGCCAATACAAGGCGCTTTCAGCAGATAGAGATACGCGGACGTCGCGGACATTTCGACGCCCGCAAATGTGATAACATGATCAATAAATTACATATTCGCCAAGCCAGTGCTCACTACTCGCGTTGGCAAGCTCGCCCTCAACCCCTCAGCGGGCCTGTCGAGTCTCTAGCGGGGCTGGGGCAGGTCACCACGCTCCTTTTCAGAACACGACCCTCCTCGCTTTTCAGGCTGCTCAACCCAGGTACTGGAACTGATCCACGCTGAAGACGCCCTTGGGCGTTATCCTGACGTGAGGTATGACTGTCAGCCCCAGCAGACCGAACAGCATGAAAGGGTCATGCAGTTCACAGCCAAGCTTTCTCCACGCACTCTTCTGGCTCTTGGACTGCTGCGCCATCTTCTCCAGTGTGGCGTTACCTATCAGTCCCGCTCCAGGAAGCTCTATCATGCTAAGGACTTCGCCTGACCGGACGGCGACGATACCTCCGCCTGACTTGGCAATCTGGCTGGCCGCAAAGGCCATGTCCCCAACGTCGGTGCCTGCCACAAGCATCTGATGGGAGTCGTGGGCGACTGTGGATGCCACAGCCCCTTCCTTTATCCCGAGTCCCTTCAAAAGGCAGAGGCCGATCTCGCCGGTTCCCCTGTGCCTTTCTACGCACGCCAGGATGACAAGGTCCTTTTCCCGATCGAAGCTGAATCCGTCAAGAAGCGGAATGACCTCATGGTTGGTGATGAACTTCTCCGCCATCACGA
>CAZOUO010000170.1:0-5360 GCA_964582975.1 uncultured Thermotogae bacterium | reverse complement strand
GATCAGGCAACGAAGATGGTGCGATATCAATACACCACATTGACGGACGTGACCATGGTCCACACGTGCTTTTCCACTGGCCTTGCTTGACTGGCGCTCACTGTTCTTGAACCGAAGACGACGATTCTCAATGGCGACTGTTCTCATTTTGAAGGCGTGCGCCTCGAAATCGCGTATCATCCTCTTCAGGTGAAACCGATGCGACGGGCTGAGGAACTACGCCAGATCCTCAAACGGATCGACGGACACGGATACAAGGCGTACAAACAGATCGAGGGCGTTCATGAATTTCCTCGATTCACCCTGTACATCGACCACGTGCAAGGTGACCCGTTTGCCGCACCGTCGAAGATCCGCGTTCGTGCGAGGCAAGCAGTGGCAGGGCTTCCCAAAAGCCTGTTTGAAGGTCCTACTCGCCAACTGGCGCTGGAAGACTTCCTCGGTCGCAAGGTGCAAGCGGCAATCAGAAACGAAGTTAAGGGGCGACGTGGAACAGGAAAAAGCGGCCTGATCGCGATCGACGCCGGGGGACAGGAGATCCTTAAGCGAACAGCCCTTGTGCTCACCCCGGAATGGGTGGAGGCGCGGCTGTTCGTGGGACTACCGGCAGCGGGCCGGCGGGTGCTCGCCGCGCAGGCGGAAGCGATGCTCTGTCACGAACTTCCTCGGATTGTGGAGGCGGGGTTGATCTGGGCCAATTCTCCCCACCGAGAGGCTGGGCAGTTCGTCGCGTGCGTGGAAAATCAGGAACACATTCGGGGACAGCTCGATCGACTCGGTCTCGTCGCCTTCATCGCCGATGGGGCGATCCTTCCGCGCAAGAGCGGTGCAAGCGACAAGCCTCTCCCTGCAAAGCAGGCCGTGGCGTTCCAATCTCCGGAGTCACTCCGGGTCACCATCGACCTTCTGACGCCTCTTCCTGGATCCTCCGGGCCGGTGAAATCACTAACCGGGATGGGGGTGCCCAAAGGCGTCACCCTCATTGTCGGCGGGGGCTACCACGGAAAGTCCACGCTGCTACGAGCGCTTAAGCGTGGAGTCTATCCACACATCCCCGGCGACGGCCGCGAGTTCGTCGTCACTTGCCGAGATGCGGTGAAGATCCGCGCCGAGGACGGCCGTCGCGTCGAACAGGTGAACATCAGTCCGTTCATCGACGAGCTTCCCTACGGCCGCCAAACGTCCGCCTTCTGCAGTGACGACGCCAGCGGGAGCACCAGCCAGGCGGCAAACATCGTCGAGGCGCTGGAAGTGGGCGCGAAAGTGCTCCTGCTCGATGAGGACACTTCAGCGACCAACTTCATGGTCCGCGATGGCCGCATGCAGACGCTTGTCCACAAACAGGACGAGCCGATCACGCCGTTTCTCGATCGCGTTCGTGAGCTGCACGAACAGTTTAGGGTTTCCACGGTTCTCGTCATGGGCGGTTGCGGCGACTACTTCGACGTGGCCGATACCGTGATCGCGATGCGCGACTACCTGCCGTACGAGGTAACCACTGCAGCCAAGCAGGTGGCAGGTGACCATCCCACCAGCCGCCGCGTGGAGACGTCATCACCGTTTACTACGGTCACGCCCCGCGTGCCGCTTCCGGAGAGTTTCGATCCCTCGCGCGGGCGGCGGGCGGTAAAGATCGACGCCAAGGCAAAGGACTTGATCCTTTTTGGAACCGAACCGATCGAGCTTCGCTACGTGGAACAGCTCGTCGATCTCAGTCAAACGCGTGCCGTCGGCAATGCGATCCACCTCGCTACGCAGCGATTCATGGACAGCCAAGCGACGCTGTGCAAAGTGGTTGACGAAGTGGACAAGTTCTTCGACCAGCACGGTTTGGACGCCCTCGACCCATTCCATCGGGATGAACGGCATCCCGGTGCGTTCGCCCGCCCGCGGCGCTACGAGATTGCTGCCGCGATCAACCGCCTGCGGACGTTGCGCATGCGGCAGGAGAAAAGCGACGGATAGCTTCGGGAGCAGATCGAACTAAGAGCTCTTCTTCTCACGTTTCACGCGATGGGGTTGAGCGGTTACAATACCGCCATTTACAGGTGCACGTTTTCGGAGGTGGTGACGTGACGTTTGCTGACGTACTGCGGCCTGCCATCGTGCACCGACGCGTGGGGTTGCTCTACGATGCGATACTCGTGGTGGTAGGAAGTGCGTTCATCGCCCTGCTTGCCCAGGTGGCGATACCCCTTCCGTTCAGTCCGGTTCCCATTACCGGGCAGACCTTTGCTGTTCTGCTTGTAGGTGCTCTGCTTGGAGGCACGCGGGGTGGTCTCGCCGTCCTTCTCTACCTCATAGAAGGTACCGTAGGCCTTGCGGTCTTCGCCGGAGGAGGCGCAGGCCTGGCACGCCTTGCCGGCCCAACCGGCGGTTACCTTGTGGGATTTGTCGCCGCGGCGTTCGTGGTAGGGTTCCTTGCTAAGCGCGGATGGGACCGCAGGGTTTGGAGCACGGCGTTGGCGATGCTCGCGGGAAACGTTCTCATCTACGCTGTTGGCCTTCCCTGGCTCGTCCACTTCGTCGGTGGGGAAAAGGCCTTCTTGCTCGGGCTTTATCCTTTTGTTATCGGCGATCTTCTCAAGCTTACCCTGGCGGCACTTGCCTTGCCCGCCGGATGGAAGCTTTTGGGCTGGCTCGGCAAAGCATAAACAGAGAACTAACTCAACGGGCTCTTTGCTTTTTGAGTGGGGAGCCAATGTCAAGGCTACCTACAGGGTTGCAATAAGGAAACCAGGAATCCGGGAGGAGAGACAAGACCGCAATTCTGACAAAAGGAAGAAGAAAGTTGATCCTTTTCCTGGGCTCCTGCTTTCCTCAGATTTGACCTACGGAACGATCTCAAACGCCAGGAACAGATTCCGCTGGGAGTCATTCAAGTTGTTGTCGCTGGCAAGAAGCAAGGTGGCGTGACCATTGGGAAGCGTTGGGCCGACCACCATCGCCTCCATATTGTCCGGCGCAATGGGGACATCGGACTGCTCCTCAATGGCAGAGATTCTCAAGATAAGTTCTTTCTTGACGGCGTTTCCGGTATAGGGGAAGGGTAGTGTTTCGACATCCTTGACGTTGTCGGCATCCTCAAGGCTGACCCCGAAGATCTTGATGTCGTTTCCCACCCCGCTTGAGTACGCCCGCTCAAGGGCCAACAGATCGTATTTTGGCAGCACATGCTTGGCAAAAAGGATCGCCGTGACCCCGTTGTCGGCGTAGGTGTCTACAGGCGCTGCAAAGATCGGCTCGGTGGCGTAGGGATACGCTGCCACGAGACTCGGTGTCTGAGGGCTCAGATCGTATTGGAGGAGGCGTACTGTAGTTCCGTGTTCCACAGTAGAAGTCGGCCCATCCTGCACCAGTGCTTGTTCGTTTGCCACATACAACGTGTTGCCGTCCGGAGTGAGGGACATCGCTTCAACCGCCAGGTTCTCGCGAACACCCTTTCCCTCCGCCGGCGCGAACGCCTCAGGAACCGGGATCTCCCGGAGGAAAATTCCGATCTCGCTGAACACGCGAATCCAAGGCTCGTTTTGGAGGTCTCGCTCGGAGGCGACGATCAGGTAGCGGTCAGGAGTGAACACGATCTCCTCGGCATCGATGTCGTCGACCCCATACGGCTGGATGCCGCCTGACTCCGAGTCGCTATCGAGGAGGGTGACTCCGAGCACTTCTACCTCCTGAATGCCTTGCCGATCGAGCCGGACATCCAGGGTATAGAGCCTGCCAGGGGTTCCCGCCTCGCCTCGGTCATCGGAAATGGCGTAGTAGATGTTGAGAACGGGATCGTACGCAAGGCCCGAGATTTCTCCTACGGGCACCTCCTGATAAGTCCATTCCTTAGTAGGAATCTTGTAGGCACCGAGATACTGAAGGTTTTTCCGTCCAATCGGCGACAAGAACCAGAAGAGCAATACCATCGCCATCCCGACCGCCACGAGTATCTTCACCATCCGCCTCTCCTTTGCTCTTCCACGCCGATTCTCCCCTCCTGGCAGTGCAATGCATCGATCCTACTTCAAAGGCGCGCCAAAAGCGAGGTGTGGCCGTGAGACTGCTTAAGGAAGACGAAGTGCCGCAGTAGTTTATGAGCCACAAAGGATCGAGGGCTTTCCCGACACCTAGCTCGGAAAAGCCCTCGTACTGACTGTTTGTCCTACCGAGCGATCAAATCGCCTCGAACAACTCCTTTGCCGCACCGCACTCGGGACAGGTCCAATCTTTGGGAAGATCCTCAAAAGCCGTCCCCGGCTCCACCTCAGTTGTGGGATCCCCGACAGCCGGGTCGTAGATATAGCCGCAAACCGTACACTCCCACTTCTCCATCGTGCCACCTCCTCGCTAGTCTATTATAGCGTCAACGCCCTCCTCGGGGCTGCCATTATCGCTTGGAGGGCAATTGTCATCAGACGTCGAGGCATTCTTATCGCCTGCCTTCTCCTCCTCGGGGCGCAGGTTTTCAGAAGACGGGGGCTCGATGTGAAACCGAAACTCCTCCACGTTGGACAAATCAAAGGTGCGGAGGAACTCGTCGGTCACGTGTAGCAGGAGGGTACGACCGTGCTCTTCAGCGCGGATCAGGCCCCGCTCGATCAACTCATGCACGTGGCCGTAGGCCTTGTTCCCGCGCGCCTTCACGAGGTCGGCCTGGGTCATGGGATGGTTGTAGGCGATCATGGCGAGGCTGCGCAAGACAGGACGCGGAATGTCCTGATGGGGCGCCAGATGCGCCACGGCGTCGATGTAGCGACGTTTCACTTGCAGTAGAGCTTTCCTCTCCTCACGATGAAGCTCGATTCCTCGATCCGACGCCGTCAGTTCCTGTTGAAACTCGTCAAGGAGGCCATCCACATAAGCGGTGGACACATCCCCAAGGATCGCCACAAGCTCCCCGCGAGAAAGCGGCTTTGGCGCGAGAAAAAGCGCCGCCTCAAGCAACGCCTTGTCGCGGTCTTTCCCCTCGGCCTCTCCACTCTGCATCAAGGTTCCTTCTGCCCCCAAGCTGAATCGTTCAGGCGGCTTCTTCCAGAGCGATGAGGATGTCGCCGAGGAACTCCTCCTGAGTGCAACAGATCTCTCCTCGCGCAGCTAGGTGAAGCACCTCGAAGAATCGCTGGACGCGCTCCTCCTTGTCCCCCCGCTCCAGGAGGCGGAAGAAACTCAACACCCGTCTTCCAGACAGGAACTTCTTGATCTTGGCAAAGAGGGCGGCAAGCCGAGCAGCGAAGTCTTCTCCCCCGATCTCGTAAATGCTAAAGGGGTCCTCGTCGTCCTCAACGCGACTTGCCCATCGCTCCGCCCGGCGATGGGACACCTTCATTGCTGCGGCAAATGCCCGTCGTAGATCGTCGAGGGTCACCTGC
>CAZOUO010000169.1:0-5364 GCA_964582975.1 uncultured Thermotogae bacterium | reverse complement strand
GCATAGGCTATCCTGCTGGCGCTGAGCTTGATCGGCTTGCCAAACAGGGAAACGAAGAGACGATCCATTTTCCCCGGCCGATGGAATCCTCCCCCGGATTTGATTTCAGCTTTGCCGGATTGAAAACCGCTGTGCTCTACCACATGAAGAACCACCCGGGTGAGAAGCGCGAAGATGTGGCCGCTTCGTTCCTAACAAGCGTGGTTGACGTGTTGGAAAAAAAGTCGATCGAGGCCACGCGGCGTCATCAGCTCAAGCGGCTTGTCGTGGTCGGTGGCGTGGCGGCGAACTCGCGCCTGCGACAACAGCTTCTCGCTTTCGGCCCAAAACGAGGGATCGGCGTATTCTTTTCGCCGGTGGAGCTTTGCACCGACAACGCCGCGATGATCGCCGCCGCTGGGGCATTCCGCCACCTAAACCGAGGAGAGACTCACCCCTTCTCTCTACCTCCTGAACCGTCGCTGTCTTTGTAGAACGTCACACGGATTCGGACGCAAGAGAGGTGTTGGGCGACTCGGTCACCCGCTTCAATGAAGCGATGGCGACTTCCACCATGTCATCCGTGGGTTTGGCAGTGGTCAGGCGCTGTAGCCACAACCCAGGCTTGATGAGGACTCTTACCCAGAGGCGGTCAGTGTTGCCTCCACCGAAGCGCAATGCCTCGTAGGAGAGTCCCGCCACCACGGGAAGGAGCAAAAGGCGTGAGAGGATTTTGAGCCACAGCGCTGGATTCCCAGCGAGCGAGAATACAAGGATCGCAATGACGAGAACGATCATCAGGAAGGCCGTTCCGCACCGCGGGTGGAGGGTATCGTGTCTCTGGACGTTCTTCACGGTGAGTTCCTCACCGGCCTCGTAGGTGTAGACGGTTTTGTGCTCGGCACCGTGGTACTGAAAGATCCGCCGAATCTCTTTCATCCGAGAGATGACCACGAGGTAAAGAAAGAAGAATGCGATCCGGATCAGACCCTCCACCAGGTTGAACAAGATGGAGTGCCCCCCCCGCAGCCAACCCATACTGTTTGTGAGATAGAGGGGAAGGACAATGAAGCCGCCAACAGCGATAAGGATGGCAAGCCCAAAGGTGAGAGCCGTTCCACCCTTGCCCAACTGCTCCTCCTCTGGGAAGGCAACCTGGGCAGACAGGTTCAGAGCCCGGATACCCAAGGAGAGCATATCATAGAGACGAAACAAGCCACGAATAAATGGAATCTCGCCGAGTCGCTTGAGGCGTATCCGTGCGGATAGATCACGAACGACGATCTGTCCATCGGGCTCACGTCGAACGGCAACCGCAATCCGGTCGCCGTTTTGCATCATGACTCCCTCAATCACCGCCTGTCCGCCGACCGGCGGCATCGCCTATTTTCCTTTCTTCCCGTATCTGCGCTGGAAGCGTTCCACGCGACCCTCTGTGTCGACGAACCGCTCCTCGCCCGTGAAAAACGGGTGACACTTTGAACAAATATCGACGTGCAGATCCTCAGCGGTGGAGAGAGTCTCAAACTCCGCGCCACACCCGCACCGAACTGTTGCCCGTTTCATCTCTGGGTGGATTTCTTTCTTCAACCAGACCCCCTATTACCGTTTGGAGTACTGCTCAGTCTTGCGCGCCTTCCGACGGCCGTACTTCTTCCGTTCAACCTCACGGGCATCGCGGGTCAGTAGACCATGTTGCCTCAACGGCTGTTTGTACTCATCAGTGACCCCTAGCAGGGCACGCGCAATCCCGAGACGAACGGCTTCCAGCTGCCCGGTGTATCCCCCACCGGATACTCTGGCCTTCACATTGAACTTCCCTACAGTTCCAGTCACGTAGAATGGTTGTTTCAGTGTCTTTTCCAAGCGCTCAGAAGCATCCAGGCAGGCAGCGAAGTACTCTTCGGCCGTCCGTCCGTTAATCTGGATCGCTCCATCGCCTTCTGAGAGGTAAACGCGCGCTGTGGCTCGCTTTCTTCTGCCTACAGCGTGAATGGCCTCTCCGACACGTCTTGGTAAGCGTCTTGCTCCTTGTTCCACGAAATAAAGTCCACCTCCTGCTAATGCAGGTACAAAATGATACAAAGGGTTACCTAATCTGTCAATGTGACGACTCCACGAGGTCTGGTTAACCTTTCCGAGCAAGGGTGATCCGCGTCGGAGCGGAAAGTCTTGTTAGCCGGGCTCCTCAGTCTTCTAGAAAGCGATTCACAATCCGCTTGGCCGCCCGGCCGTCCCCGAACGGATTAGCTGCCTTTGACATTCTCCCATACTCGGTTTGGTCAACGAGAAGTCTTTGGGCTTCCGTAGAAATGCGTTCGGGGTCCGTTCCGACCAATTTAGCCGTGCCAGCTTCGATTGCTTCCGGCCGCTCCGTCTTCTCACGCATCACCAGCACCGGTTTTCCAAGTGATGGAGCCTCCTCTTGGATTCCGCCGGAATCGGTCAAGATCAGATAGGCACAGTTCATCAGAAACACAAACAGGGAGTACTCTAGCGGTTCAATGAGATCGATATTCTCAATGTCTCCCAAGATCCGACACACCGGCTCTCTCACATTGGGATTCAGATGCACGGGATAGATGATCTGAACATCATCGTTGTGCTCGGCGATCGTTTTTAGCCCGTGACAGATATTCTCAAACCCTTTGCCGAAACTCTCTCGCCTGTGGCCGGTCACCAGGATGATCCGCCGATTTCCTAGCGGGGCACCGGTTTTTTTTTGGAACAGCTCCCTCAGTGTTTCTTGCTGAGAGGACGACGCTTGGCGCTCGCTCACCCAGAGAAGCGCATCGATGACCGTGTTGCCCGTGACTAGGATTCGTTGTTGGGAAACGCCTTCTCGAAGCAAGTTCTGTCTAGCTTGTTCGGTGGGGGCAAACCACAGGTCGCACAGGGTGTCGATGAGCTTCCGATTGACCTCTTCGGGAAATGGATTGTATTTATCGCTCGTGCGAAGGCCTGCCTCCACGTGGCCGATCGGGATTTTGAGGTAGAAGGCAGCCAAACTGGCTATGAAAGCCGTCGTGGTATCTCCCTGGACGAGGACAACATCGGGCGTTTCTTCTTTCAAAACGCGTTCTAGCTTTCTGAGCGCAGAGGAAGTAGTGTCAAACAGGCTTTGGTTGTCGCGCATGATATTCAGGTCCCAATCGGGCGCAATGTGGAACACGTCCAGCACCTGGTCAAGCATCTGTCGATGTTGGGCGGTGACGCAGGTTCGCGGCAGAATCTCGCGCCGGTCCTCCATCTCTTTGATCACCGGCGCAAGCTTGATTGCCTCAGGGCGAGTGCCAAATACTGTGAGAATTTTCATAGTAGCTTCATCATCCTTTTGAGCGATTATCCTTTAGCAACTTGCTTTCTTCCAACTGAGGTCTCAAAGGGTCTAGAGTATCGCCCGGATTCTCCCAACTGTCATAGAGCCCTGAAAGAGTGCTTTGGTTGACCACAAAAGGGTTGCCTGGCCTGATTGAGTTCTTCAACCTTTTACGGCGGCTTTCTTTGAGAACAAGGAGTATATTGTTACAGGAGAGGATATTCTTGTTAGCAAGTGGGAATATTCCTTGAGGGCCGTTGGAAGGGGAAAGGATATGATCGCCGCCAATCAGCTTTTGCCGGAGGGCTTGGTTTCGGAATCCAAGTCGAAGTAGACCGCTCATCCCAAGGCAGCGGCAACGTACAGAGCGGACGCGGTGCCGTGCTACGGAGAAGTTATCTTGTAGGTCCGGGGGTCATCGGAGAGTGCGCGGTATTGGAAAATGCGATTGTGGGACCGCACGAATCGATTGGAGACAACGTCTCGATAAGACGGAGCCGCCTTGAAGACGCCATCGTTCTGGACGGAGCGACGATTGTGGGCGCGGGTATGATTGAGAATTCTCTGGTTGGGCGAAGCACACAGATTGACCTGGGGGAAAGTGAATTCGGGAGTTCGTTTATTCTCGGGGATTACTGTTGTGTGAATTTGGGGACACGATCCTCACAAGGCAGATCTTATCGATGTGAGCGTAGCATTCGACTTCGTTGGGGTGTCGTACACGTTGGTCCATCGCTGGGAGCCGATTTCCGACGAAAGCCAAGTGGAGAAAAGAGCCGACAAAAAAGGTGTTGAGACAGGTGTCTGCTGTCAAAGTAGGATATGATGGGGGCAAAATGGTGTGGCCATGCGGGCGAGGGATTGGTTGGAGCACCTCCCCGAAACTAAGGCGCGACCAAGAGCACGATGACAGACCACAAACACAGAGCTAGGTGTAAGTCACCGGGTACAATTCTCGTTACCGGCGGGGCTGGCTACATCGGTTCTCATGCAATCAAGCAGCTTCTAAAGCGAGGCTATGAGGTCGTAGCATTCGATAACCTCTCGGAAGGACACCGAGAGTTCGTTCTCTGCGATGACTTCGTCGAGGGCGATCTTCTTGATCTGGAAGTATTAAAGGAGACTTTCGAATGCTACTCAATTGGCGCCGTGATGCACTTTGCTGCACTCACCAAAGTGGGAGAGTCGGTAGAAAACCCACAGAAATACTATCAGAACAACGTCATCGGAGGCTTGAACCTGCTTTGTGTGATGCTGGAGCACAAAGTGAACGATTTCATCTTCTCTTCCAGTGCAGCTGTTTACGGCGATCCTTCAGAGGTGCCGATTCCAGAGGACCATCCGAAGAAGCCGATCAATCCCTACGGGCGGACAAAGTGGATCTTTGAGCAGATCCTTGAGGATTACACGCGGGCTTACGGGATGCGCTGCGTTTCACTTCGCTATTTCAATGCAGCAGGCTCTGATTCCGATGGAAGGATTGGCGAATGGCACGAGCCTGAGACGCATCTTATCCCCATTGTTCTCGAGGCGGCATTGGGTAGGCGTGATCATATCGAGATCTTTGGGATTGATTACGATGCGCCTGACGGGACGTGCATCCGGGATTTCATCCACGTAACCGATCTGGCCGAAGCCCACGTCCTTGCCCTGGAGCAGCTGAAACAGGGGGAAACAAACAAAGTCTACAATCTGGGAACGGGCCGCGGGCATTCCGTTAGGCAGGTGATTGAGACTTGCCGAAGGGTCACGGGCAAGGAGATTAAGATAGTGGAGGGGCCGCGGCGTCCAGGCGATCCACCGGTTCTAGTGGCCGATTCCAGCCGAGCCAAGCGAGAACTTTCCTGGATCCCGCGTTATCCCGAGCTAGAAGCGATTGTTGAGACCGCCTGGTCCTGGCTTAAACGCAGGTAGCTTCTCGAAGCCTGTGCCAATGGCAGGAACATCCGAGGAAACTTCGACAGGCGTAGACAAAACCTGCGTACTGGGGTAGAAATGCATTGTGTTTTTGGGCTCCTCGCTGTTTCGAGTGGGTGAGGCGGTGACTCCTCGAAGTTGAGCTTGCC
>CAZOUO010000168.1:0-5394 GCA_964582975.1 uncultured Thermotogae bacterium | reverse complement strand
ATACGGCCGCACGGACATTTACGAAAAGAACGCAAATCTTGTCTTCGAGACCGAGCTGCCGGGAGCCAAGAAGGAAGATATCGATATCAAGGTGGAGCAGGGGTGGCTTGTGATCTGCGGAGAGACAAAGCGAAGTGAAGAGGTTAAGGCAGGAAACTACTTCCGAATTGGGCGGCAGTATGGTCGATTCCAGCGCTCGTTCCCACTTTCGCAGGAGAGCATCGATGCCAAAGGAATCAAAGCGGCATTCAAGGATGGCATCCTGAAGGTCACTGTGCCCCTCAAGGAGTCCATCAAAGAGAAAGAAAAGCCGATCGAAGTAGAAATAGAGTAGCTCATGCGATAGACGTGACACTAGTGGGAAGGGTCGTTTGGGCCACCTGCATCTACTCTACAAGTGGCCATCACCACGTATGGCAAAGAGGTATTTCGGAGGAAACCGTGTTCATGAGAGCATGCCTCACCTGTGGAACACTGATTCGGGTTTTGGGAGAAGAAGAGCTCTTTAACAGCGATCTTTGTTGCAATGAGTGTGTTGCCTTTCTAGAGGCCACTGAGAAAAGTCCCTGGGGGCAAAGAAAATCATTAACATCCCCGAGAGAGAAGAGGAAGTGGAGTGAGAAGAAAACGCGGCTCACCAAGACCGTGTTTTCCCTGCAATCGCTTGTCTGTGAGAGGGAAGCACGGCTGTTCGGACATGATAGAAGTGCGCGCGAGAAGTGCAACTTCTACTCTCTCGATCTGCATTGCGAAGGCGAAGGTTGAGCGGTCGAGGGAACTGAGCAAAAAAGGATCGATCAATCAATTGCTTAGTGGCGGAAGGGATGCTAATGAGAGAGAGTTGGGACCTTTCTCTTTGCCTGCTTTGCTTCCTTCATATATTGTGTGGTAACACATCCGAGATGTGTTACAGGATATGGTAAATGTAAGAGCTCGCGTGAGTGTAGGAACCGTCTGCCCAAATACTGGACGGTACAAGCATTTTGTTTGCCCAACAACGATCGTCGCTTTCAAAGGGGAGACAATGCCGCCCTGCCGCAGAGCTGGATGCCCGAACAAAATCGCGGTCTGGATTCTGCAAAAGAAGGTTACGTAGCCTCTGCCTATCCCTGACCTGATGTTGTGACGACGCGCCTTCTTCCCTGCCAGTGGAGTACACTGCCGGTGGGGGAAACGGCAACCGCCGTTGGTAGGGGGACGCACTGGGGCTCAGCGAGAGCCAGGTTATTGCAGCGTCCTCCGCCCACTTGCAGAGGGCATCATTTCCAATAGACTTCAGTGACATCGGGTAGGGCCAGGAGCTCTTCGATGATCTCGGAAGAATCGCATTTGGTTCGCGCGCGCAGGTGAAATACTAGCGTGGTTCTATCTCTGTGTTTATCTACGCGCTGCTCATCTGACAAAACGCGCAACCCTGCCTCTAGGAAAATGGTTGCCGATTCGGTAGCAAGGCTTTTAGCCTGACGGGTTTGGGCGCGTATAGTAACCGCGTAATAGGAAAGGGCGGAAATGTGATGTGTGAGCCAATCGAGGGGAACCAGAACAATCAGGGCTAAAGCAGTGGCAGCTGCACCTAGAACGTATTGGCCCTGACCAACGATTACACCCAGCGCAGCGACAAACCAAATACACGCCGCCGTAGTGAGCCCACGGACAATATCTCTGGCCTTGATGATTGCGCCGGCTCCCAGAAATCCTATTCCTGTAACAATGCCGGCAACGGCTCGCCCGGGATCAACCCATTGTGCCATCGCTTGTACCGCGATCATGACGAGCGTGGCTCCCATGCATACAAGAATATGAGTTCGTAGCCCAGCTGGTCGACCATGGATCTGTCTCTCAAGGCCAATCACCGCGCCAAGGCCTCCGGCAACAAGCAGTCGCAAGAGTGCTTCAATCTCAAATGGTAGCATTGCTAACGCACGTCCCTTTCTCTCATTTCGCTAGCCAAAATACCTAGTCCCATCACTCCGTTCCCATTGTAATCTAACGTTGTTTCACACGAGAAGCAATCCTTTGGAGCCAGTTGAGGCGATTCACAACGGATGACCTTCACTCCGGAAACTGGACCAGGGATAAGGTGAGAATTCACCTTGGTGTGCCTACCATGGCAAAAGGAAACAAGAAAACCCCGACTTCTTCGTGAAGCCGGGGGGCGAAGCTCGTACCAGCTACTCTACCTTGATCTCGATCGGCTTCTTCTTTTCCTTGATCGGTTCTTTCAGGAGAACCGTCACTTTGAGAATACCGTCCTTGAAGCTAGCTTTGACCTTGCTGGCGTCGCTTGTGTCTGCAGTGTCCGCGGGAAGAGGGAAGCTGCGCTGAAATCGACCGTAGCGGCGACCGATGCGGAAGTAGTTCTCTTCCTTTGTCTCCTCGCTTCGCTTTGTCTCCCCAGAAATAACCAATCGGCCCTCTTCGACCTTGATCTGGATGTCCTCTTTTTTCATGCCAGGAAGTTCGGTCTCGAAGATGAGATTGCGGTCCTTTTCGTAAATGTCGGTCCGTCCGAGGCTTGGGGCAATGTCGAAACCAAGATCCTCGAAGTCGCGGAAGAAGTCATCCCATAGCTGCGTAAGCCCAGTTCGCATCAAGAACGGTTCTCTCCAGCGAGCAGGCAGACGTCTGTCCATCACTTCACCTCCTTTCGACTGATAGTCGTGTTGCCTCGGGGCCTTCACCCCGTTTTGAGACGCTCCCCGAGGGTTACAGGCACCACCATTGTAGTTCCGCCACGGAGAACGGCAACCTCAACCGTCTCTCCCACTTGGGTATTGGCCTCCAAAAAGAGAGTCAACTCAACGACGTTGTTCACTGGTTGGTCATTGATGGCGAGGATGATGTCGCCACCAAGCTGAAACGTTGCTTCTCCGATTGTTTTGGTCCGATCGCCTCCTCGCAGTCCGGCTGCCTCCGCTGGACTGCCTTTGCTGACTTCAATGATCAGGACGCCTCGATCCATTGGAAGCTCTTCGCCGGCTTCCCGGAACGTCTGAACAACTTGAGGGCTCAATCCAAAGCCACTTATCCCCAAGAATGGATGCGGGTAGCGGCCGTGAGCGATCAGTTCTGGAACGACCCTTCGCACCGTGTTAGAGGAGACGGCAAACCCTATCCCCACAGAAGCACCGCTTGGACTGATGATTTGAGCATTGACTCCGATCACTCGGCCTTGCAGGTCCAGCAAAGGCCCTCCAGAATTGCCGGGATTGATCGTGGCATCGGTTTGGATAACCTCGCCGATGAAGCGGCCATCTGGGCTCTTAATTACCCGTCCAAGAGCGCTTATTACCCCAAAGGTCAGGGTCTGTTCAAGCCCAAACGGGTTTCCTATCGCCACGACGAACTGTCCAATCTGCAATTCATCAGAATCTGTCAAGACTAACGGCGTTGGAAGGTTGGGGATGTCCACGTGCAGAACTGCCAGATCGGTCGACGGGTCTGTTCCAACGATCTCTGCTTCGCAACATTGCACGCTCTCGAAAGCCACCGTGACCGCCTCGGCGTCCGCGACAACATGGTAATTGGTCACAATGTGGCCCTCAGTGTCATACAAAAAGCCGGACCCCGCTCCCTCAACCGGAACAGGGCGTGAAAAGATATCTTGCGCGTATCCTCTTGCCGTAATGTGCACCACCGCAGGGCCTGCTGACTCGTAAACCGCAACCACCTGGTCCTGCAGACTCGTCGCCGTGTCTGCTGAGACAATCATCTCCACTAGGCTAAGGATCACGAGGATCAGAACGAGCCATCTTCTCTTCATCGGAGCCTCCTTTTCAACGCGTCTCCGAGCCACCGAGATCCGTATCATCGATGCAGTAAAAAGCGGTCTGAGCGAGACTTATTCTCCGAGTCGTCCTACCATTTCCATTCCACTCTCCTCATCGGTAAGGGCGACGGACCTACTTCAAGGCAGCATGTCGCCGGAGGTTGGCTTCACCCTCAACCGGAGACAACGCGCATCGACCGTAGAGGGCTTTCTAACTTTCCAAGTCTACTAGCAATTCTGTAACTGCAACTGCTGGGCCTTGAGCAGAAGTCAGGGTGACGCTCAGGACATAGCGGCCCTTCTTCCAGACAGCAGCGGGGTTATCAGTGGTGGGAACAAGATCAATCCGGTAGACTCCTGAAGAAACTTCGGTGACATTGGTCTTTTTTGTCTCGAACCCCCCAGCAGGTACAACGACGGCCTTGACGGAAAAACTCCCTGAAAGAAGGCCTTTTACCGCGCTGGCATCGGTATAGAGACCAACGACGACTGAGGCTTCTCCTTTGCCCCCTGCGTCGGCCAACCTCTCATGCGCAACGGCCTGAATGTGAATTGTACCACCGGCCGGAGCATAGCCAAACCCAACCAGCAGGCTCGCCAAAACACCGGCAACCGCTACCCCAATGACTAACAGCATCCACTTCTTTGTGTAACTTCGCACCATGATCCAATCGCCTCCTTACGCGATCCTCGACCTTTGAAGCCTGTTAATCCTGCTTTTCCACTCTATCACAACTGGGACTACACAATCCAGTGACTTAGGAAAGAAGAAAGGCAGCGTTCCGTGCGTCTCCAAAATAGGGAGATCTCCAGTGCTTCGGGGGAGGGGAAGGTTCTGGCAGAAAGAACGAGGACGCAGTATCACACATCGCCCTCACGGTAGCCTAGGGTGCACGCCTCCAGTATTAGACCGCGGCAAGACCCTCAGATGTGGCATGAGAACCAGGAGATACGTTAGACTGGTTCAAAGGTGGATCAACTGGTCAGGGCAGGTTGGTAGTCGAAGACTAAAAAGTAAGGCCGGTCAGAAAGGTTTATCTAATCCTCGGGCAAGGGAAGGTCTCTTTGATGAATTCAGAGAAGCTTGAGAGCGTTGCGAGAGCTCTCGTTCAGAAAGGGAAGGGCATCCTGGTTGCTGACGAAAGCATCCGGACAATCAGGAAGCGCTTCAGGTCGGTGGGCATCGATTCGACACCAGAAACTCGCCGAGCTTATCGCGAGCTGTTGCTTACAACGCCAGGGATCGAGACCTACATCAGCGGGGTGATCCTGTTCGATGAGACCATCCGGCAGGGAACCGAAAATGGAACGCCTTTCGCAGAGCTGCTCGCAGACAAAGGCATTCTTCCTGGCGTCAAAGTGGATAAGGGGACTGTGGACTTGGCAGGCTTTCCCGGCGAAAAAGTCACTGAGGGATTAGATGAATTGCGAGAACGGCTTGCTGAATACCGTGAGCTTGGTGCTCAGTTCTCAAAATGGCGGGCTGTCATCGCAATCGGCAGCGACATACCTACGGACGCGTGCATTGAAGGCAATGCCCTGGCACGTTTTGCCGCCTTGAGTCAAGAGGCAGGTTTGGTCCCGATCGTCGAACCCGCAGTGTTGATGGACGGAGACCACGATAT
>CAZOUO010000167.1:0-5408 GCA_964582975.1 uncultured Thermotogae bacterium | reverse complement strand
CCGCACTGCGATAAACCCCTGCTCCTTCCATCTTTAGATAATGCCCGCGTGTCTCTACGGTCTCGTGGCTCGCCGGGTTCACCGTGCCGCCGGCAGGAAGGCGGAGAAGAAGGGCCTTGTCGTTGTCCCCGTGTAGCGCGGTCCCCAGAATCCCTTCCCCTAGCGGGGCCGGCTCAAGCAGAACAGCACCCGCCCCGTCACCGAACAGGACGCAGGTCTTGCGATCGGTCCAATCGATGACACGGGAAAGGGCCTCGCTTCCCACCAACAGAATACGATCATAGAGTCCGGCGCCAATTAGCCCGTCGGCCACGACAAGGCCATAGACAAAGCCTGAACAGCCCGCTTTGAGGTCGAAAAAGGGCGCTTGATCGAGTCCGAGGCCGGAAGCGATAAACGGCGCGGACCCTGGACAGATCATGTCAGGGAAAGTTACTGCCACGATCAGCAAGTCGACCGCATCAGGGAGCACGCCAGCCTGAGTGAGGGCACTCCGGCCCGCCTCGACTCCCATCATAGCCGGTTCCTCTTCCTCGGTCAGGTGATACCGTGTGCGGATCCCGGTGCGCTGAAAGATCCACTCGTCTGACGTATCGACCGTCCGTTCAAGATCAACGTTTGTCAAGCACTTTGAGGGAAGATGACTCCCCGTCCCAACAATTCTAGCCCCCATTCTTGCTCCACCCGCTGATCCCTCGCACAAGTTGCTTATTCAGATCGGCATCTGCAGCACGAGAGGCGACAATGATCGCTCCCTCGATCGCTTCGGCGTCGGAGCGGCCGTGAGCGATCACTACCACACCGTTCACCCCAAGAAGCGGTGCCCCGCCGAGGCGCCGACTGGAGATCCTCTCTCGCAGAGAAGTGAACATCGGACGCAGGAGAAGCCCTCCCAACTTGCCGCGGAAGCTTTCTTGAATCGATCCTCTTATCAGGTCCGTCACGACTGCACTCCCTTCCTCAAGCGCCTTTATGAAGACATTCCCCACAAACCCATCGCAGACAACCACATCAACCGGGCGCCCGGTAAGCAATTGATGGGCCTCGATGTTGCCTACGAACGGTAGAGGACTGGATTCCAGAATCTCGAAAGCTCGATAGTTCAGCTTGTTCCCCTTCGACTTCTCTGTCCCAATGTTTAACAGCCCGATTCTGGGGTGGGCAATCTCGAGCACGTCTCGCGCGTAGCTTGCACCCATCAAGGCGAAATGGACGAGGTGTTTGGGAGCGCAATCGACGTTTGCTCCTACGTCGATGACCAGGATTTCTCTTCCGGATACAGTAGGAATGGAAGCGAGGATTCCGGGCCGTGTGATCCCTGCGATGCGGCCGAGGGTGAAAATTGATCCAACCACCACCGCACCAGTGTTCCCTGGAGAGACAAACGCATCAGCCTCGCCCTCCCGCAGAGCAATCAGTCCCTTAATGAGTGAGGAGTCTCGTTTACCGCGCACCGCCTGGACCGGCGGCTCATCCATTCCAATCGTTTGCGAAGCCGGGAGGATAGAGAAGCGGTCGCCTTCACGCTCTTTGTGTTCTGAAAGCGCGTCCTGGATGGTCTTTTGGTCCCCAACAAAGAGGATGTTCAACCCATGCCGGCGGCCAGCAATGATTCCCCCCTTCGCAAGTTCGCGTGAAGGGAGATCGCCTCCCATGACATCCAAAAGGATTCGCATAAATGGACCTGCTCCAGAGTAGCTAAGGTTGGTGCCGAGGGCGGGACTTGAACCCGCACGGACATTTTAAGCCCACATGGCCCTCAACCATGCGCGTCTGCCAATTCCGCCACCTCGGCAACGACCTCATGTTAGCGAACCGTACGCAGGGTGTCAAAAAAGCTTTCGGAAGGAAGAGAAAACCATTCCAGGCAAGTAGATTGATGGCTCACAGGTCTCAAACCGCAGTCCACTTGTCTTTCGAGGCGAATCGTTCTATGATGGAGGATACTGTGAGACGCTAAAAACGGAGGCACAGGATCAAAGAGGCTGGAGGTGTCAGAATGAACATAAGTTCGCGTGCTGCAAGAATCCTCATAAGCGCAATTATCGGTGCCTCAATTGTCGTAGTGGCGCCCCTCGCGCTTGCCGAACCTACAACGTATTGGGGGGTGACCTTTCCCGATGGCGACATTTCCTTCGCCGACCGCGTTGTCGCCTACTGCGCGGCCAGCTGTGTCAGGGGGGCGATGGGGGATCCAAGCGCCGCTCTCGGCCCACCCGACTGTGATAGAAGCGGAGGTAAGCGCCCCTACGGGTGCGATACCTGCGCCGTCTCCCTCGGCTTTCGTGTGAGCCACCTCGACGACCGCGGCTACCTAATCGTGGAGTTTGTAGACAACCGGCTGAGTGACGTTCCGGGGAATGATCTATTCATCTACATCACGGACGACAAACCTGGATTGGTGGAGATCAGCTCCGATGGAATCCACTTCGTCCACGTGGGCGAAGTTCGTGACTACCCAGGAGCAATTGACATCGCGCCGTTTGTCAGTGGTGCAGAAGAGTTCCGTTTTGTCCGGATCAGCGATGTGCCAGCAGATGAAGACAGCTCTCCGTGCCCGGGGCCAAGCATCGACGCGGTGGGGGCAATGGGACCAGTAATCCACGTCGAGCCTAGTGAAGCCTTTGGCACGCTTGAGGTGTTGCCGTTGGGAGAACTTGCGATCTTAGCTGAACGTGAGCGTCCGGTCGAGAACCTGTTGCTCATCCTTGATACTTCAACAAGCATGGACGAGGCCTTTGAGGATGCCAGCAAGCTCGGGTTGGCCAAGCGGATCCTCCTGGAACTTGTCGACGACATCCCGACGGGGTCAGATGTCGGGTTTAGAAGTTTCGGGGGATGCGAGAGATCCACGCTTCTCGTGCCGATTGGACCAATCGATCACGGCGAGATGAAAGCTCAAATTCAAGGACTTGAGACCGGTGGGGCGACCCCTCTTGCCTATGTGCTTGAGAAAGCCCGGGAAGATTTCGCAGGGACTTCAGGCTCCAAGATGCTTATTCTTGTGAGCGACGGAATGGAGACGTGCAAGGGAGATCCCATCGCTGCCGCCCGAGCTCTGGTCGCTGCAGGCTACGACTTGCGGGTCCACATAGTAGGATACGACGTCGCGCGGTATCAGGCAGCCAGAGAGCAGCTGAAGCAGATCGCTGAAGTGGCAGGAGGAGTCTACTTCGATGCCAGCGATAGCGAACAGCTGCGCCAGGCGCTTCAAATTGCGGCACCGATCCAATATCAAGTGCATAACGAGCTAGATGAACTGGTCTTCGCGGGCGTGCTCGGTGAGCCTGGGCCGCAACTTCCGGCAGGTGTCTACCGCGTGATCATCGAGACGGTTCCTCCACTTGAACTGACCGGTGTCAGCGTCCAGGCAGCACAAACCACCACGATTACGCTTCGACGCGCGGACGGGAACTATGTTACGGAGGTGACACAGCCCTCCTAGTCCACTGGTAGCAAAGTCGTTGACCCAAAGGCTAAGCGGCTCTCTGGGAATTGCTTTTCCACAGGGTGAAAGACAAAATCGTGCGAGGGCCGCTTTCTAGGGTCACCGGATAGAACAGTGGTTACTCCAACGGCCGCATAAACGAACGCGGGGGATTGGATGCAATGTGGTTCTTCACCTTGAGCACCAGCGAGATTGACTTCTGTTATATATTGCCGTTTGGCGTACGTACATAAAGATCCTAGACTAAGACAGTTAGTGGTAGTCTGTCGTTGTTTTATTAGTTCTTCGGTGATTCCACTCCACCAGCAAGGTGAAGACAAATCAGAGGGCGTGTGAAGCGAAGCTTTCAATCACTGAGGTAAGTTCCCCTTTGACACCCAGGAGACGCTCACTCAAGCCGACGCGATCGACCGTGGCGATTTTCAACAACGGATCCTCATCGATCCGCTCGAGGTAGTGATCGATCTCTAAGATGGCGGAAGAAAGCTGCTTCAGCCCCGCCTCGCGTCGGGAGGCCTCGAACAACTCGATGCTTCGCTGAAGGTTTTCAATCGCCTTTCCGATTAGGTTTAATAGATCAAGCATATCGTCTTCTCTAACCCCCATTTCACCCATGGCTCGATTATACCTAGCAACTCCGTTATTCAGTTCCCCCGTTGGAGGGGCCAACAAGTTGCTGTTTCATGGCCTGAAGGATTTGTTCCTTCATCCTTGAGATTTGGCGTTGTGAAATTCCAAGCTCTTTTCCGATCTCTGCTTGGCTCTTCCCTTGGTAGAAGAGCCCCTTGATGACCTGCTGTTGAATCTCTGCAAGCTCCTCAATGGCGATGAGAATCCGCATGCGTAATTCGGACGAAAAACCCTCCTTTTCACGCGGACTGAGATGCTCCATCTCGGGGGGAGGAGGGTTTGGGTCTGTGCTGCGCCGCTCCTGGTCGATCGAGACGTAGGTCATCACCTCGCGCCCGCGGAGAAGCTCGACAAGCTGGGACTCGCTGATATCAAGCCGTGCAGCGAGTTCATCAATTGTGGGAGGACGCCCCTCCTCCTGAAAGAAGGCCTCCTCTGCCTCCTTCACCTTTCGATTTGTCATCTGTACCCATTGAGGAATTCGAACCATCGCGTGTTTGTCGCGGATGTAGTGCCGAATCTCCCCTTTGATTAGGTAGGTGGCGTAGGTGGAAAAGCGGGTGTTGCGCGCCAGATCGAAGTTAGCCACCGCGTTTAGTAGCCCGATGTAGCCGGCCTGGATCAGATCATCGAGCGGTTCGCCGGAGTTGAGGAATTCCGCAGCAATCGACTTCACCAGCCCCACATTTCGTTTGACGATCTCCTCTTGCAGTGATGAACGGTCACAGGAAGCCCCTTCCTTCTTGGCCTGCTGGAGAAGCCCAATGAGCTCCTCATTGCTCAACCCCGATAATTGCTGATCCTTTGCTTTGTTCATCCCCCACTCACCTTAACTAGTGTAGGATGTGTAGGCTCTTGAAGCAAGTCATCGGATTTGAGCCCGGCACATCTCGTTTGTGCCCTCAGCCATCATCCCCCCTGCAAAAAGAAGAAGAGAAAAAACAGAGCCACAAAGCCTGTTAGAACTCCGACATCCATCCAGAGGATACGAGATTCTTCCACGCGCGCCAGTGGTGAGGGACAACCAACGGCAAGACAGTTCTCGATAGCAGCGCGCAGGCGGATCTCTTCGGCTCGGCCGGCCCCTACAATTGCCTCTTCCCCCACCAAGATGATCGGAACGTCTGTCCCCTCGATCCCGTAGGCTGCGGAGAGCGCTCCCATAAGGCCTAAGACTCCAGGCGCGGTGATTTCATATCTTGCAACCGTGAGATCGGGGTGTTCGGTGAGAAGCTCTTCGAGAAGCTCGTCCATTCGAACACAATCCGGACAGCCCTCCTCATAGAAGACGACGATTGCCGGTTGAGCCGTCTCTGGCATTGTCTCGACC
>CAZOUO010000166.1:0-5423 GCA_964582975.1 uncultured Thermotogae bacterium | reverse complement strand
GGACCGGCGAGGGATGCTCCGCTCCGTTAACGATCCGTTCGAGAAGCTCTTCATCGAGCAGAATCTCCCCCCCGAGTTGACTTGCCGCTGCTTTTAGCCCATCGATCACCACCTTTCCTCGCTTCTTCTGGTCGATCATCACGAAGGCCTCGGCCAAAGCACTCTCATAGCTTGCGGCATTTTTCAGCGTTATCTTTTCTTGCGCGATGAAGCGGTGTCCGTACGTGGTGCGAGCGGCACAAAGCGAGCCGATCCTCACCGGAATGATGGCTTCGTCGTATAGGCAGACGAGCCAGCGGATCGGTCGGATGAACGTTAGTCCCGAGGCATCCCAGCGCATGCGTTTGCTTGGGTGAAGCCCCTCTACCAAGGGGGGTAGAATCTCGGGAAGAACCTCCGCGGTAGGGCGTCCGGGAACAGTTTGCCGAGCGAACGCGTAGACCTTATCCCCCACCTCGCGCTTTTCCAGGGATTCGGCCGTGAATCCTTGGCTCTCAGTGAACGCAATCCCTGCCTGGGTCGGATTTCCGCCCTGATCGAAGGCAACCACCGCCGGCGGCCCCTTGATCTCCTTCACTTGATCGGCCTGTGACAAAGAGAGCCCATTCACAATAAGTGCCAGGCGTCGAGGAGTGTGGAGGACTTTGAGCTGGGTGTAAGAGAGTTGGGCGACGGAAAATGCCTGCTTTGCCCCGGCTTCTAACTCCTCGGCCAAACGAGGAGCTTCCAACGCCGGCATTTCCTCTGTCCCGATTTCGAACAGCAGATCAGGCAACAACTTCCCCTAAAGCCAGGTACGCTTCGGCGCACCCCTTGGACAGATCGCGTACACGGGCGACGAAACGCTCCCTTTCGGTAACGCTGATCGCGCCACGGGCATCGAGCACGTTGAACAAGTGCGAACACTTGAGGGCATAGTCGTAGGCAGGGAAGACTAAGCCCACCTCTAGGTTGGCGCGGCACTCCTGAGCACAGAGGCTAAACATTTCCTGGATCCGCTCGATGCTTGCTGCCTCAAAGTTGTAGACGGAGAACTGACGCTCCCGCTCCCACCATAGGGCACGATAGCTGACGGTATCGTTCCACGCCAGCTCAAAGGCGCTCTCCTTCTCCTGCAAGATGAGAGCGATTCTCTCCAATCCATACGTCAGCTCAACTGAGACCGGGTCGAGGTCGATCCCGCCCATCTGCTGGAAGTAAGTGAACTGAGTAATCTCCATCTCATCGAGCCAGACCTGCCACCCGACCCCCCAGGCTGCCAGCGTCGGTGACTCCCAATCGTCCTCAGCGAATTTCACGTCGTGATCAGCCAGCCTCAACCCCAATTCCTCCAAGCTTGCCAAGTAGATCTCCTGGATCTCATCCGGAATCGGCTTCAGAATCACTTGATACTGGTGATGCAATCTTAGCCGGATCGGGTTCTCACCGTACCGTCCGTCGGTCGGTCGACGACTTGGTTCCACGTAGCCGACTCTCCACGGCCTGGGCCCCAAAGCCCCGAAAAAAGTAGCCGGATTGAACGTCCCGGCTCCTTTCTCCACATCGTAGGGGTGAACAATCGCGCACCCGTGGCGTCGCCAGAATTCGTGCAGGTGGAGAATAATCTCCTCGAGGTTCATCCTACCGCTTCACGGCCTCTTCCTTGGCCATCCCGGCAAGAACGGCAAACGTCTCCGCATCACGCACCGCGATGTCGGCCAGGATCTTACGATTCAACCTCACCCCCCGGCGGTCAAGGCCTCCGATAAACGCTGAGTAAGAGATTTCATTCTGCTTGGCCGCGGCGCCGATTCGCGTTATCCACAACCGTCGGAAGTCGCGCTTGCGCCGCCGGCGATCGATGTAGCTGTTGCGCAGGGCCTTCATCACCGCCTGCTTCGCGACTCGGTGCGACGTGCCCCGCTTGCCCTTGAAGCCCTTGGCGAGCGCCATGATTTTCTTGCGCCTCTCCTTGCGCTTCTTTCCTCGACGTACCCTTGACATCTTTTGAGCTCCTTCTACACCCTCTTCTAGCTTCCGAGCATTCGTTTGATCACTTTCGCCTGTCCGTTGGCAAGCTCTCTACCCTGCCGTGCCTGACGCTTTGCTTTCGAGCGCTTTTTCACGTTCTTGTGAAAGTAATTCGACATGTGGTGAAACAGCTTGCCGCTCTTCGATTTCTTGAATCTCTTTTTCGCGCCCCGATGCGTCTTCTGCTTGGGCATGTCGTCTCCTCCTCACCGTTGCTGGCTGGGGACTAGCAACATCTGCAATACTTTCCCCTTCGCTTTCGGTTTACCGTCCACGCGGGCGATGTCATCTACCTCTTGAGCGACACGTTTCAACAGCTCCTGGCCGCGCGTGGCGTGCACGATTTCGCGACCGCGGAAGAAGATGGTCACTCGAACCGTATCCCCTCGGGTCAAGAACTCACGCACCCGTTTCATCTTCGTCTGAAAGTCGTGGTCGCCAATCTTGATCGTAAACTTCATCTCTTTCAACCGAGAACGGTGCTTTTGCTTGCGCAAACGCTTTTCTTGCTGGTAGTGATATTTTCCGTAGTTTACGATCTTACAAACAATCGGCGTCGCCTGTGATGCGACCTCAACTAAGTCAAGTCCACGCTCTTTTGCCAGAGCAAGAGCTTCTTCGGGCGGCATCACACCGAGGTTTTCGCCGTTTTCATCGATCACCCGGATTTCGCTTGCACGAATCTGCTCATTGACCCTCAATTTCTTCTTGATTCGTACCTCCTGTCCCTTCTTAGCGCTGGATCTGCGTCAACTGCCTGTCCCGATAGAACCCATGCTGGTCAATGTACGCGGCCACTTCCGACGGCACCCAGTCCCGTATCGATTCTCCATCCTTCACGCGCTCGCGTACCCAGGATGAGGCGAGATCGACCTCTTGCATGAGGAGGAAATGAAGTTCCGCTCGATCAAACGGTGGAGCAAGAAAGGCCTCTTTGGATACGCCATCGCGGGGAGCAATGATAAACGGAACACTCGTCAGAAGAGCTTCAGGCTCCTTCCAAGTTTCTAACTGCAACAGGAGATCCGCACCCACGATGAAGCAGACTCCTTGCTGGTAGACACCTTTTAAGGTTCGAATAGTATCGATGGTGTATGAAGGGCCCTGGCGATCGATCTCTATGCGCGAGACCGAGAAGTTCTCGTATGGAGCGATCGCCTGCTTCACCATCACGTAGCGGTCTTCCTTGTTAATTCCATCCTCAACGGCTTTGTGGGGCGGGATCCCGGTAGGAATGAACACGATCTCTGAAAGCGCAAATTGCTCGAGCGCCTTCTCTGCCACCAATAGATGCGCGTTGTGCAGGGGGTTGAAGGTGCCCCCAAACAGGCCGACCCTATCTTTCAAGTTCAAGTTCCACTTCCCCGATGCGAACCAAATCTCCGTTTGCGAACCCCTGCCGCGAAAGCTCACGTAGGACCCCCATTCTTTCCAGTCGCTCGCTCAGATACTCACACGCGTCGCGGCTATCCAACGAGAGCTTCTTCACCAGCTTCTCGACGAGATCTCCTCGGACGGTGAACACATCCCCCTCCCGATCGACCCGAAATCCCTCCTCGCCGCGATAGCGGTAGACGCGACGCCGTGGAGTCGCTGCCTTGTCTTGTACCGAAGCCCGCTGGAGGACGCCATAGGTGCGCGCGACCAGCTCCCGCACCCCTTGCCCAGTCACGACCGAGATCGGCAGGATCTCTATCCCCGCTTCCGCAAAGCGTTTCTTAGCTACTGCAACCATCGTCTTATCAAGAAGATCAATCTTGTTGCCAACGACAATTTGCTCTCGCTCCGTTAACGTTTTGCTGAACGCGACCAACTCCTCATTGATCCGGTGGTAGTCCTCCAGCGGATCTCTCCCCTCGAGCGCGGCGAGGTCGACCATGTGGATCAGCACGCGTGTGCGTTCCACGTGGCGGAGGAACCGGTCACCCAATCCCTTTCCAACATGCGCGCGTTCGATCAAACCAGGTATGTCAACGGCGACGAACTGATGCCGGCCATCAACGTCGACAACCCCCAGATTTGGACTAAGAGTCGTGAATGGGTAGTCCGCTACCTTGGCCCGCTTGCTGGAGATGCTTGAGATGAGGCTCGACTTGCCTACATTGGGATAACCGATGATGCCAACGTCAGCAGTGAGCTTCAGCTCCAGACGAAGCGTCCGTTCTTCCCCTTTTAGTC
This sequence comes from uncultured Thermotogae bacterium, assembly GCA_964582975.1. Classification (GTDB taxonomy): domain Bacteria; phylum Bipolaricaulota; class Bipolaricaulia; order UBA7950; family UBA9294; genus CAZDDA01. The sequence goes on along the minus strand of CAZOUO010000166.1, from coordinate 1,235 downwards.
CTCGCTCGCATATACGCGGGGCCTGCCGAACGGAAGTGGTGAAACTGCGATTTCCCCGGCCCCGCTCTCCACCTCGCGCTAGGACGACTTCGTCACCTGGTGCCGTGAGATCCGCAAGGATCACTCCACTGCTCAAATCACGGACGACCGTCCCTACTGGCACCAGGATCAGTTTGTCCGCCCCCCTTGCCCCGCAGCGTGCGTTTCGCCCACCGTCCTTTCCGTCACCGGCATGGAACTTCGGCTCGTTGCGAAATGCCCACAAGGTAGAGAGACTCGAGGAGGCCCGCATCATCACTGAACCGCCGTCTCCCCCGTTCCCTCCATCCGGACCACCTCGGGGATTGTGACGGTTGGAAACGAAACTTATCACCCCATTGCCACCGCGTCCCCCTTGGACGCGGATCGTTGCTTCATCGATAAACATGGAAAAAGAAAACAGGAAGAAAGACCATCCGGAGGGCTCTAGGCCTCACGTATCGGCAGAACACTGACGTACTTCTTCTTTCGACCTTCAAACCGTACGTAACCAGGACTGGTCGCATAGATGGTGTAATCGCGTCCAAGTCCCACGTTCTTGCCCAGACCGTACTTGGTGCCACGCTGGCGGACGATGATCATCCCCGCGTTTACCCACTCACCACCAAAGCGCTTCACACCCAGGCGCTTCCCTGGACTATCGTGAATATTCTGAGTTGAGCCGGTGCTCGTCTTGTGCGCCATTAAGACCCCTTCTTACACCTTCAACCCGACGGTGGCCTCTTGAACCACGACGTCACTCGGGTATTCCGTTGCCAACATCTTGAGTCCGATTACGAGCGTTTCCATGATCGCGTCGATCTCGCGATTCAGGTGCGGATCGCTTCGATCGATGACCAAGCTGATCTCCTCTCCGACAGCGAAAACGGGGGCAAGATGAAGATAGTCGGTTATCGCAGAGACCGTTGCTCGAAGGAACCAGAGGGTATTCGTTGTTGCAAGGCCGCCTTCCTCCATTCCCCGACCGGTAAGACCGACAATTCGGTTTTGCTCATCGCGCTGAACGAAAATCTCTCCCACGTCACTCCCCTTACGACTCAATCGCCGTGATTAACGTCCTCATATACGGCTGACGATGACCCTGCTTACGCCGATATCCTTTCTTACTCTTGTATTTGTAGACAATGATCTTGTCGCCTCGTCCTTCTTCGCCAACCTTCCCCTTCACCTTCACACCGTCGAGGTACGGTTTCCCC
>CAZOUO010000165.1:0-5448 GCA_964582975.1 uncultured Thermotogae bacterium | reverse complement strand
ACCTCGGACTCAATCCTATAAATGATGGAAAGATCATTCGGATCAAGATCCCCAAGCTCTCGGAGGAGCGTCGTCAGGAGTTAACGCGGATCATCAAGGCGAAGGGTGAAGAGGCGAAAGTTGCTCTGCGCAACATTCGCCGGGACGCAAACGAAAAGTTGGAACGAATGAAGAATGCCGGAGAGATTTCAGAAGATAGCCACCACCAATATCGGGAGTCAAACGACGAGGCGATCCGCGAGTACTCTAAGAAGGTGGACGAACTGGTCGAGGGCAAGAACAAGCAACTTCGCACCATCTGACTGCTTGAACTGGCCTACCACAAAAAGATGAGAAACCCGTTTGCTTGCGAGTTTGTCCGGCTCTTTCGTCTCCGTAGTCTGTTAATCCTCGGAGGGGTAGGCGCTTCAACTCTCGCAGCGATCGGTTTCACCGAAGCAGTTATTGGATTCGCTATCGGATTGAGCCTTTTCATTGTCAAATCGTTTTTCCTGTACGAGGCCGGCCGTGCCTTGATCAGAAGAAATTCCAAAAGGATAGGCAGGGCCATCGCGGCTCTATCAAGCCTGGGGAGAGTCGTCTTTTTAGCGGTAGCATTGGCCCTTGTGGCTCAATTGAGTCAGTCGGTGTTGGTTGCTGCTTGCGGAGGGCTGCTGCTCGGACAGATTCACCTGCATCTCGGCCACATGATGAGGAGGAAGACCGCGCGATGCTCGAACACTTAGGCGAAAAGCTCATCTTGAACGTTTCGATCGGGAGCTTCTCGATCCGCTTCGATGTGGTTGCAATCATCATGAGCTGGGTGGTGATCCTGCTTCTCGTGGTCCTTGCCCTGATCCTGCGCCGAGGGCTTCGACAACGCATCGAAGAGAAGCCAAATCGCGTTCAAGCCGCGCTCGATGCGTTGATGAACGCCCTGAAAGGCCAGTTGACCAGCAATTTCGCGTCGGAGAGGCTCTCACGCGAGTTGTTTGCTTTTATCTCCACGTTGTTCCTGTTCGTCCTGTTTTGCAACTGGCTGTCGGTGATTCCGTACTTCCAATCCCCAACCCAAGATCTAAACGTAACGCTGAGTCTTGCGGTGCTTGTCTTCGCCGTGTCCCATGTGTTCGCCATCCGATTGAAAGGCGGGAGGAAGTACCTGAAGGGCTTCCTGGAACCCTACGCGTTCATGCTGCCGCTCAATATCGTGGGGGAGATCTCCAGACCGCTCTCGCACGCGTTTCGTCTTTTCGGAAACATCTTTGGCGGAGCGATCCTAATTACGGTCATCTCGGCCAAGCTTATCCCCATACTCTTGCCTGCAGGACTGAACGCATTCTTCGGTTTGTTCTTTGGAGCAATACAGGCGTTTGTGTTCGCAATACTTGCCGTTGCCTACATCAACGCAGCGGTTGAAAGCTAAAGGAGGTGTGATGTTACAGGATGTACAGACCGGAGTTTCGATCACGGGTGCTGACATCGCCACTGCGGCCAAGTATCTTGCGGCCGGCTTTGTCATGGGAATTGGGGCGATCGGTTCGGCACTCGGTGAAGGCCTTGTCGCAGCGCATGCCCTGGACGGCATGGCACGCCAGCCGGAGATGGAGGGAGCGCTGATGCGAACGATGATCATTGGGCAGGCAATCACTGAGACTACGGGTATTTACTCGCTGATTGTTGCGATCGTCTTGCTGTTCATCATGTAGGGAGGACGCGTGAGTTTCGAATGGGGAAAGGTCGTTAAAAGCCTCAACTGGACCTTCGTTTTCAACCTGATCAACTTTGCCATTCTCCTCTATCTGCTCAAGCGAATCTTGTTCAAACCGGCGCTGGCGTACCTTGACAAACGGCGCGAGCAGATTGCAACTGCGATGGAGGCCGCACGTGTCAGTGAGGAGACAGCAGCACAGCTTGCTGCGCAGCGGCAGGAGGCTCTTCACGCGACGTTCGAACAGAACCGCCGCACTGTGGAGGAGGCAAAGCACCGCGCCGAAGAGATCATCGCCGCGGCAAAGGGGGATGCCAAGAAGGAAGCAGAGCGGATCCTCGTTGAGGCGCGGAGGCAGATCGAGCAAGAGCGTGCACAGATGGAGCAGGAACTGCGCCGCGCGTACGCGGAGATCGCGGTACTGGGGGCCTCACGGGTTCTCAACCGAGAGGTGAAGTTGGAGGATCATCGTCGGCTTCTCGATGAACTCATTGCCGAGATCGACGAAGAGGCGTTGAAGGTCAAGCCGTGAGGTCACGAGAGATCGCTCGCCGCTACGCCGAGGCGCTCTACGACCTCGCGCGCGAACAAGCCAGTGTGGACGAGATCGAATCGGCGTACCAGCAAGTCCTCACGGATATTGCCGGGGTGCCCGAGGTCAGTCTTTTCCTGGCCCACCCATTGGTGTCGCGGGAAAAGAAGAACGAGCTGATCGATAGGGCTTTTCCCGAGCTTCCTGGACACCTGCGAAACTTAATCCGTCTTCTTATCCGCAACGGGCGCGAGGACTACTTCGGCCTGATCTACGAGGAGTTCCTGGCTCTGCGGGCGGACGAGGAAGGAGTCATCCGGATACAAGTCGCAACGGCCCAAGAATTCTCCGCCGAGGACCGCATCCGATTGACCGATCGGCTGGCACGGGCCCTCGGCCGGCGAGTGAAATTGGAAGAACAGCTCGATCCGGACCTCCTCGGTGGTGTGCGACTGGAAGTTGACGGTAGAGTGATCGATGGCACGTTGCGGGCCAAACTTGAAGGTCTACTGGCCGTGCTTGAGGGATAGGAGGCAAGAAAGTGGCAACAGCACGCAAGGATGAGATTAGCGCCATCCTCAAGGAGCAGATCAAGGGGTTCGAATACGATCTCGAGATGGAAGAGGTCGGGGTCGTGGTCGAGGTCGGAGACGGGATCGGCCGTGTGTACGGATTGCAGGAAGCGATGGCCGCCGAGATTGTGGCGTTCCCACACGATGTGTATGGACTCGTCCTCAATCTGGAGGAGGAAAGCGTGGGGGTGGCCCTGTTTGGGGAGAGCGAGTACGTCCAGGAGGGCGATGAAGTTCGCCGCACCGGCCGGGTGCTGGAGACGATGGTTGGGGAGGAGCTCCTCGGCCGCGTCGTCGATGCCCTCGGTCGGCCCAAAGATGCCAAAGGTCACATCAAAACAGACAAAACGCGCAAGGCAGAAATCAAGGCCCCCGGCGTGGTCCTGCGCCAGCCGGTGAATACGCCGCTTCAAACGGGCTTGAAGGCGATCGATGCTCTCACCCCAATCGGCAGAGGGCAACGCGAGCTGATCATCGGCGACCGTCGTACGGGCAAAACGGCGATCGCGCTTGACGCGATCATCAATCAGAAGGAAACGGGCGTGAAATGCATCTACGTGGCGATCGGCCAGAAAACATCGACCATCGCTCGTGTGGTGGACACGCTCGAACGTCACGGCGCGATGCCATACACCACGGTCGTGGCTGCTGAGGCGAACGACCCCACGCCGATGCAGTATCTCGCTCCCTACGCTGGCTGTGCCATGGCCGAGTATTTCACCTACAAGGGTGAGGACGCGTTTGTCGTTTACGATGACCTGTCCAAGCACGCGGTGGCCTATCGCGAGATGGCGCTGCTCCTTCGTCGACCGCCAGGCCGAGAGGCTTACCCCGGTGACATTTTCTATACGCACTCGCGCCTGTTGGAGCGTGCCGTGCGCATGTCCGACCAGCACGGCGGAGGCTCACTCACCGCGTTTCCGATCATCGAAACCAAGGCCGGGGACATCACGTCCTACATCCCAACGAATGTAATCTCTATCACCGACGGTCAGATCTACCTCGAAACCGACCTGTTCAACCAGGGATTTCGCCCGGCGATCAACGTAGGCATTTCCGTCTCGCGAGTCGGAGGGGCGGCGCAGATCAAGGCGATGTCCCAGATCGCCGGAGAACTGCGATTGGAACTCTCGCAATACCGAGAGCTAGAAGCGTTTGCGGAGTTCTCCGCCGATCTCGACGACGAATCGAAGGCCCAGCTTGCCCGCGGAGACCGACTGATGGAGGTTCTGAAACAGGAACAATACGAGCCGATGCCGGTGGAAGAACAGGTGGCCGCCCTGTACGTGGGCGTGGAGAACCATCTCGCGGATGTTAAAGTGGCCGAGGTTCGCCGCTTCATCGAAGAGTGGATTCGCTTCCTCCACGCCGAGCACGAAGAGATCTTCGACGAACTGCGGGACAAAAAAGAGTTCACCGACGGGCTCAGAGCCAAGTTGGAACAGGCAACCAGCGAGTTTCGTGAACGGTTTGGAGGGTAGATGGCCATCGGTGTCCGCGCCATCAAGAGCCGGATAGGAAACATTGAGAACATCCGCCAGATCACCAAGGCGATGAACGCAATCGCCATGACCAAGGTGACTCGAATGAAGCGGCGCCTCAGCGAGGGGCGCCCGTACCAGGAAGGGCTGGAGTCGTTTCTGGCAGGGCTTCTTGCTCAGATGCCCGCGACCGTGGAACCCAATCCCTTGACCATCGAGAACGAATCGCCGCATGTAGGAATCCTGGTCCTCAATTCAGACCGCGGCTTGTGCGGCCGGTTCAAGAGCGATCTGAACCGGAAGGGGTACGATCTGCTGGCAGAGCTGGATGAGAAGGGAAAACTCATCGCTGGTGGGGAGAAGGCGCGGGCCTATTTTGCTCGCCAACCGGTGGACGTGCTCAAAAGCTACGTCCGTGCCTACGAGGACCCGACCCCGAATTTCGCTTACAGATTGGCCTCCGATCTTATCTCCCTTTATGTAGAAGGGGCGGTCGGCCGGGTCGTGTTGGTCTATATGCAATTTTTCTCCGACCTCGCTCAGCGAGTCGTTGTTGAGGAACTGTTGCCGATCAGAATAGAGCCACAAGGGACGGAGACACTGGTCGAACCAAACCTGGTGCAGTTGCTCAATTTCACCCTTCCCATGTACCTGGAGGGCAAAGTTTTTTCTGCGCTTTTGGAGACCAAGACGAGTGAACACGCGATCCGCCGCCAGGCAATGAAGAACGCCACGGACAACGCTGAGGATCTATTGAAGATCCTAACTCGTTCCTACAACAAGGCGCGACAGCAATCGATCACGCGAGAGATCGCTGATATCATGGGTGGGGCGGAGGCGCTGCGCGAGCGCAAATAAACTGCAAAGGAACCTTTAAGGAGCAACCAGATGGAAGACACCCTCGGAATCGGGAATGTCACAGAGGTTAAAGGACCGGTGGTCGATGTTCGGTTCGAGCGAGGGAAACTGCCGCGGGTGAACGATGCTTTGCGCATTGAACGAAAAGACGACAGTGTCCTCACCCTGGAAGTGGCGCAGCACCTGGGAGACGACGTGGTGCGAGCGATCGCCTTGGATGCGACCGACGGCCTGGCTCGGGGAACCGAAGTCATCAACACCGGCGAACCGATTACGGTATCGGTCGGCCCGGAAACCTTGGGACGGTTGGTCAAC